>NZ_KV796834.1:229747-299620 GCF_001809255.1 Moraxella sp. HMSC061H09
TGATGCCTTACCAACTTGGCGATACCCCTGTAGGTACTGATTATATTCTCAGCAAAAGAACCTTGATCGGATTCTTTGGTTCGGTACTATGACCGAGAGTCTGATACAATGCATCGGACAAAAATGGCAGAGGTAGCTGGACTCGAACCAACGAATGTCAGGATCAAAACCTGATGCCTTACCAACTTGGCGATACCCCTGTATAGGGCAAAAATTATACCAAATTTTAAAATGAATGCAACCATTTTTGCATAATTTGTCTTAAAATTTATGCAACTCATTGAAAATTATATAATTTTTAATATAAATTTTGTGTCATGATTGTGGGGCATGGTGCAGCAGCTTGCCAGTGTTTGAGCATTGCGTCATCTATGTTGTCAGGAATGGGTAAAAATACCGTACTGCCAGTACCTGTTAAGCGTGCGGTCGTACCAGTGAATACTTGTCGTGATTTTAGATATTGAAGTGCCAAGGCAACGGCGGGCGAGTGCATGACGGCAATCGGCTCAAAGACATTGAAAAACGCATCGGTCATAGTATTGCCATAGTCATCATAGCGACTGCCAATATTTGGTATGGGCAAGCAGTTTTTTTGTAAGTCAGGGTGTGCAAAAAACTGAGCTGTGGACAGATGTGCCTGAGGAAATAAGAGTAAATAACGCGCTGAGGGCAGCTTAAGTGGTGTTAAAATCTCACCGATGCCACAGACAATCGCATCTTGTTGGTGAAAGTGACTAAAAATAAAAAATGGTACATCTGCACCAAGCTGCTGACCAAAATCAATCAAAGCTTGAAGCGATAAATCAAGCGCCCACAGCTGATTGAGTGCGATGAGTGTCGTCGCACAGTTGCTGGAGCCGCCGCCTAAGCCTGCACCTGTTGGGATATGTTTTTGCAAATCAATTATCAACGGCTTGGCGTGATTTGGAAAGTGTTTGGCAAGTAAGGTTACAGCTTTGACAATGAGATTTTGGTCAAGCTCTTTGGTTAAGCCCTCAGCACCTGTCAGCGTGATTAAAGGTTTTTTTGTATCCGTCAGATCAAAGCTTAACCAATCACCAAAATCCAGCGTACGAAAGACGCTTTGTAGATCGTGGTAGCCATCGGAACGCTTGCCAATGATATGCAAAAATAAATTAATTTTTGCTGGAGAAAAAATCTTTAAAGCCATGTTCTTATTGATGTGTTACTGTCATGGTTATACTGTGCTGGTTGGTATGTGTGATGCGAAGGCGTGACGGCAAAGAGGTTTTGTCGTAATCAAATTGGGCATGCCATGCACCATTAGCAGCAGATACCAGCCGACCTAAGTGATCATAGCCGGCTGTGCTGTCATCAGGAGCACCGCGTCCTAAGATCCAGTGTGGTAGCTGAGAGATTGGTGCTTGCCAGCCTGTTGCAGTCAATAAAAGTGCTTCAGGCGTATCGGCAGTTATCGTGCCTGTGCGTTCACTGTCCAAGGCGGCAGTTGTCCCGTTATAACGGATTTGGGTTGCACCAATACCAAGCATACCTGTCAATTCAATAGCGAAGCGATCATCTTCTTGTGTCCAAGTATAAAAGGCCCTACCTGCTTGCCTACCTTCGGGGGTGGTGGTAACCACGCCGATTTTACCTGTGACCGCAAATTTAAGAGGGGTATCCGCAGTAGGCAGGATGGTGGGCGTTTGGGTGCTTGGTTGTATGTTGGTACAAGCACTTAATAAAAGTACGGATACACTCAAAGCAGCAAATGCAATTTTTTTCACAATCTGTCTCCTAGATGCTTAAGAGTTTTTAATAAATTTGGCTATCGTCAGCAATGGCACTAGAGTTGGCAAAACGAGACTGTAAGTCAGCCAAAAGATTTGCTACTGCTTCATTATTACCAAGCCCTTGATAAGCTCGAAGCAGTGTAATACCAACATTAAGATTGGGCATCACTTCATAAGGTGCTTGCAGATAATCAATGACTGCTTCATAATTTTGTTCAGCCAGTGCGTGATTACCAAGAACAAGCAGGGCATCCAACTGAAGCTGGCTGTCATACTCTGGATCATCAAAGCTGATATTGCTAATCTCTGAGGCGGTATTGAGTGCATCATCATCATTGGCGTTTTGACTGAGGCGAAGTTTGGCATCTGCCAAGCGATAGCGAGGATTGTATTCATCAATCTCAAGCAGTCGATCGATGGCTTGGCGTTTATCTTGTGGCTCAAGTTCATTTTCGAGCAATTGAAAACTGGCATACAGCAAGCGGTCATCATCAGGATATTCACGGTTTGCGACCGTCAGCAGATCTTTGGCTTTTTGTTGATTGTTTTGACGCAAATAAATCTCAGCTTGGAGGATATAGCTGTCGGTGGCGTAATTTTCAAATTCATCACGCAGGCGAATCAGTGTTTTGATGGCATCGGTCGTGTTATTATCCGCCAAATAAAAACCAACGACTTTATTGGTGGCATCAAGCACATGTTCATAATGATGTACTTTTTCAAAGTTTTCTCGTGCTTGTTGGGGATTGCCTAGGCGTTCATAGCCAATACCGATATAATAATGCGCTTGACTTGCTATCTCTGTATTCTTAGTTAAAGGTTTAAGTATCTCAATGGCATCGGCATAACGACCGCTGTCAAGTCCTACCAGTCCTGCCAAGAGTATAATGTCCTTATCTTGAGTATTTTTGACAGCTTGTGTCAAAAGTTGCCAAGCTTGACTAAGGTCACCCACTTCAATCAGATGCCGAGCTTCGTACAAATAAAGCTCTTTTTCTTTGGGCAGTTGTTTGCGTGCTTGATGTAGATAGTTCCAAAGTTCATCTAACTGATTGGCAGCACGCAAGATATCTAATTTTAGGGTAATAAATGCCAAATTATTTGGCTCAATGCTTAAGGCTTGATTGACATGCAGGCGTGCCGCTTGATAATCCGCCAATCCCATCAAGATCCCCGCTCTAAGTACAGAGATGGACGCATTGTTTTCACCAAGACCCTGTAAAGCGTATAATAACGCTCGTTTATCTTCTCGTTTGGGTGGTATGATACCAGTCAAGATTTGCCCTAAATCTGAGCGTGGATCGTAGTGTAAGATGGTTGATATCATTGCGGCCGCTTGGTTATATTCACCCGCTTTTAGTGCTAAGTGGGTTACATAAAACCAAGCAGGAATATGGTCAGGATTGCGATCCTGCCAAGCGGTGGCAAACGCCAATGATTGAGCAGGCGTTTCATACTCAATGGATAAAGATAAGGCACGCTCAAACACATTGGTGGCGTTTTTTTTAAAAGATTCTGCTTTATAAATATTCAACGCTCGTCTGATATCACCTCGATCAGCAGCAAATTCAGCATCCATCAGTGCATATAAATCAGGTATGTTGAGTATAGGCTCAACATTTTCGGCGATCAGTGTATCTTCGAGCAAAATCTCAGGAATGTTGGCATATCGCTTTGTTGTCTCAGCTTGGGGTATGACCACCGAGGACGCTTCTTTATTTGTATGCGTATGAGTGGGTGTCTGAATAATATCATCTTTTAAAGGCTCTTTGGGTTCTACTAAAGGTTCTTTAGCTTCTCCCTCAGCTTTTGGTGATTTTTTATAAAATGGCAATAAAATGCGTAACAAAGGATCAAAGATATTGGCGTGCGTCGGTAGAGTGGTGGCTACCATCAAGCCTGCGAGTATTGAAGCGGTCAGGATGGACTTGGATATTTTCAAGGTTTTGTCAGAATTTTTGGGTGCAGGTGTACCTTGATGTGCCAATTTTGAGACATCGTGTGAGTGATACCGCCGTTTACGCCAAAGCCAATTCATAACTTACCAAACACCTCCTGAGTGTTAGATGATTAAGTCAACTTAATTTAAAGGTACAATACGCTCTATTATAAAAGTATTTTTGATAAGTGCAAACAAAACCGTCTAAATATTCAAAACTAAATTGGATAACATTGTGTAAAATCGTGATTAGGCTTTAATTTTGTATCCTTTTGACCAAAGCGTATCATGAATACCTGATATAAAAGTATCAAAGACTAAAATTTAAAATAGTCAATAAAATAAACTTGTAATTTATTGGCGATGATAGCATCAAAGCTGTTATAATAGTGAGTTTTTAACTGGCAAGATCTTTGGCTTTTTGGTCGTTTGTATGAAATTAGCTGTCATCGGAGTCAATCATAAGACTGCCCCCGTTTCATTGCGGGAGCGGCTTTCGTTTGGCTCGGATATGCCTCAGGCAATTGAGCAACTATCAACATTGGCAAATGGCTGTACCATCGTCTCAACTTGCAATCGTAGCGAGCTTTATGTTGGTATCGTTGATGATGTGGGCAGTCAGCACGAGTCTCAAGATGAGCAATCAGGCGGGCTAATTTCTGCTAAGCTTCAGGCGATTGGTGAATGGTTGGCAGAGTTTAAGGGCATTTCATTTGATGAGATTGCTCCTTATTTGTATACTTATGAAGACTCACGTGCACTTAATCATTGGCTAAGAGTTGCAGCAGGTTTGGACTCAATGATTCTTGGTGAGCCACAGATTTTAGGCCAGATTCGCCAAGCGGTTGCACTGTCTCGAGAGTATGGCGGTGTAGACAGTGATTTTGGGTGGCTGACGCAGCAGGTTTTTGCTGCGGCACGGACGGTACGCCGTGATACCAAGGTTGGGCAGCAAGCGGTAACATTAGGTTTTGCAACCGCTCGTCTTGCTACGCAGATTTTTGATGACCCAAGTGAGTTGACCTTCTTATTGGTTGCAGCAGGCGAGATGAATCGATTGGTTGCACATAATGTCGCCGCTTTGGGTGTTAAAAAAATCATCATTTGCAACCGAAGCCCTGAGCGAGCCCAAGCACTGTCAGATGAGCTATCTGAGATGGCTCAGCAGGCGGGGCGTTTTCTTGAGATTGAGCTTGCAGGTTTGGACAGATTGGGCGAAGTTTTACCACACGCAGACATTGTCAGTAGTTGCAGCGGGAGCATGCAGGCACTCATAGATACCGCCATGGTTAAATATGCGCTTAAGATACGCCGTCATCAGCCGATGTTGCTTGTGGATTTGGCAGTGCCAAGAGATATTGATCCTTTGGTTGGACAGCTTGATAATATCTACCTATATTCGGTGGATGATCTACAGCATGTCATCGCAGGTAATATCGCTGAGCGTAAGCAAGCAGCAGTTGAAGCGGAGCTTTTGGTCGGTCAGCTGGTAGCAGATATCGAAGCACAGATGCAAGGACAGGTTGCCCGCACGCATATCCGAGATTATCGGCAAATGGCTGAGGCACGCACTCAAGTTTTACTTGCACGGGCGATGTCACAGATTGATCAAGGTGATGATGCCAAAGCGGTGTTAAGCGAGTTTTCTCATACGCTCAGTCAAGCACTTATGCACAGCCCTTCAAGGCTGATTCGTCAAATTGCCAAAACATACGATGCAGATACCCTAGATTTGGTGTCGCATGAACTCATTCATAGTTATCGTAAGCCAATTTAAATATTGTATTAAGATAATGCTTGTTGTTTTCACTGTGATACTTTAAAATTAAAAAACAAATTAAAAAACGCTTCATGATTTGATGAAGCGTTTTTAATATTTGTCACATATTCGGATAGTTAGGGCCACCACCGCCCTCAGGTGTTACCCAAGTAATATTTTGCGATGGATCTTTGATATCGCAGGTTTTACAATGGACACAGTTTTGGCTGTTAATCACAAATTTAGGCGTCTTGCCTTCTTTGTGTACAATTTCATAGACGCCTGCTGGGCAATAGCGTTGCGCTGGTTCAGCATAAAGCGGTAGATTGAGTGAGACAGGCACTGCTGGATCTGTCAGACGCAGATGATTTGGTTGATCTTCGGCGTGATTGGTATTTGAGATAAACACGCTTGATAATTTGTCAAAAGTCAGTTTGCCATCAGGCTTTGGATAGTTGGGCTTATAGGCATGGTCAGCCTTATCAAGTGTTGAGTAATCTGGGGTGTTGTCATGAATGGTCAATGGCATTTTACCGCCAAATAAGTTTTGCTCAACAAAAGTGAACACACCGCCCATCCAAGTACCCATGCGATGTAATGATGGTGAGAAGTTGCGAGCTTGATGAGCATCTTCAAATAGCCAAGAATTCTCAAAAGCAGTTTGATATTCGACCACTTCATCAGAGCTGCGTCCTGCTTGAATGGCATTAAAGATGCTTTCGGCGGCAAGCATGCCTGATTTCATTGAAGTGTGGGTGCCTTTGATTTTGGCAGGGTTTAGAAAACCTGCATCATCACCCACCAGCACACCGCCAGCAAAGGTTAATTTTGGTAAGCTATTTAGACCGCCTTTGGTTAGGGCTCGTGCACCATATGACAGACGCTTACCACCTTCTAAAATAGGGCGAATGATTGGGTGAAGCTTAAGACGCTGAAGTTCGTCAAATGGTGAGACATATGGATTATGGTAAGACAAATCAACCACCAAACCAAAGCTGACTTGATTGTCTTCGGCAAAATACAGCCACCAGCCACCCGTAGTACCAGTTTCTGACAGTGGCCAGCCTGAACCATGCATGATGACGCCTTGTTCGTGCTTGTCGGCATCAATCTCCCAAAGCTCTTTGAGTCCGATGCCATAGTGCTGTGGGTCTTTGTCTTTATCCAAATGAAAACGGCTGATCAGACGCTTACCAAGATGTCCACGACAGCCTTCAGCAAAGATGGTGTATTTGGCAAGCAGTTCGTAGCCAGGCTCAAAGCTGTTTTTTGGTTCGCCTTGTGCATTTAGACCCATATCACCCGTCACCACACCACGCACTGAGCCATCTTCATGATATAAAACATCACTGGCTGCAAAGCTTGGGAACATCATCACCTCTAAGCTTTCTGCTTGCTCAGCCAGCCAGCGAACCACATTGCCAAGCGATACGATATAATTACCATCATTATGCATACTGCTTGGTACAATTGAGCTGGGTAGGGCGGTGCTGCCCTTTTCGCTGGTCAACATATACACACGGTCTTCTTTGGCTTCTACTGTGATCGGTGCGTCCCGCTCTTTCCAGTCAGGAATCAGCTCATCAAGTGCGCGCGTTTCTATCACGGCACCTGATAGGGTGTGTGCCCCAAACTCTGAGCCTTTTTCGATGACGCAGACGGTGAACTCATCCATTCCAGCAGCGATTGCCAATTGGCGTAAGCGGATTGCAGCGGATAGACCAGCAGGTCCACCGCCCACGATGATAACATCAAATTCCATAGAGTCGCGTTCGATTTGCATGAATTATCCTTAAAAATAGGTCAAATATCAAAAACAGGCGAGCGGCAAAAGCAGCTGGCAAATCAGGCGGCAAGATTCTTGCCAAAATATTTTAATAATATCTATTGTAACAAGCTTCACTAATTAGGCAAGTTTTTTTGATGGGTTTGTATCGTTCAATTTGCGATAAATAATCGCCAATCTGCTAAAAATTTTTGATAAATTTGGATAAAATGGCTTGGATTATGACTAAACACCGCCATAAAATCCCCTTGTAATTCCCTCTAAAAACTGCCATGATAAGGCAAATTGACAAGATAATTTAGCAAAAATCAGGCTAATTTTTGATAATTTGGCATGGTTTTGGTCAAATAATAGGAATAAAATGATGATGGATAAAGATAATATTAATAATAAAAACAATGACTTAAATAATTCACTTATCCAAAAGCTGACAGCTATCCAAACCAAGCAGGTCGGCAAGATCCGTAAAATTCCACCATTACAAAGCTGGCAGCCAAGACGAACGACACCTTTAAATATCGAAATCCGTGATAATGGTGAATGGTGGCATGAAGGTCAGAAAATGACTCGTCAGTCACTTGTGGATCTATTTGCCAGTGTGCTGTGGGTGGAGTGGCATGATGATCAAGCCATTCATTATCTTAAAACCCCAACTGACAAGTATCAAATTCATGTGGCTGACGCACCATTGTTTATCAATCAAGTCACTCAAGTCACGGATGCTGATGGTGAGTGGATAGAATTTGGTACAACAAATGGCGATGTCATTCGCTTGGATGAAGATCATCCATTATATTTTAAGCGATTTGGTGATGAAGAACGGGTATATATTGATACACGCTTTGGGTTGACTGCACGCTTGATGAATAATGCCATGTATCATTTGATCCAAATGGGCAGGCTTAGCCAAATCCAAGAAAGTAGACAGAATAAAACCGTGCTAAAACTCAGTAGCGGTGGTAAAATTTATCAAATTGAACAGCACGGTTAGGCTTGCTGAGTGCTTTATCAAAATAAAAGCGTCTGTGATGAGCCTAAAGTTATAAGGCTTGCAACATGATACATCCACATTTTGATTCAATAAATCCCCAAAAATCTGCACCCATCGGTATTTTTGATTCTGGGGTTGGTGGTTTGTCGGTGTATCGGCATTTGTCAGAACTTATGCCCAAAGAGCGATATGTTTATTATGCAGATACCCAAAATCTGCCTTATGGCAACAAATCAGGCGATGAGATCTTGTTTTTGACTCTGCAGGCGGTGGATTGGCTGTGTCGTCAAGGCTGTAAGCTGATTGTCATCGCATGTAACAGTGCTTCGGCGTATTCATTGACAACGCTTCGTATCCGCTGCCGTATTCCCATTGTGGGCTTGGTGCCTGCAGTCAAGCCTGCTTGTGAGATGAGTCAAACACGCCAAATTGCTTTACTTGCGACGCAAGCGACACTTCAAGGGCAACTGCTTGCCCAAGTCATTCATGAGGTGGCAACATCCAAAGGTGTAACGGTACATAAGCACTTTGAGCCAATGCTTGTGCCGTGGGTCGAGTCGGGGATGCCAATCAATCATCATGTCGCTGATCTTTTGATCAAACAAACTCAAGCATGGTATCAGCAGGGCGTGGATATACTTGTTTTGGGTTGCACGCATTACCCATTTTTTCGACAATTTTTGCAAGATTGGATTGATGAACAACACATTACGATGACCTTGCTTGATTCGGGTGCTGCCATTGCCCAAAGGGTCAAATCTTTGCTTGACTGTTTTGGGATAAGTGCTGATGGTGATGTGCTTGATGAGCCGCTGACATTCTATGCATCTGATTTAACAGATAATGTACCCGCCACAGCACGCAGACTCTCACAGGTGCCGATTAGCTTTGTTGATGGCAACTTTTTGCCCATCAATGTTTAATCAAACTTTTGCCCAAAGCTTTATCCAACTGTGGGTTTTGTGTAAAATACGCTTGATAGATTTGCAATTTTGATTAAATTTGATTAAAATTTGGTGTAATAATTTTAAGAATTTATTTTAAGAATTTAATGGTTAAATTAACCACCAAAATGGAGCTTGTGATGACAACCGATACCAAAAAAAGTGCCTTGCGTGAAAAAATTGAACAATTTGATCAATTAAGTGACACCATGCATGATGCCGAGAAAAAACGCACGCTAGAAGAGCAGGTGGAGTATCTGAAAGATCAAGGGATTGATCCTTCAAAAACCTATGCCAAATGGGATGATGATAAAAAAGACGAATAATTTTTAATTTGACATATCATAATTTTATATGCCATATTGAGATAAAAAGCTTAACAGCAAAAAAAGCCCAAGATAACTCTTGGGCTTTTACTTCGGCTATTTAACTAATATCCAAGATGAGCTGCCATCGGCATTGATGACACGCCGATAGGTCGTCCCTGTGGTAGGCGGAGTATTTGCTGGCTTGACAATTACCGCCCTCGCTGCATTGGCTTGCGTGCTGACAGTTGGCTGTACTGAGTGATACTGGGTTGTGGGCGTATTTATGGACTGGGCTGGTGTTTGGGCAGATTGGATGGAAGCAGTGCGACCAGTAATTAATCGGTGAAACTTTTGACCTGCTCGACCATCGGGCATAACACCAACTTTTCGCTGATAATCCATAATTGCTTGGCGTGTATTATCACCGATGATGCCATCGACCGCACCGATGTCATAGCCAGCATTGATGAGTGCTTGCTGGATTTCTTTGGATTCACGGCGACCGATACCAGGGTCGTCTGTTGGCCAAGGTGTGGCAAAGTTGGTATTGGTATTTTCATCACGCACAAGGTCAGACAGCTGAGCGATGGCTAACGCATAGCTTTCTGAGGCATTATAAGAATAAAAAGTATCAAAATTCTTACCAACTAAGAATGCAGGACCCTGCCTACCAGCAGGCAGTAGTAAACCTGCTGATGCCATATTATTTGGGATAGGTTGTCCATTTGGCAAGGTGATGCCTTGAGCACGCCAGTGATTGATTGATTGCTTATTGCGGCGACCACTTGAGCCATTATAGCCATTAAGACGCACTTCATAGCCCCAAGGTTCGCCTAGGCGATAGCCTCGCTTCACCAAGAAATTGGCAGTGCTTGCCAATGCATCGGCTTTTGAGTTGACCAAATCTTTACGCCCATCACCATCAAAATCCACCGCAAGCTCTAAAAAGGTACTCGGCATAAACTGTGTCTGACCAAATGCTCCCGCCCAAGAACCCGTCATATCCTCAGGGTGAATATCACCATTTTGGACAATTTTTAGTGCATTGGCATACTCACCACGAAAATAACTTTGGCGACGATCAAAACAAGACAAAGTCGCTAGGCTATCAAATAAATTTTTTTTACCCAGCGTCTGACCAAAATTACTCTCAACGCCCCAGACGCCCAGTACATGCTCAGGCTTGACGCCATAGCGGCTCTCAATGCGGCGTAGCACATCAGCTTGCTCATGCTTGGCACGGATACCGTCTTGGACACGCTCACTGTCTACCAAAGACGCCAAATAATCCCAAACATCTTTTTTAAATTCAGGCTGATAATTGAGCGAGCGAATGACGCTGGGATCAGGCTGCGATGGGCGATATTTTTCAAATGTCACCCCAGAGATACTCCGAAAGGTACTACTGTTTTTTAAAGTGCTAAGACACTGCTGAAATTCACTGTTGCTAAGATTGGCAGAATCATTGGAAAATGCCGTTTGTGATAGCATGATACCAGACATAGCCAGCACTAGGGCGGATGTGTGTAATTTCATAATATTCCTTAAAGTGTTTTGATGAATACTGTACATCTTATAACCAAGCCAACTGCCTTATCTTTTGATATATCTTGCATCCCAAAAAACACCGCCAAATGTTATGCATTTTGATTGTCTTTTAATAAATGTGCAAAATTTGCACGCAACTTGGCAAGCTTGGGCGGAATGGCAAAATTGCAATAGGCTTGCGTGGGGTTATTGGCATAGTAATTTTGGTGATAGTCCTCAGCGGGGTAAAATGTTGGTGCAGGCTCAAGTTTTGTGACCACATTGACGCCTTCTGAGCGTAACGACTCAATCATTGCCTTAGCGACTTTGGCTTGTTCATCATCGGTATAAAAAATCACTGATGCGTACTGCGTGCCAATGTCATTGCCTTGACGGTTGAGCGTTGTTGGATCATGCGTGGCAAAAAATACCGACAAAATCGCATCAGTACCAAGTATTGAGTCATCATAGTTTACTTCAATGACCTCAACATGACCCGTCTCACCTGTGCAGACAGCTTGATAGTTTGCTGTATCACCTGCACCGCCAGCGTAACCACTGACGACAGAGTTGATGCCTTTTAATGAATCAAATACCGACTCGGTGCACCAAAAGCAGCCACCGCCTAATAAAATAGTTTTCATATTTTTATCCTCAATCAATGCTATAATAACACCTTTTCAAGTCTATCATAAGTCATGCCAAATACCAACCACGATACTCACGATACTTTATTTACCACACCGCTTGATAAGTCGGCTCGCTTTAGTTTTGATGAAGAAGTGGTGGCGTGTTTTCCTGATATGATTCGCCGTAGTGTGCCAGGCTATGGGCAAGTGCTTGCGATGCTGCCGATTTTGGCACGCCGCCATTGTTTGTTGCGTCAAGTTAGTGATCGTGGAGCGCGTGTGAGTCGTGTCTATGACTTAGGAACATCGCTTGGGGCGGTGAGCTTTGCTTTGGCGGATAAATTTGCTCCTGATGAGCTTGAGATTCATGCCATCGATATCTCAGCACCAATGATTGAGCGGGCCAAATCGGTTGTAGGTGAGTATTATCCTGATCATGATATTCGCTTTTGGTTGGATGATGTTTGTCAAGTGGATTTATTACCCTGTGATTTGATTATTATTAATCTAACCTTACAATTTTTACCACCAGATCAGCGACTGTTATTACTCCAAAAATGCCATCACGCTTTGGCAGAAGGCGGTATTTTGATTTTGACCGAAAAAACTCACCTAACCGATGAACAAGACGATGCGTGGCGAGTTGAGCGGTATTATGATTTTAAGCGTGCCAATGGCTACAGTGATATGGAAATCAGCGGTAAGCGTAACGCACTTGAAAATGTGCTCATCACCGACACGCTGCACAAGCACCATGAACGCTTGGCACAGGCAGGTTTTGAGCGTAGCTTGACTTGGTTTATGTTTTTAAATTTTGCGTCCATTGTGGCTTTTAAATGATGATAAATTAATCATCAGTTACCAAGTTTTTAGTACCAAATTTTGCCCAATGATGAAGACCGATGACCTTATGAATACAATCACTCGTGCCGAAAAAGACCTTTATCAAACCTTATTTGACCTAGCTCAGCATCATCCGATGGCGTATGAATGGCTCAAATTATTACCAGATTGGTTAGCGAACATTAAAAATAAAGATCGATATGCACATGCGCCATATTATGAATCAATCATTGATAAACTGCCTGATGTTACGCCTAATGAAATTAATCTAAATGCCGCTTGTATTACTTCGCAGATTGACTTTACTCACAGCGATTATCGTTGTAGTGAAGCTTTGTTAAAAAATCTCATGCCATGGCGAAAAGGTGGATTTAAATTTGGGCAAGGCGATCGGCTGATCCATATTGATACAGAATGGCGTAGCGATTTAAAATGGGACAGAATATTACCATACATTGGCGACTTGACTGGTAAGCGAGTGTTGGATGTTGGCGGAGGTTCGGGCTATCATGGTTTTCGTATGGTTGGGGCGGGTGCCAGTACGGTGATTGTCATCGATCCGTCTTGCTTATTTTACCATCAGTTTATGGCGACCCGGCACTTTCTTGGCAACATAAAAAACCGCTATGAGCAGTCGCCCATTCATTTTATTCCTGTGGGGTTAGAGGAGCTGCCCCAAGATAATAATCAGTCAGGATTATTTCACAGTGTTTTTTGTATGGGTGTATTATATCACCGTGCATCACCGTTTGATTGTTTATTACAATTAAAAAATCAGCTGACAAAAGGCGGTGAGCTGATACTTGAGACTTTGGTGGTGGATGGTGATGAAAATACGGTACTTGTTCCCAAAAATCGCTATGCGATGATGAATAATGTGTATTTTTTACCATCGGTATCTGCCTTACAGCTGTGGCTAGACAAAATAGGCTTTGCTCAGGTTCGCTGTGTTGATATTAATATCACAACCAATGATGAACAGCGAACCACTGAGTGGATGACTTACCATTCTTTAGATGATTTTTTGGATACCAAAGATCCTTCAAAAACTGCCGAGGGATATCCTAGACCTAAGCGTGCGGTGATAATTGCCAAAAAACCATCATGAATAAGTCTGACTGAAGTATAATATTACAATACTGGCTAATCGCTTGACATGATTTGTGAGGCATTTAATAAAAAGGTGAAACTATGGCAGGTGGTAGTTTATTAATGCTGCTTGATGACATCGCAGCGATACTTGATGATGTCTCGGTAATGACGAAGGTGGCAGCCAAAAAAACCGCAGGCGTTTTAGGCGATGATTTGGCACTAAATGCTCAGCAGGTTACTGGCGTGCGTGCTGATCGAGAGTTGGCTGTGGTGTGGGGGGTTGCTAAAGGATCATTGATTAATAAACTGATTTTGGTGCCTGCTGCATTACTTATCAGTGCCATCGCAGCTTGGCTAATCACGCCTTTATTGATGCTTGGTGGTGCTTTTTTGTGCTATGAAGGTGCTGAAAAGGTAGTTCATAAATTTACCCCCAATCTACTACCACACGAGATGGATGATGAAATGGCACATACCAAAAGACTCAAAGCTAATGCTGATGAAAGCATCGATTTGGCCGCCTTTGAAAAAGATAAAATTCGTGGTGCTATTCGGACGGATTTTATTTTATCCGCTGAGATTGTGGTGATTTCATTGGGTGTAATGACGGCAGCGACTTTCACAACAAAAGCGGCAGCATTATCTGCCATTGCTATTATGATGACAGTTGGGGTGTATGGCTTGGTTGCCTTAATTGTCAAACTCGATGATATGGGTATTTATTTGGTTAATCAGCCCTCGGCATACCGCCAAGCGATGGGTCGTACTATTTTGGCATTTGCCCCAAGGCTTATGAAATTTTTATCCTTTGCAGGCACGCTTGCCATGTTCTTGGTCGGTGGTGGGATTTTGGTGCATGGTGTTGGTATCTTACATCATCAAGCTCAAGACTTGGCGGCGTTATCGGGTGTTTTTGGTGGTCTGACCGAAGCTTTATATAATGGTATGACAGGTTTGATTGCAGGTTTGATGATTTTGGTGGGTGTGATCGGTGTTAAAAAATTCATAAAACAATAGCCAAATTTATTGAACCTAAGCTATCAATAAAAAGTGTTTAATCAATATGGACGCTTTTTATTTTGGCATGATGAAATGATGATAGTTATTTGGGTTATTTGGGTTATTTGGGAGTAGGACGCTGTTCGATAAGCAAAGAGTCAATACCATTATTACGCAGGCGTACACTGGTGGCAGAGGCTTCTTTTTGAGTCATGGGCGTTGAGATAACTTGATACACATAGCCATTTTTTGTATCTTGGCGTACCACAATGGCATCCACACCTGCCATGAGTACTTCAGCACGCTTTAGATCGGCATCTTTGGCCTTTTCATAGCTTTTGATTTGGAGTATGTATTGGCTTTGGTGATTGGGCTCATCATCAGCGGTATTTTCTGCGACGATTGAAATGTCAGCTGGCTGGTCGGTACTCGCTTTTGTGCTGTGATTGATGATCACATCGGTTGATGGCTTGGGCAAGGTATTATCTTCTCGGTCTTGGATGCTCACGCCTTCTGGAATGCTTTGAAATTTTTGTTCGGGCAGAACTTCATAAAATTCAAATTCAATTTCAGGTTCGCTGGCGGTAATGGGTTTAACCAAAGCGTCAGGTTTAGGATCTGCGCTTTGACCAAAACCATCAAATAAAGGCGACACATACAAAAAAACCGCCAGCATCGCTGCCACCAATAGCCCCACGACAATCCAAAGCAAGCTACTTAAACCTACTCTTTGATTATGTACTTCATCTTTATAGACGGCAGAAGGCTGTTTTTGGGGTCTTTGAGCCATAAGAATATCCTGTATGGTTTTTATACAAAAATTAGGGTAGTAATCAAATACCAAATTAAGGTGAGCGTTAATTAGCCCAAGCGACGGCTATTTTAGCAAATTTTTATAAAAATATCGTGCTTATTCTTACCTGATGGTTGGTAGTTGGGATAAATATTGCTATAATGTGCGGATAAATAATCATAAAGGTGCTTGGTATGTCTGCAATGGCGACGCTGTTTTTGGTATCGGCTGAGACGATTACCACATTGGGTCTGTATGTTTTATTGCCTATTTTCATCGGGTTTTTAATTTTTATCATGTGGGATATCTCAAAAAAATCAGATGCTGGCCGAGCGGGAACTTTTTGGATTTTTGTCGCTTTGGGCATGGGTTTTTTTGGTTTTCTTGCCAAACTTGTGATTGAATTTGTGCTTGGAAAATGGGTATTGTAACTTAATTTGAGCATTTTAAAAGTTAGTGGCTGACTTGATAGTTTAAACAGTCTTTAATTTTGGAGTAAGGGTATGAAAATTTTTGCAGTAACTGCCTTAGCATTTGTCACTTTGATGTTAACCGCTTGCGGTCACGGTCATGAAAAAGTACATGCTATTGACCGTGTTGAAGAAGCACAAGCAGCCGCTTTGGCCAATGCTCCAAAAGCCGAAGACATGGTTTTTGGTGATGAAGGTGTATCTACAATGACGACCGAGACAGCTCAAGCGGATGCAAGTGCTGATGTCACAGCTCAAGAAGATACCCAAATGGCGGATGCTAATGCAACCGTAGAGCCTACCGAAACTCAAGCCAACTGATATCTTCTTTGGTCAAATTTTGATTTGATTGAAATAGGGCAGTTTGGATGAATAATAAAGCCTTGGTCTTAATAAAAGCCAAGGTTTTATTATGATGACCAAATCAGTTTTGGTATTAAAATCAAGCGGCAGCTTGGGTCATTAAAAGCATAAAAGACCCAGCTTAAATCAGCGGAAGTGGCTTGATTTTTCGAGTTTTGCTTGATACATTAGTGGCTACTAATCGCATAAAAGGAAATGATTATGCCAGCACTTAGAAAAGATATTGACCCTGAAGGATTACTGGAATTTTCTGTTGTTTATACTGATCGTGCGCTTAACCATATGTCGGTGCAGTTCCAGCAGGTGATGAAGGATTTATCTTTTGAGTTAAAGTCACTGTTTCAAGCCGATGCACTTGCCATCATGCCAGGTTCTGGCACGGCAGGGATGGAAGCAGTTGCACGAGCTTTGGCGACTGATCAAGATGCTGTCATTATCAGAAATGGCTGGTTTAGCTATCGCTGGACGCAGATATTAGAAGCGATTGGTGTTGCCAAATCTAGCCATGTGTTTAAGGCATGTCTTCAAGAAGGCAAGAACGGTCAGTTTGTACCTGCTGATATTAATGAGGTGACCGCCTATATCAAAGAGCATCGGCCGGGCGTTGTGTTCGCCCCTCATGTTGAAACTGCCTCTGGCATGATGCTGTCAGATGATTATATTCGTGCACTTGCTGAGGCTGTGCATTTGGTCGGTGGCCTACTTGTCATTGATTGTATTGCTTCTGGATGTATTTGGCTGGATATGAAAGCGCTTGGTATCGACGTGCTTTTATCAGCACCTCAAAAGGGGTTGTCAAGCACACCATGTGCTGGCTTGGTGATGCTGTCACAGGCCGCCAAAGAAGCTGTATTATCAAGCACGCCGTCAAGCTTTTCTTTGGATTTAAAAGCTTGGTTAAATATCATGATGGCTTATGAAAATGGTGGTCATGCGTATCATGCCACCATGCCAACCGATGGTCTAAAGCAGCTGCGGGATACTTTGCTTGAGGCAAAGCAGATTGGCTACGATAACCTAAAACAAGCCCAAATCAAGCTTGGTCAAGAGATTTTGGCAACACTTCATAAAAAAGGCGTCCACAGTGTCGCCGATCCATCAGCTCAAGCGTATGGCGTGATTGTTTGCCATGCTTTAAGTGATGAGATTCACAAAGGTGCCGCCTTTGCCAAGGCAGGTGTCCAAATCGCTGCTGGCACACCGCTTCAGGTTGGTGAGCCAAGCGATTATAAGAGTTTTCGTATCGGTTTGTTTGGGCTTGATAAATTGACCGATATTGAAGGTACGATTGAACGATTTAAGCGTGCAGTCGATCAAGTGTTCGTTTAATCCAAAAACAAAAATAGGCGATGTGCTTAATGCCTAGCCTATTTTTATTTTGGTAATTTGGAGAATGATGTTAAATGAGATTGACTGATACTTTAAAATTATCATATTAAGGAAATAAGATGGCTTTGAATTTGGCAGCTTATGAAGACAACCTAACTGTTGTCAAAGATTTTGAACCTGCGTTATTATGGCATTGGTTTAGTCGTATCAGTGCGACACCGCATCCAAGTTTTCATGAAGAAGCTTTGGCGACGGATATCATCGAGTGGGCGATAGCACATGGGCTGGCTGCTCGCCGAGATGGCATTGGTAATGTGATTATTAAAAAGCCAGCGACCAAAGGCTATGAAAATCATGAGCCAATCGCCCTACAGGCACACTTAGATATGGTACCCCAAGCGAATGAAGGGGTATTGCATGACTTTGCCACAGATCCGATTCGTCTGCGTCTTCGTCCTGATGATAATGCATGGCTGATGGCGACAGGCACAACTTTGGGGGCGGATAATGGCATTGGCATGGCAAGCTGCCTTGCGGTGCTTGAAGATGATTCGCTGGTGCATCCTGAGCTTGAGGTGCTACTGACGATGACTGAAGAGACAGGCATGGTTGGGGTAGTTGGTCTAAAAGCCAATGAGCTGGCTTCAAAAATCATGGTCAATACTGATACCGAAGAAATCGGTGAGGTGTATATTGGCTGTGCTGGTGGTATTGATGCAGATCTAAGCTTGCCACTGATGTGGCAAAAAAATCCCTTTGATGCGACACTAAGCCTAACCATTAAAGGGCTGCGTGGTGGGCATTCAGGACTGGATATTGATAAAAATCGTGGCAATGCCATTAAGTTGATGGCAAGAGTGCTGGTTAAGCTTTTGGGTCAGTTCGATGGACAATTTGCCATCAGTCACATCAAAGGTGGCACGCTAAGAAATGCCATTCCACGAGAAGCTCAAGTCGTTATCAGTTGCCAACAGTCATCTTTATCCGCACTGATAGATACCATCAATGACGCCACTGCTCAAATCTTTGATGAGCTAAAGCAGGCTGAGCCAAACTTGATAGCCATCATCGATACCACCAAGCTTGGGCCTAAAGACAATGTGCTAACTTGGGCGTCATCTTGTCAAGCCATCCATCTGATCAATGCACTGCCTAGCGGTGTGGTGCGTCAAAGCGATATCGCCAAAGACACTGTGGAGACTTCATTATCCTTTGGACAGCTTAAGATGGATGATGATGTACTTAAATGCGTGCTGCTTATCCGCTCTTTGGTTGATTCAGGTAAAGAGGCGGTTTGTGATACGCTGTCAAGTATTGCCCATCTATCAGGTGCACAGATTACTTTTGCTGGCGACTATGTGGGCTGGAATCCAGATACCGATTCTGTAATTACGCCGATCACAACACAGCTTTATAGCCAGATTTTGGGTCACGAGCCTGATATTAAGGTTATCCATGCAGGGCTTGAGTGTGGCTTGATTAAGCAAAGCCATCCTGATATGGACATTGTCTCAATTGGTCCTACCATCAAAAATGCCCACTCACCTGATGAAATGGTGCATATTGGGTCGGTGGCGGTGTATTGGCGACTTTTGACCGAGATTTTGGCGAATGCACCACTTAAACGCTAAATCATCATTTGCCATTTCATAAAACCATCTGCTTACTCTTAAGCAGATGGTTTTATTTTAGTGATTGGGTGAATTCAGTATCATTTATAAGGTATCATTCATAAATACAATCATTTTAGCCCAGCTTTCTTTGGCAGCTTGGGAATGATAGCCCAAGTCAATACCATTATCACGAGCTCGTTCATCAGCATGTGGATTGCTAAAGCCGTGTTTGGCACCGTCATAGATATCAACTTGGTATTGAACATCAGCAGCTTCAAGTTCTTTTTTTAGATCATCGATTGCTTGCATTGAGACCATGGAATCCTCTGCACCATGTGCAACCAAGACTTTGGCGATAAACTTTTGTTTGGTGGCAGGTGTGATGGCGGCAGGATTACCATGAAATGTTGCGACAGCTTTGAGCGGTGTACCAAGGCGTGCCATATCCAGAGCAATTTTACCACCAAAACAAAATCCTGCGATACCGATACGCTCTTTGTCTACTTCGGGTAAATTGGCCACATCTTGGTAAATGGCTTGACAGCGGTTCATAAGTTCATCAGAATACTCAAGCATCTGAGACATCCATTCATTGGCTTGATGAGCGTCTGTTGTCATCTTACCCTCACCATAAACATCCATTGCCACTGCCACAAATCCCTCAGCGGCCAAACGTTCGGCGACTGTTTTTGGGTGATCGGCAACACCCCACCATTCAGGAGCAACCAAAATTGCCCGTGCCTTGCCTGTCTTGGTGGTATCATTTGGCAGGGCAATGTGGCTAAGTAGTGGTGTGCCATCAGGTGCGGTGGTGGTGAGTGTACGATTCGTTATTGTCATAAAATTATCCTTTTGGGTTGGATGATATCAATGAAATACCCTACGGTTGTATGGAATTTTATCCATTGTACCACGGTATTGGTCTTTTTAAATTAACAAGCAGTTTCTAGCAAGTCAAGGTTTTTATGCCTATTTTTTCAGATTTTAAGGTACAATAAAGCTGATTGTTAACAATATGGTATTGTCATGATTTATGATGAATTGCGACCAAAATTTTGGGAAAATTATCCCTTAGATGCGTTAACAGATGCTGAATGGGAAGCATTATGTGACGGATGTGGCGCGTGTTGTTTGGTGAAATTTCTTGATGATGACAATGTTAAATTGACCGAATATACCGATGTTGCCTGCCAGCTATTGGACTGCTCAACAGGATTTTGCCAAAACTATGCCAAGCGTCAAACGATTGTGCCAGATTGTATTCGCTTAACACCTGATATGCTGCCTGATATGCTGTGGTTGCCACGCCATTGTGCTTATAAGCGGTTGTATCTTGGGCAAAATCTGCCAGCATGGCACAGGCTCATTAAACATAGCCAAAACCATGGTGCAGGATTTGCGAAAGTTTCAACTGCTGGGCGATGTGTGAGTGAGCTTGGTATGAGTGATGAAGACATAGAAAGGCGAGTGGTTAAATGGGTTAAACCTTGACATGATTGTTGACATGATTGAAAGAAAATAAAAATTGGCAAATTTGATAAAATGGGTGTATGTGTGTGATTTTATCAAAAGCACTTGAATAAAACCGAGTGATACGCTAAATTGTAGCAAACCAATCAATTCATCATAATTTTAATGAACACGAGGTTAAATTATACTGTCTATGTCTGATGACAATTCAAGCACTTGGTCGATGCGTGGTCTTAGGCGTTGGTTATCCACCGCACCTGAAACTCGAGATGATTTATTAAAGCTGGTTCAAGACTCTCGCCAGTTTTTAGAGCCTGATACGGTTGATATGCTTGAAGGGGTGCTTGATCTGCCAGCAACCCAAGTGCGTGAGATTATGACACCACGCCCACAGGTGCATGCGATTGCCAGCGATGATGATTTGTCTGATATTTTATCGGTGGTGCTTGAAACAGAGCATTCTCGCTATCCTGTTTTTGACAGTTTGGATGATGATGCTGTGGTTGGGATTTTGCTGATTAAGGACTTAATACCATACCTAAAAGCCAAAGCTGACGGTAAAGAGCAGCCGCTTAAATTGGCTGATATTGTACGAAAGCCGTTGTATATTAGCGAGACGGCACGCTCAGATACACTGCTACGCTCACTTCAAAAAGCCCAAGTACATATGGCGATTGTGGTTGATGAATTTGGCTCGGTCTCTGGTGTGGCGACAATGGAGGATTTGCTTGAGGAGATTGTCGGCGATATTGTTGATGAACATGATGATATTGACGAGGACAGCGACATTAATAACATCATTCCACATCCTGATAAATCAGGCGTTTGGTTGGTGCAAGCTTCCACACTCATCAGTGATTGTAACGAGATTTTAGGCAGTCATTTTGATGATACAGATGTTGATACAATGGGCGGTTTGGTCATGCAAGCATTGGGCTTTGTTAGCCATCTTCAAGGTGCGGTTGTTCAAATCGATGAATGGCAAATTACCGTGGTTGATGTTGAGGCACGATTTATTCATCTGTTGGAGCTTGTGCTGATACCACAGCTTGAGAATGCTGAATAAACAAAAACCGAATTGATGATTTCATTCGGTTTTTGTTGTGACTTGGTAGGTGTGATAAAGCCTATATCAAAGCTAGTTGCGGCCAATATCTTCTTGTAAGGCTTTGGGTAGGGGTAGAATTTCAACTGTCGTTAAATCCTCAGGGCGGGCGATGACCAAAGCCTCAAAACCTGTATCGGTTGCGATTGCATTGACGACACTCATACGCCCCATATCACTGCCAGTAGGTGGGATAGCACCCACCCCCAAGATGCGGTGTAGATAGGCCTTTGGGCGAGCCTTAAAATATAGCCGTGCAATAATCTCTTGTCCCAAATAACATCCTTTATCATAAGCCACACCTCCTTTTTGGTGTAGGCGAAGCTCTTGGGGTTGATACATCTCACTGGTTTTGGCAGTCAGCCAATAATTACCTGTTTTGATGCTTAATTGCTCCCAAAGCTTGGTATCGGTTTGCTGGGTTTTATTAAAAGTGGGTATGTCATCGATCACATCAGGATAAATGGGGTTGGCTGATGATAGGGTAATTTTGGAAAATGCCCCATATTTTTTAATATGCATGATAAAATTATCTGCCATATCAGAACTCATAACAATATCAAAGCCTGCCAAAGTTCGTGCAATCCAAATCCCAAATTGTACACGCCCTTTTAAATTACAAATTGCTGTCGGTAAAAACTGCTCACCAATATCAGCGATATTAGCAGTAATTTGCCCTTGTAAGAATTTTTCACTGTCTGTACCAGTCATTTCAAAATAACAAAAATCAGTCATGGTTTGTCTCTTATTCAAAAGTTGTCATAATAAATATTGGGGCTATTCATCAAATTATAGGATAAATTTGATGGCAGATGTTAAATTTTTTGTACAAAATACCAGCCAACATAACACTTAAACCCCAAAATCGGTTACAATAAGCAGTTAAGTTTTTTATCAAAAATTAATTTAAGGTGAAATCATGAACTTACCTGACTGTCCGCAATGTCATGAATCTTATACCTATGCTGATGGTATGCTGTTGATTTGCCCAATGTGTACTCACGAATGGCAAGAGGGTGGCGAGACCGAGGCACTGCCTATCATCAAAGATGCTGTCGGCAATATCCTAAATGACGGCGATGCGGTCACGGTGGTTAAAGATTTAAAAGTGAAAGGTTCAAGCACACCAATCAAAGTTGGCACAAAAGTTAAATCCATTCGTTTGATTTATGATGCACCAGATGACCATGACATTGATTGTAAGATTGATGGTTTTGGTGCGATGAAACTTAAATCTTCGGTTGTCAAAAAAGCCTGATTCTCTCAACTTTAGTTCATTTATCATAAGGACGCAGTCATGACACATATCCGCCCAGCCAATGAAAAATTGTTTAATGATGCCAAACGCCATATTGCAGGCGGTGTAAATTCACCTGTGCGTGCATTTGCTGGTGTAGGGGGTGTGCCAGTATTTGTCCAGCGTGCAAAGGGTGCGTATATTTATGATACCGAAAATAACGCCTATATTGACTATGTTGGTTCATGGGGTCCGATGATTTTGGGTCATGCACATGATCAAGTCATCGATGCGGTGAAGGCTGCTGCTGAAGATGGCTTGTCTTTTGGAGCACCGACCCCATCTGAAACAACCATGGCGGATTTGATTTGTCAAATCATCCCAAGTGTTGATTTATTGCGTATGACAAGCTCAGGCACAGAAGCTACCATGAGTGCGATTCGACTCGCTCGTGGCTATACAGGTCGTGATAAAATTGTCAAATTTGAAGGCTGTTATCATGGGCATTCAGACAGCCTGCTCGTCAAGGCAGGTTCGGGGATGCTAGATATCGGTGAACCGACATCCAAAGGTGTACCGATTGATTTTGCCAAGCATACTGTCACTTTACCCTATAATGATATCGAGGCATTGACAGCATGTTTTCATGAATTTGGTCATGAGCTTGCGTGCGTGATTTTAGAGCCAATCGCAGGCAATATGAACATGATCATTCCAACCCAAGCATTTCATCAAACCTTGCGTCAATTGTGTACCGAGTACGGCGTGGTGCTGATTTTTGATGAGGTGATGACAGGATTTCGTGTCGGTCTTGGCGGTGCTCAAGCGCATTTTGGCATTACGCCTGATTTGACAACCTTTGGCAAGATTATTGGTGCAGGATTACCTGTTGGTGCATTTGGCGGTAAGTGTGAAATTATGGAATGCATTGCACCACTTGGGGGCGTGTACCAAGCAGGCACACTGTCAGGCAATCCTTTGGCAATGCGTGCTGGCAAAGCGATGTTTGATGAGCTGATGGTTGATGGATTTTATGAGACGCTTGGTCAAAAAACCACATATTTGATTGATGGCTTAAAAGCCGCGGCAGCCAAGCATCAAGTAGCTTTTCAGGCATGTTCGGTAGGCGGTATGTTTGGTATGTTCTTTTCAGACAGTTTGCCTAAGAATTTTAATGATGTGGCAAATCTTTGCGATGCCCAAAAATTTGCCAAGTTTTTTCATGGTATGTTGGATTTGGGTGTGTATCTTGCACCGTCGGCATTTGAAGCGGCATTTATGAGTGCGGCACATACTTATGAAGATTTGGATAAAACCATCAAAGCAGCAGAGCAAGTATTTTTACAGCTATCACAAGCGTCATGAGCGGTATCTTACCCTCAATCGTTAGCGGTATTTTAATAAGGTATGCCCATCTTTTGTATTTGCAATAAAAATCAGTTTGGCTATTTTTATGTATAAGTCATTATTTTATTTTTATCAATTTTTAAAATGAAAATGATGTTATAAAGGATAGGCACATCTTAGATAAATTGGTCAAAATTCACACAAACATTGGTGGGGTATGCAGATGAATTTTATTGTTAAATGGTAAAAAGTCATCTAATCGCACTGCCCATTTACCCATTAGAATGGATTGTTTATCTATTCTTGACGGAATATTTAGTATGCTTACAAAAATTATCAGTACAGTCATTGGTACAAAAAACGACCGTGAATTAAAGCGTATGCGTAAAATTGTTACCAAAATAAACAGTTATGAATCAAGCATTCAATCGTTATCTGATGATGAATTACGCCAAAAAACCGAAGAGTTTAAGCTGCGTCATCAAGCAGGCGAAAGCCTAGATAAACTCTTGCCTGAGGCGTTTGCTGTTTGTCGTGAGGCGTCTAAGCGTGTCAATGGCATGCGTCATTATGATGTGCAGTTGATTGGTGGCATGGCATTGCACGAAGGTAAAATCGCTGAGATGAAAACAGGCGAGGGTAAGACCTTGATGGCGACCTTGGCCATTTATCTAAATGCCATCAGTGGCAAAGGGGTTCATGTTGTCACAGTGAATGACTATTTGGCAAACCGTGATGCACAACTAAATCGCCCGTTGTTTGATTTTTTGGGTTTGACAGTTGGTGTGATTTATAGCCAACAAGCCCCCCAAGAAAAATTTGCCGCCTATCGAGCTGATATTACTTATGGCACCAATAACGAATACGGTTTTGATTATCTGCGTGATAATATGGTGTTTAGCCTAAGTGAAAAAAAACAAAGACCATTAAACTATTGTATTATTGATGAAATTGACTCCATTTTAATTGATGAAGCTCGTACTCCGCTCATCATTTCAGGCCAAGCCGAAGACTCAGCACATCTGTATGCTTTGATTGATAATATCGTTGAGCGATTGGTGCGTTCCAAAGATGAAGAAGATAATAAAAATAATACTGATGGCGACTTTTGGATTGATGAAAAAAACCGTACGATTGAGATTAGCGAAAAAGGCTATGAAAAAATCGAAAGCTTTTTGGCGGAAGTCGGTGAGCTTGGCGAAAATGAAAGCCTATACAGCCCAGCACGATTACCATTATTAGCACATGCACAAGCAGCGATACGCGCACATCATTTATTTGTCAAAAATATTCATTATATCGTTCAAGATGGTGAGGTGATCATTGTTGATGAAAATACAGGTCGTACCATGCCAGGTCGACGATGGTCAGATGGTTTACATCAAGCGGTTGAAGCCAAAGAAGGGGTAGAGATTCAGGCAGAAAACCAAACGATGGCAACCACCACTTTCCAAAATTATTTCCGTCTGTATGATAAATTATCAGGCATGACAGGAACGGCAGATACTGAAGCTGCTGAACTTAAGTCAACCTATGATTTAGATGTGGTCATCATTCCGACACATCGACCGATTGCACGGATTGATATGGATGACCAGATTTTTTTGACCAAGCTTGGCAAATATAAAGGCATCATTCGTGAGATTAAACAAATCACCGAAAAAGGTGCGCCTGTTTTGGTGGGTACTGCGACCATTGAGGCTTCTGAGGAGCTGTCTTATTTATTAAATCAAGAAGGTATTGCTCATAATGTCTTAAATGCCAAGCAGCACGAGCGTGAGGCAGATATTATCGCACAAGCAGGTCGTCCTCGTGCGGTGACCATTGCAACCAACATGGCAGGCCGTGGTACAGATATCATTTTGGGTGGTAATTGGCAGGCCGAGCTTGAAACACATGAAGTCATCACCGATGAGATGCGTCGTGAGGCACTCACAGCTTGGCAGGCACGCCATGATGAGGTGTTGGCAGCAGGTGGCTTACATATCATTGGTTCTGAGCGTCATGAATCACGCCGTATTGATAATCAGCTGCGTGGACGGGCAGGGCGACAGGGCGACCCTGGGCAATCACGATTCTTTTTATCGCTTGAAGATGATTTGATGCGTATTTTTGCAGGCGATCGTATTACCAGTATGTTTCGTGCAGTGGGCTTAAAAGAAGATGAAGCCATTGAGCATAAGATGGTTTCTCGTGCAATTGAAAACGCTCAAGGCAAGGTTGAAGCTCGAGATTTTGATGCCCGTAAAAGCTTGCTTAAGTATGATGACATTGCCAATGAACAACGCAAGGTTATCTATTCACAACGAGATGATTTATTGGCAGAGATGGATTTGCAAGCAGGTATTCAGGCGATGCACCATGAAGTATATCACGCCTTAATCAATCAATTTGTTCCGCCTGGCTCTATCGATGACCAATGGAATATTGATGGGTTAGAAGATGAAATCGAAGAGGCGTTTCGTTTTGATATGCCAATTAATGATTGGCTTGATGCTGATCGTCGTTTGGATGAAGAGGGTCTTCGTGCCAAAATCATCGAAACTGCCATTGAGCGTTATCAGACTCGTCGTGAGCAAATGGGCGAACAGACAGCCGCCCAGCTTGAACGCCATTTCATGCTAACAAGCTTAGATAGGCATTGGAAAGAGCATTTAACCCAAATGGATCAGCTCAGAAAAGGCATTCATCTGCGTAGTTATGCCCAAAAAAATCCAGAACAAGAATATAAGCGTGAATCATTTGAGCTATTTCAATCGATGCTTGGTGCGATTAAGTCAGATTTGATTCAAGATTTGGCGCGTGTACATGTGCCAACGCCTGAAGAGCTTGCCGCCTTAGAAGAACAGCGTCGCCAGCAGGCCGAACAAATGCGTATGATGTTTGAGCAGCAGGCACAGCTTGATGATGTTCAAAGCTTGGATAATCGTCCTGCTGAAGAAACACCACGCCCATTGGGTCGTATGACAGTGACTTTAGGTGCTACCTCTGCACCAGATAAAGCGGCTGATACAACAACGGATGAGGCATTGGTGATTCCCAAAAATATCCATCGCAATGCACCGTGTCCTTGCGGTTCTGGTCTGAAATATAAACAATGCCATGGCAAACTAAGCTAGTCGTTATCGGCGGTGATAAATTTTGGTTGTTGGGCATTTGGGTATATCGCTAAGATTAGAGCTTTATAAAAAACTGTGCTATACTAAGCTAATTGTAAACCACTCTCATTTAAAGGATGTATTGCTTCCTGAGTTTGGCTATTGACTTAACCAGTGAGGGAATAACCCCATGAAAAAACTCATTTGGCAAGCGTTAGCATTGTCAGCTATGATTGTACTGTCTGCTTGTGCCCAAAAAACCAAAGAGGCAACCGCCAAGCCTGTTGAAGAAAAAGAAGTGCCTATGTCGGCTGAACCTGCCGAGCCAATGATCGTTGTACCGAGTGATTCACCTTCATCGATTGAGCAGGTAGTACCTGAAGCATTTGCTGAAGGCGATAGTACTCAAATCGCTGAAGTGGTAGAGATTGATGAGACCGCCAAAACTGCCACTCAGGATGCCGAAGTCCAAGAAGGGCAATAATAAGCTCTTAACATGGCTAAATGACCTAACTATTTTAATCACCCAGCCCAATATGTATCATGGGCGTGAGGTGATTTAATTTCATTAATACAACTCACTCACTTCTCACACTTTTACTATGAAATCTTAGCTTGTCATATGCGAACCGCTACCAATTCTATCCGGCCTAAGACCACCACTCGCCAGTTGTCATTACCGATATCAGTGATGACGGCTTTGTCTGCTGGTGCAATGTTTAGTTTGGCACTTGCGCCTTATTTTATTATCCCCATTGCGGTTCTCTCACCAATGCTGTTGTATGCACTGTTAAAAAAGTGCGATAGCCCTAAGCGGGCCTTTTGGTTGGGTGAGCTCTACGGATTTGGGACTTGGGTGGTCGGTGCATTTTGGTTATATCACTCCATTCACTACTATGGCGGCGTACCAAGTTGGGCTGCACTTGTATTAATTGGGGCAATGTCGCTGATTATGGGGCTGTTTCATGCCTTGATGGCATGGGCATTTGTTCGATTTAGTGCCAAACAGCCGATATCTTTTGCAGGATTTTGGATACTTCAAGAATGGCTAAAAACTTGGGTTTTATCAGGATTTCCTTGGCTTTTTGTGGGGTATGCATTTACAGATGTCAGTTGGCTAAATGGCATTGCACCGATTTTTGGGGTATTTGGCTTATCGTTTTTAGCGGTATTTATTGGGGCGGCTGTGATCGAGCTGTTTTATCGTAATATTGGGCATATTATGATTGGCGGTATTTTAACAACTGCTGTTGTCATGATTTCATTGATAGGGGTAAATTGGACAAAGCCAACAGGTAAACTGACTTCCGTTTCACTCATCCAAGGCAATATTCCACAAGACCTAAAATGGCAAGAGGGTTTTGGTATACAAACCTTGGGGATTTATGCAGGATTATCACAATCTGAATGGGGGCGTGATTTGGTGGTTTGGCCAGAGGCTGCCATTCCGCTATTTCAAGACGAAGCCAGCGACCACATCAATGCTCTAGCAAAACAGGCAAACGCTGATGGCAGTGCATGGATAACGGGCATTATGTATCGCAAGACACCAAGCGATGCCTCAAATCAGGCAGAATTTTATAACAGTGTGATGTTATACGATGCCAATCAAGTATCAGTTTATAAAAAACAACAGCTTGTACCATTTGGCGAATATGTACCATTTGGCGGTTTGTTGGATATTTTACCAGGGCTTGAGGGTGTCGCTAGCCTAAGCCGTGGCGATGATAAGCAACCACCGCTCAAATTGGGCGGCGGCGTGGGTGATACGATTGGTGCGGCAATTTGTTATGAGGTGGCATATCCTGAGACGACGCGTAAAAATGCACTTGGCAGTAATTTTTTATTAACCGTCTCAAACGATGCTTGGTTTGGTACAACAGCAGGTCCTTTGCAGCATTTACAAATGGTGCAAATGCGAAGCTTGGAGACGGGGCGATGGTTTGTGCGTGCAACAAACAACGGAGTGACTGCATTAATTGACCATCAAGGACGGATTATCAAGCAGATACCGCAGTTTCAGCGAGATATTTTGCGAGGTGATGTACCCAGTTATGTTGGACACACGCCTTATATGGTTTGGGGGCATTATCCCATGTTGGGGTTTTCTTTGGTGCTGATTTTTCTTAGTATCATGGCAAAGAAAATGAAAAATACCACCGCCAAACGAGAAAAATTTTATACCGCTGATGGTGTGGTAGACCGCTGAATTGTGCCACTTTGGGCGTTAGAGCATGAGCAAGATTAGGCGTTGGGTGAGCTTTGGTTGTATTACTCATCAGCCTACCCGAAACCTGCCAAACATCACCGCCCAAAACCTAAACATACAATGGCTAAAAATATCAGAAAATAACTTGCTGTATTGTAAATTCTTATGTTATCATGTGATAATAATTATCATTAGTACCAAGATATCCATTACTAAACTTCATCCCCCATCTTAACAGTTACCAAGCGGTGAGCGGATTGTCCGATTGACAGCAAGCTTAGCATGATGGCATCGGCTGATTGTCTTTTTGCCTTGTTGTGTGTTTGTGGGAGTTGATTGTACTTACCTTAGTGGTGGATGCTTGGGCTGATTTAATTAAATTTGATCAAAGCGGTCTTCACAACACACCAAACGAGATATCACCATGAGTACTGTCAAAGTCCCCCACATTTTCTACCAAAAACGCACCCTTAGCCTTGCCATCGCCAGTATTTTTGCTGCCGTGGTGATGACAGGCTGCCGCTCTGATGACATCAGCGTCAATGCACCCAATGTTACCCAACTGCCCCAAGGCACGGTTTCACCAATACCGAACACAGGTCATGACAACACCAATAACACCAACAATCAGGGCAACAACACGGATAACAGCACCAGCACAACTGACCCAAATGGCGATAACAACCAACTGACACAAGCACAAAAAACTGCCGCCGCCGCAGGGTTTTTTGTGATGGGTAAAATTCGTGATACCAGCGAAAAAAATGACCCAGATTATACCAAAGATTTACAAGGCAACGTACATACAGCAGGGCAAGGCTTACAGTACTTAGGCACCAAAGAGCCTCGGCCAGATGGCACAGGTACAGGTAAAAACTTACGCCAGCCCATCACAGCTGATGACATTACACCACTTTATTTTGATAAATTCCCCAAAATATCCGATCTGCACCTAGAAAACAGCGAGCATGTGTTTGATGCTAAAAAAGCAAATAACATCAAAATATATGGTTATGGTGCATTGTCATCACCTGCCAAAAACCCAACCTACATGAATTATCAACAAGAACAAAACATCAAAAACAAAAAACCAGGCGATGATTATCAAAACATTCGTTTTGGCTATATGGAGCTAAGAGAGCTGGACCTAAATAAAAAAGGTGCAGACACCCAGAGCGACAAGAACCGTGCCATCATTTTCACCACACCTACTTTATTTTATCATGGTGAGAATGCCAGCACCCATCTGCCAAAGGCGGGTAAATTTGACTATGAGGGCAATTGGTTGTATCTGACCGATGTCAAAAAACGCCCATTTTTAGATAAAACAGACGATAAAGTAGGCACTTATTTTAACTCAACCAGAAAATCAAATGAAGGCGATTTGGTGAGTGCAGCACACATTTATCTAAACAGCTTTAAATATAAACACACCCCGGCCACTTATAGCGTGGACTTTGATCAAAATACCCTAAAAGGCAAATTGTCTTATTATGACAACCCAAACAAGCAAACAGCCGATGGGCGTTATATCAGAAGTCAGTTTGATACCGACAAAAAGGTCAATGAAGCCGATGTCTATGAGATTGACGCCAAGATTAATGGCAACCGCTTTACTGGCACAGCCAAATCTTTGATTGATGATAACACCAATACCGCACCTTTTGTTAAAGAGCTGTTCTCCAAAAAAGCCAATCCCAACAACCCAGACCCCAACTCAGATACGCTAGAAGGCGGGTTTTATGGTGAGTCGGGCGATGAGCTGGCGGGTAAATTTTTATCCAATGACAACGCAACTTTTGTGGTCTTTGGTGGCAAACGAGACAAAACGACCGAACCTGTCGCCACAAAAACGGTGTATTTTAGTACAGGATTTGAAAAACCCAGCACCAGCTTTGTTGGCAATGAAGAGATTGGTAGCATTATTGACGGTAAAAAGTTAAATGATGAAGTCAATAATCAAATTGAAGATGAAACTGTCCCTGTCAGTAATAAAGAATATTATGAATATAATTATGGACGACCCAACAAACAATTCACCAAAAAAATAAACGCCAGCGTCCAAAAAAACCCTGCTTATTTTGGTCAGCATGATAAGTTTTATTTTAATGGTAACTATTATGACTTATCAGCCAAAGAAGCAAACAAGCTTGGTGTCTCCCAAGATACCAGCACCAATAAGAGTATTTTGGCTAAATACCCAGATGCCAAAGTAAGCACAGACAATAAAGTTACCAAAATCGTTCTACAACAAGCCAAAGATAAGCCGTATACCGCCATTCATGCCAAAAGCTATGACCACATCAGTTTTGGTGAAGTATTGTATAATGATAACAAAGGCAACCCAACACGCAGTTATTTTGTGCAAGGCGGTAGGGCCGATGCCAGCACCACGCTGCCCAGTGCAGGTAAATTCACCTATAATGGTCTTTGGGCGGGCTATCTTATCCAAAAAAATGACAAAGGTTATAGCAAAGATGAAGAAACCATCAAGAAAAAAGGTCATCAAGATTATCTGTTAACCGAAGACTTCACCCCAGAAGAAGATGATGACAGCTTGGTCGCATCTGCTGACCCTCAAGATGATGGTGCAGACGACGCCGATGATGATGGTGCAGATAATGTGTATCAAAAAGGTGAGATTCGCCCTGAATTTGAAAACAAATACTTGCCCATTAATGAGCCTACTCATGAAAAAACCTTTGCCCTAGATGGTAAAAATAAAGCTAAGTTTGATGTAGATTTTGAAACCAACAGCCTGACAGGTCATCTCAATGATGGTAATGGTCATAGTGTTTTTAATATCAAAGATGGCAAGATTGATGGCACAGCCTTTAGCGCCAAAGCCGATGTGACCAATTATCGCCATGAGATCGGCAATAACAACAGTGGCGGATTTTTATACAACATCACAGACATTGATGTTAAAGGGCAATTTTTTGGCACAAATGGCGAAGAGTTGGCAGGACAGTTACAGTATGACAAAGGCGATGGTATCAATGACCCCGCCGAAAAAGCAGGGGCTGTCTTTGGGGCTGTTAAAGAGACCAAATAACGCCCCCTCATCATCTTTAGTCGCTTGACCGACAGTTGATGACGCCCTTGGCAATGTCTTAAAACAGCACTTTGAAACAGTGCCTTGGGCGAATTCTTGGATAAATGCACCAGATTTGCCTTGGGCTAATATCTTGATAAAACATCGCCATAAAATAGAAAATAAAGTTTAGGATTTTTTTATGTCAAAATCTATCACAAAAACACAAACACCATCAGTCCATACCATGACCACGCACCGCTTAAACCTTGCCATCAAAGCGGCGTTATTTGGTGTGGCAGTTTTACCCCTATCCGTCTGGGCGCAAGAGAACACTCAGACAGATGCCAACTCTGATGCCAAAGACACAAAAACCCCTGTCGTCTATTTAGATGCCATCACGGTAACCGCCGCCCCATCTGCCCCTGTTTCTCGGTTTGACACCGATGTAACAGGGCTTGGCAAAACCGTTAAAACCGCTGACACGCTGGCAAAAGAACAAGTACAGGGCATTCGTGATTTGGTGCGTTATGAAACTGGGGTGAGTGTGGTTGAGCAGGGGCGTGGTGGCAGCAGCGGATTTGCCATTCATGGCGTGGATAAAAACCGAGTGGGCATTACCGTAGATGGCATTGCCCAAATTCAATCCTACAAAGATGAATCCACCAAACGAGCTGGTGCAGGCTCTGGGGCGATGAACGAGATAGAGATTGAAAACATTGCCGCCGTTGCCATCAATAAAGGTGGTAATGCCCTAGAAGCAGGCTCTGGTGCGTTGGGCGGTTCGGTGGCGTTTCATACCAAAGATGTGAGCGATGTCTTAAAATCTGGTAAAAATCTTGGCGCTCAAAGCAAAACCACTTATAACAGCAAAAATGACCATTTTAGTCAGACGCTGGCAGCGGCAGGTAAAACCGAGCGTGTGGAAGCGATGGGGCAATATACCTACCGTAAAGGCAAAGAAAACAAAGCACACAGCGACCTAAATGGCATCAACCAAAGCCTATATCGCTTGGGTGCATGGCAACAAAAATATGATTTAAGAAAGCCCAATGAACTGTTTGCAGGCACAAGCTACATCACCGAAAGCTGTTTGGCAAGTGATGACCCAAAAAGCTGCGTACAATACCCTTATGTCTACACCAAAGCCCGACCAGATGGCATCGGCAATCGCAATTTTTCTGAGTTAAGCGATGCTGAAAAAGCACAATATTTGGCGTCCACGCACCCCCATGAGGTTGTCTCTGCCAAAGATTATACAGGCACTTATCGGCTATTGCCTGACCCCATGGACTATCGTTCAGACTCGTATTTGGCACGCCTTAACATCAAAATCACCCCAAATCTGGTCAGTAAACTGTTATTAGAAGACACCAAGCAAACATACAACATTCGTGATATGCGTCATTGTAGTTACCATGGGGCAAGATTGGGCAATGATGGTAAGCCTGCCAATGGTGGCTCCATTGTTCTTTGCGATGATTATCAAGAGTATCTAAACGCCAATGACGCATCACAAGCATTATTTAGACCAGGTGCTAATGATGCCCCCATTCCAAAACTGGCTTATGCCAGAAGCAGTGTGTTTAACCAAGAGCATGGCAAAACTCGCTATGGGTTAAGTTTTGAGTTTAAGCCTGACACGCCATGGTTTAAGCAAGCAAAATTAAACCTACACCAACAAAATATCCAAATCATTAACCATGACATTAAAAAATCGTGCAGCCAATATCCTAAGGTGGATTTAAATTGTGGCATCAGTGAAATTGGGCATTATGAATATCAAAATAATTACCGTTATAAAGAAGGGCGTGCCAGCTTGACAGGCAAACTTGATTTTAATTTTGACCTGCTGGGTCAGCACGATTTGACGGTGTTGGCTGGTGCAGATAAAGTTAAAAGCCAATTTCGTGCCAACAACCCCAGACGCACAATCATTGACACCACCCAAGGCGATGCCATCATTGATGAAAGCACGCTGACAGCACAGGAGCAAGCCAAATTTAAGCAATCGGGGGCGGCATGGATTGTCAAAAATCGCCTTGGACGCTTAGAAGAAAAAGACGCCTGTGGCAATGCCAATGAATGTGAACGCGCCCCCATTCATGGCAGTAACCAATATGTGGGCATTAACAACCTTTATACACCAAATGATTATGTGGATTTAAGTTTTGGTGGACGCTTGGATAAACAACGCATTCACAGCACCGATTCAAACATCATCAGCAAAACTTACACCAACAAAAGCTATAATTTTGGAGCGGCGGTTCATCTGACACCTGATTTTAGCCTGTTGTATAAAACTGCCAAAGGCTTTCGTACGCCAAGTTTTTATGAACTGTACAACTATAACAGCACCGCCGCCCAGCATAAAAATGACCCTGATGTGTCTTTTCCCAAACGAGCGGTTGATGTCAAACCTGAAACTTCCAATACCAATGAATACGGCTTTCGCTATCAGCACCCTTGGGGGGATATTGAGATGAGCATGTTCAAAAGCCGTTACAAGGACATGTTAGATAAAGCCATACCGAACCTAACCAAAGCCCAGCAAGAGTATTGTAAGGCTCATTTGGATTCCAATGAATGTGTTGGCAATCCGCCCACGCCCAAAACCAGTGATGAGGTATTTGCCAACTTATATAATGCCACCATCAAAGGGGTGAGTGTCAAAGGCAAACTGGATTTGCATGCCATGACATCAAAACTGCCAGATGGTCTTGAAATGACCTTGGGTTATGGTCATACCAAATTGGGGAAATTTGATTACATTGCACCCAAAGATGCCGATGGTTGGTATCAGGCTCGCCCTGCTTTTTGGGATGCCATCACCCCAGCGCGCTATGTGGTCGGTCTAAACTATGACCACCCCAGTCAAGTATGGGGCATTGGCACAACTTTAACGCACAGCAAACAAAAAGATGAAAATGAGCTAAGTGCCCTTAGAATCCGAAATGGCAAAAGAGAAACACAAACCTTAACGCACACAATACCCAAAGCCTATACCTTACTGGACATGACAGGCTATTATAGCCCAACTGAGAGCATCACCGCTCGTCTTGGTATCAACAATGTATTAAACACCCGCTACACCACATGGGAAGCGGCACGCCAACTGCCCAGCGAAGCTGCAAGCAGTACCCAATCAACCCGTTACATTGCACCAGGTCGCAGTTACTTTGCCAGTCTTGAAATGAAGTTTTAATATGACCTGTTTACCAAAGACCAACCCTGCTTTAAAAGTCAAGCACAGATTTTTAAAGCAGGTGCTGTTATTGCTTTGTGTTGATACATTAACAGCACAGGCGTACGCCCACAGCCATCATACGCCCATTCATACACCCACGCATGAGCTGCCATCTGCTGATGCTTTATCAGATGAAGGCTTGGGTAAGGATTTGGGCAGTTTGGACAGTTTGGATAGCCCAGATGGTTTGGGTGATGGTTTAGGCGATGGTTTGGGTGATGGCTTAAAAAGTGATAAAGCCCCTTTACCCATCAACGCCTTGACCGCCCATCAGACCAATGAGAGCCAGCCTGCCCCACCGAGCGTAGATGTCAATTTTTTACTTGCCCAGCCAGAGGCATTTTATCATGTCTTTCATCAAGCGATTGTGCAAGATGATGTGGCAACATTACGCTTGTTATTGCCATTTTATGACCGCCTGCCTGATGATTATCAAGATGATGTTTTGTTGTTATTTGCCCAAAGTAAACTTGCCCTAAGTGATGGCAATACCAAATTGGCATTGAATCTGCTGACCGATTTGAGTAACAAAGAGCCAACACTTACGGCGGTAAAATTACAACTTGCTTCCTTGTTGCTGACCAACAAGCACGATAAACACGCCCAAATGGTGCTAGATGAACTCAAAGATGATGCCCACTTTTTAAAATTAAGCAAAAAAGAGCAAAGATGGGTGCTATCGCAAAGTCGCTATTTACATAAAAAATATAAAATGGGCTTGGATTTGGGCATCAACTATCTGCATTTGGATAATATCAACGCCGCCTCCACCATCACCCAGCCCAATATTAAAAAAGATGCCCCAAAACCTGCTCATGGGCTTGCCTTATCGCTTGGTGTGAATAAATACACGCCGCTTAGTCATGGCATGAGTATTTATACAGCCCTAGATGTTGATGGTAAATTTTATGATGACAAAAGCCACAATGAACTGGCGGTTTTTGCTCATGCTGGACTAAGAAAAGATCACCAAAAAGGTTATGTTGATGTCGTACCTTTTGTTGGGCGTATTTTTGCCACCAATCAGCAGCATGGCAGATTATCCCCCAGAAAAGACAGTCAGGGCGTGGCGTTTGGCAGCCATCATCGGATCAATGATAAATGGCAAAATGCGTTTTTTGCACGCATGGAAAAAGGCAATTATACCGAGCGTTATCAAGGTTATGATGGCAAGCGTTATCATGTGAATGACACCATTTTGTTGCAAGATGGCCCAAATCGTCGTTACTCTTTGGGCGTGGGGTATCAGCTTAGCCATCTGCAAGATGCAACAAAAAGCAGTCATGCCACAAAGATACATTTTGGGGTGTTGCAAAGATTGCCAAATGGTCTGACCGTGCAAGGTAGAGTGAGTGCTGAGCGTGAGCGTTATCATGGTAAATTATTGCGTCTGGTTAATCCTGATGATGTGTATCGCACAGATAAAACCCTAACCCTACAAACCTCCATTTGGCACAAAGACATTCACTGGCTTGGATTAACGCCAAAGCTGACTTATCGTTACAGTAAAAATAACAGTAACTTACCAGCACTTTATAGCCATAACAAACAAAATTTTTATTTGGAGCTTGGTCGGTCGTTTTAACTCAATTGCCTAAGGGCAGGTTAAGATGGCTGGGTGTTTTTAATGGTTTTTAATCTTCAAAGCTGACTTGGTTGTGAATTTTGACATTTTGGGTTTAGACAACTTTGAATTGATAAAAGTCATTGTACAAAAAGCCATCATTTGTTATATAATAAGGATAATTCATTTTAGGTTTCATCTTAAATTAAATCATTACCCATCTTAGACTAAATTAGGCAGGTTACCCATGGCACATGATGCTTCAAATAATAACCCACTCAAAGAATCGCTAACAGCATTGATTGGTACTGTGCTATTGCTTGTAATGATTGCAGGTATTGCAATTTCAGCATGGCTACGCCCAGCAGGCGAGCATCCAGCCCAAGCTGAACCTGCTGAAGCTGAAGTCGCCACATTGCAAAGTAATTGACTTTTTATGGCTTTTAGCCCTTGTGAGTATCACAAGGGTTTTTTATTTTATCGCCCTAAATCTTAAAGATTTATCAGGTGGATTGCCTTATTCGTAGAACAATTGTTCAAACTTATGTTAAAATTAAACGCTTTAGGCATATAATATAGGTTTATCATTATCAAGGAAAAGTTATGCTAAATTCGTCAAATAGATATCAAGAGCGTATCGGTCTTGCTCGTCAAATTCTGGCAGATGAAGGTGTGGATGCGTTGATTATCCCATCAGCCGATCCGCATATGTCGGAGTATTTGCCTAAATATTGGCAGGGCCGAGCTTGGGTATCTGGCTTTACAGGTTCGGTGGGAACGCTGGTTGTCACTCAGACATTTGCAGGCTTATGGACAGACAGTCGCTATTGGGTACAAGCACCCATTCAGCTGGCAGGTACGGGCATTGAATTTCAAAAAATGCAGATCGGACAGCCGACTTTTACACAATATTTGGCTGACACATTACCAGCTGGTTCTAAGGTTGCCATCGATGGCAATGTATTGTCTGTAAATGAGCATGATAATTTAAAAACAGCATTTTTGGATAAAGATATTCAGTTAGTAACAGACTTGGATTTGTTGTCAAAAATTTGGACAGATCGACCACAGTTACCAGATGCCGCCATTTATGAGCATCCTGCTGAGTTTGTTGATACAACGGTTGCCGAAAAATTAGCACAGGTTCGTGCTCAAATCCAACAAAAACAAGCAGATGTTCATCTGATATCTAGCCTTGATGATATTGCTTGGTTGTTAAATTTGCGTGGATCTGATGTGGAATTTAATCCTGTATTTTTATCACACTTGCTATTAGACGATACCAAGGCGACTTTATTTGTTGATATCAATAAGCTTGATGACAAAATACGCACCTCACTTGAGTCGATGGGCGTACAAGTTGCTGAATATCAAGCGATTGGCGATGCGATTGCTCAAGTTTCAGGCAAGCTGTTAATTGATCCATCACGCATTGCGATTGGTACTTTAAAGCAGCTTTCTTCATCGGTTGAGCTGATTCGTGCCATGAATCCAAGTACAATCATCAAAGCCATCAAATCTGAGGCAGACATCGAACATATTCGTGAAGCCATGCGTCAAGATGGTGCGGCACTTTGTGAATTTTTTGCCGAATTTGAAGCCAAAACATCACTTGGCGAGCGTATCACCGAACTTGATATCGATCGTATGCTCATCGAGGCACGCAGTAAACAAAAGCACTATGTTTCACCCAGTTTTGATACCATCGCAGGATTTCAAGCCAATGGAGCAATTGTGCATTATAGTGCAAGTGAAGATAATTACAGTGTGATCGAAGGTGATGGGCTGTTACTCATCGATTCAGGTGCACAGTATTATAATGGCACAACCGACATTACACGCATGGCAAGCGTGGGTCAAGTGAGCGATGATGAAAAACGCGATGTTACTTATGTACTCAAAGCACATATTGGACTGGCACAAGCACAGTTTCCTGAAGGTTTGGCGTCATCACAAGTAGATGCGTTAGCCCGAATCCATTTATGGCGTCAGGGTTTGGATTATAATCATGGTACAGGACATGGCGTGGGCTATTTTATGAATGTCCATGAAGGTCCGCAAGTGATTTCAGTATTTGCTCCAACAACGCCAGAGCGTGTGCTTAAGCGTGGCATGGTAACCACCAATGAACCTGGATTGTATCGTGAAGGTCAGTGGGGTATCCGTTTAGAAAACTGTGCTGTCTGTGTTGAGGCTGATCGCAGTGAGTTTGGCACATTTTTAAAATTTGATGATTTGACTTTGTGTCCTTTTGACACTCGTCTCATTTTGCCCAGCCTTTTGACCGAAGATGAAAAATCTTGGCTAAATCACTACCATCAGCGTGTGCATGATGAGCTGATTGATCGTGTCAGTGGTGCAGCTAAAGACTGGCTGATCGAAAGAACCAAAGCCATCTAAGACTTAAATCAAGCACTATTTTGGCTTAGACATTTTTGCCAAAATAGTGCCAATTTTATCTTGGCATTCTTGATACTCATCATCAACATTTGATTTGATGGTAATGCCACCACCTGCCCAGATCTCGCATTCTTGCCATTTTTGTAGTGTGCGAATTAATACATTCCAGCTGCCTGTACCGTCAAAATTCATATAGCCCATCGTCCCACAGTAGGCACCGCGAGGTGAGGTTTCAAGCTCATGGATAATCTCGCATGCCCGTTTTTTGGGTGCACCCGTGATAGAGCCAGCTGGCAGCGAGCCGAATAAGACGGTAATTGGATGCGTATCACTGAGCGTCGCTGTAACAGTGCTGACCATGTGATGCACATTTTTAAAGCTTTCGATGGCGAAACGCTTGGGCGTTTTGACCGTACCAATTTGTGCATATTTGCCCAAATCATTTCTGAGCAAATCCACAATCATCAGATTTTCGCTGATATCTTTTTCGCTATTTGCAAGAGATTGTTTAAGCTCATCATCTATAATAGGGTCTGTATGGCGTGGGCGTGTGCCTTTAATGGGCTTGGTGATCAGATGGATTTTACCGTTTGTTTTGTAAAATTCAAAAAATAGCTCTGGTGAGATGGAGAGTAGTTCAAATTCCCCCAATTGTAAAAATCCTGCAAAAGGTGCATTCATTGTGTCTTGTAAATCAGGCAAGTGGTTTGCCAGACGGTCTAAATGAGCATGCCATTTTTGGGTTAGGTTGATTTGATAAGTATCGCCTGCTTTTAGATATTCTTGGGTTTGATAAAATGCTTTGGCATACTCTGTTTTTGTCCAAATAGGCTGAAAGTCTATCGGCGATGCTGTGGGCGGACAACGACATAATAAGTCAGATAACTGATGGGTAATACGCTGAAAAAATTCAGAACAAACGCCCATGCCAATTAAGTTATAGCCGTCTTTGATGGGCTGAAGATAAATATCATAATGTGCCAAATAGCCACAAGGTTGATTTGGCTTGATGGTAATGCGATGATTTAACTGATGTGCTGATAAATCATAGCTAATAAATCCCATAAATCCATGCACATAGCTGCTATGATTTAAGCCATGATAATCATCGAGATTCATTTGATTGGCATAGGCTATCAGCTCATGCTGCCAGTTGTCATAAGTAGATGGGTAGCGTTGTTCATTCGCACGCTTTGCTCCATGTACTTGACGAGTTTTTTTGTGAATGTACAGATTTTTATCAAAAGTAGCTGTCCATGCAACCTTAGGACAAATCCCAATCACAGGGCGATGTGCATTATTTAAAAAGCACACTTGCCAATCAGGATGATGCGTCGTGATGAGAGCTGTGATTTGACTTGGGGTGTATGTGGTGGCAAAGTGATGTTTTAGCATTATCAAATGGCAAATAAAAATGCAAATTATAAAGCAAAATACAAAAAAGAAAAAGGGGGAGTGATCTGATTGTTTCAGTTTAGCTTGCAATACTTGAAAAGTTAAGCCGTTGGATTTGACAAGATGGCTGTATGGCTGTTATGTTTAATAAGGTCACAGGGATGCCGTCCCCATGACCTTGTTGTCTTAATTATTAAATTTTTGGATAACCAAAGCGGCGTTGGTACCTCCAAAGCCAAAGCTATTGCTCATGATGCTATTGAGTGCTGTTTGACGAGTTTGGGTAACGATGTCAAAATCTTTGGCAGCGTCATCTAAATTTTGGATATTAATCGTCGGAGCAATAAACTCATGGTTCATCATGAGCAGACAATAGATCAGCTCTTGGGTACCTACCGCACCCAAACTATGACCTGTCATGGATTTGGTTGAGCTGATGGGTGGTGTTTGCTTTGCTCCACCAAAGACGGTTGCGATGGCGTTAAGTTCTGTGATATCTCCAAGGGGTGTGCTGGTGCCGTGGCTATTGATGTAATCAACACTGGCTAATCCTGCTTGAGCAAGGGCGATTTGCATACATCTGACCGCACCTTCGCCACTTGGTGCAACCATTTCTGCACCGTCTGAAGTTGCACCATAGCCTGTAATCTCTGCCAAGATTGTTGCCCCACGGGACTGTGCTGATTCAAGACTTTCAACAACAACCATGCCACCACCGCCTGCAATCACAAAGCCATCACGATCTTTATCATAGGGGCGACTGGCGGATTGTGGAGTATCGCTGTACTGTGTACTCATTGCACCCATGGCATCAAACATACACGATTGCGTCCAATGCTCACTTTCACCGCCGCCTGCCAGTACGATATCAGCCTTACCAAGTTGAATCAGCTCCATGGCATGACCGACACAGTGGCTTGAAGTGGCACAGGCAGAAGATAGCGAGTAAGACAAGCCCTTGATTTTTAGCCCCGTCGCTAAGGTCGCAGATACCGAGCTTGCCATGATTTTGGGAACTGCCATTGCACCTACGCCACGCAAGCCTTTTTCACGCATGGCATCCGCAGCTGCCACCACATCCGCAGTAGAAGCACCGCCCGATGCTGCAACCACCGAAACCCTAGGATTGTCAGCGATGGTGTCAATGCTAAGCCCTGCGTTTTTGATTGCTGATAAAGCACTGATATATGCATAAAGGCTGGCGTTGCTCATAAAGCGCTTTAATTTACGATCAATGCCTGTGGTGTCCAAGTCATCATGATCTATACTACCTGCCACGCATGATTTAAATCCCAAATCGGCATATTCTTGCTTAAAGCGAATGCCTGAACGCCCATTTTCTAAGGCCTCCTTGACAGTATCTAAATCATTACCCAAGCAAGAAACAATGCCTGCACCTGTGATGACAACTCGTTTCATAATTTCATCCTAAAAAGTTTACAGTTGTAATCTTGCTATTGTAACAAATTATTCCAACACTTAGGGAAATTTTCCCAAAATTTTCATAAAAATAGGTGAAAATGACTAAAGATAGACAAGGGTTTACCAAATATTTAGTTATTCATCAATTGGCGACGGTATTTATGAACATTTAATAACATTTATGTTGTATATTATCACTAGGCGTAGTTTAGTTTTTGTGATAATCTTTAGAAGATAATTTTTATGACAATTTCATACAATTAATGAGGTTGGACATACGATAGATAAAAGTAAATTGACTTTTTGTATTTTATGTCAAAACCTGAATCTTAATACCAAAATCATGGAGTAACTGATGACAAAATCAACTCAAAAAACCACCAAACAAACACAACACAGCCATGATGATCAAGTCAAAGAGCTGGCTCAAGAAGTCGCTGAATATGATGATGTTGAAATTGTTGCTGAAGTAGATATCGACAATCAAGCTGTCTCTGATGTTTTGATTATTCGTGATACGGATACCAAAGCTGACCAAGCAGATCACACTGATGACGCATCTAAAGTAGATGATGAGACTGTGGTAGATGGCGTTAAACAAAAAGCTCAAGAGGTTCAAGAAGATTTTGAGAATAAAGCACAAGATCTTCAGGACAAAGCCTCTAAAAAGCTTGAAGTCGCCAAAGAGGCTACCCAAGATAAGGTAGAAAAAGCTCAGAATTTGGTTGAAGATAAAGTTGAGGATATCAAGGGTAAAGCCCAATCTTTGCAAGAAGATGCTGCCGATACAGTTGAAGCGTTAAAACAAGCGGCCAGCGATAAGGTTGAGACCGCCAAAACTGAAGCTCAATCACTCAAAGATGATGCTACTCAAGCATTTGAATCAGCCAAACAAGCGGTTGAAGACAAAGTAGAAACCATCAAAGATAAAGTCTTAGATCAGGTTGATTCCCTAAAAGACGATACTGATCAAGATGATACTGATCAAGACGACACCGATCAAGATCAAGAAAAACAGACCCTAAAAGATAAGGCAGTGCAAGCTGCCGCCGCTGCTAAGCGTAAAGTTGAAGATGTGGTAGATGATGTCAAACATACCACCGAATCTTTCAAAAATACCGCAAGCGAAAAAATAGATGAGATTAAGCAAGCTGCTGTTGATAAAACAGAAGAGGTAAAATCTCAGCTTAGCCAAAAAGCTGATACCCTAAAATCTTCTGGTGAAGAGCTTAAACAAACAGCTCAAACCGCTGCTGATGATGCCATTGCAGAAGCCCAAGCTGCCGTAGTAAGTGGCTCGGTCGCTGCCGCCGATTCGGTACAATCAACCGCTCAAAGTGCAAAAGATAAGCTCAATCAGCTCTTTGAACAAGGTAAGTCCGCTTTGGATGAGAAAGTTCAAGAATTGGGTGAGAAATTTGGTGCAACTGAAAAAATTAATGCAGTCAGTGAAAATGTAGATTTGGCTACCCAAGTCATTAAAGAAGAAGCACAAGCACTACAAACCAATGCCCAAGAATCTCTACAAGCTGCCAAAGCAGCTGGCGAAGCGTATGACGCCACCCACGAAGATAAGGGTTTAACCGCTAAACTTGGTAAAGTGGGTGCTTATTTGTCTGGCATGTATGGCATTAGCCAAAATAAAAATAAACACTACCAAGGCGTTGACTTGCATCGTGAAAGTTTTGATAAAGATGCGTTTCATGCTCAAAGCAGTTTTTTTGCAGGACAAATATTTGGTGCCAAAGCAGTTGCGGCTAAGAATGTGGCGGCTAAAGTCGTTCCTCAATCTAAATTTGAAGCCATCGGTGAATCACTTTATAATAAAGTAGCTGAATGGTCGAATGCATGGGCAATCAAAGATCTTAAAAATGACCCAAGATTTGATTTAATCAATACCATGAACACCCAAGAGCGTAATGCTTTTGCCGAAGATATTGCTAATCAAAACCGTGCGTTGGCAACACTTGGTGGTGTGGCAGGCTTAGCAGGCTTAAAAGGTGTGCTTGCTGATGCAGCTTGGCTATTGATGGTATCTTTGCGTACAGTTTATCAAGTGGCTGCCATTTATGATCAGCCGCTGACTGGCAAAGAAGGTGCTAAGAAGGCTTATGGTGTGCTGTCAGGTGCTAATCTTGAAAAACTCCAAGAAAAACAGGTGATTTTGACAGCGTTGGCTTTGGGTAGTAGCATGCTTGCCAATGCTCAACAAACAGGCATTAAAGCTCAGTTAGATAGCTTATCTGCTCGTTATCGTGAAAGCCAACCTTATGCCAAACAGTTTTTGGATTTGGATAAATTTGTTAATCTTGATAATTTAAATCCAAATTGGTTGCATAAAATTTTGCCAATATCTGCAGTAGCAGTGGGTGCTCATTATAATAATGAGCTGATTGATGAAGTCATCGGTACAGCGATGGCAACCTTTTCAGATGATTTTGAGCAAAGCCATCAATTGATTGCTAACTCAGGTGAAAATACTGAAAATCAAGAAGCAACTACCGAAGAGTAATCAAAAAACCGCTATCAATCAGTCATTTTTTGATAGCGGCTTGAATTATTCTTATCAAAAACATAATTTATTTTATAGGGCTGCTTGAAGTTTTCTTGATTTAGCCCTATAATATATTGCCCTAAATGGGGATTTGCGTTATTGGTTGAAGGTACCAACTAAAATTGGTGCTTGATTGATGACGAATTTTTAACAACAACGGGAGAAAATTGCCCTATGGCAACTACAAACCAGCTTATCCGCAAGGGTCGCACAACCATCAAGGAAAAATCAAAAGTTCCTGCGTTGCAAGCGTGCCCACAGCGTCGTGGTGTGTGTACTCGTGTCTATACTACCACACCAAAAAAACCTAACTCAGCCATGCGTAAAGTTTGCCGTGTACGCCTAACTTCAGGTTATGAAGTTTCTAGCTATATCGGTGGTGAAGGTCACAACCTTCAAGAGCATAGTGTTGTATTAATCCGTGGCGGTCGTGTAAAAGACTTGCCAGGTGTGCGTTACCATACCGTGCGTGGTGCACTTGACTGTGCAGGCGTGAAAGATCGTAAGCAAGGCCGTTCTAAATACGGCGCTAAGCGTCCTAAGGCCTAATTATTTGCCTAAGACATTGTTGCGTGAATCAGGGTTTGGTGTGTCAGACCCAATCATGCAGTAAGGCTGGTTAAACCTAGCTTTATACCAGATAATCCTGAAGAGATAAGGAAAACTATTATGCCAAGACGTCGTGTCGTCGCTGCCCGTGAAATTCTACCAGATCCTAAATTCGGCAGCCAAACAATTGCTAAGTTCATTAACCATGTGATGGTTGATGGTAAAAAATCAGTCGCAGAAAAAATTGTTTATGGCGCACTAGAAGCAGTTGTTGCCAAAAAGAATATCCAAGACCCTGTGGCTTTTTTTGAAGAAGTGCTAGAAAATGTTCGCCCAACCGTTGAAGTTAAGGCTCGCCGTGTTGGTGGTGCTACCTATCAAGTACCCATGGAAGTACGCCCATCCCGTCGTACCGCCTTGGCTATGCGTTGGTTAGCTGATGCTGCTTCAAAGCGTTCTGAAAAATCTATGGCTCTACGCCTAGCTGGTGAGCTAAATGATGCTTCAGAAGGTAAAGGTGCAGCCATCAAGAAGCGTGATGATGTTCACCGCATGGCGGACGCAAACAAAGCGTTTTCACACTATCGTTTCTAATTTTAGGTGCATTAACCAGCGTTTGGTGCATACTTTTCTTGCAATAATTGCAATTGTTTTTGGAAATTTATTTCCAAATAATACTCAAAAATCTGTTGGTTGTGATGGTTAATAGCCAACAGATTTACCAAATTAAACAGAATTTTTCTAGGAAAAATTATGGCTCGTACAACCCCTATTAGTCGCTACCGTAATATTGGTATCTCGGCACACATTGATGCAGGTAAAACCACTACCTCTGAGCGTATTTTGTTTTATACTGGTGTATCACATAAAATTGGTGAGGTACATGACGGTGCTGCTACCATGGACTGGATGGAACAAGAGCAAGAGCGTGGTATTACCATTACTTCTGCTGCGACCACCGCATTTTGGTCAGGCATGGGTAACCAGTTCAAAGAACATCGTATCAATGTTATTGACACCCCAGGCCATGTTGACTTCACTGTAGAAGTTGAGCGTTCTATGCGTGTTCTTGACGGTGCTTGCATGGTTTATTGTGCTGTTGGTGGCGTACAACCACAGTCTGAAACCGTATGGCGTCAGGCTAACAAATATAAAGTACCTCGCTTGGCATTTGTGAATAAAATGGACCGTACAGGTGCAAATTTTTTCCGTGTTGTTGAGCAGATGAAAACTCGCTTAGGTGCAAGCCCTGTGCCAATCGTTATTCCTATCGGTTCAGAAGAAAACTTTACTGGTGTGGTTGACTTGATCGAGATGAAGTCTATCATCTGGGATGAAGCGTCACAAGGTATGAAGTTTGAATATGGCGAAATCCCAGCAGACTTGGTTGACACTGCCGAAGAGTGGCGTACTAACATGATCGAAGCTGCCGCTGAGGCATCTGAAGAGCTGATGGATAAATACCTTGAAGAAGGCGAATTGTCAAAAGAAGATATCGTTGCAGGTTTGCGTATCCGCACTTTGGCGAGTGAGATTCAGCCGATGCTATGTGGTTCAGCGTTCAAGAACAAAGGCGTACAGCGTATGCTGGATGCTGTCATCGAGTTCTTACCAGCACCTGATGATGTTGAAGCGATCAAAGGCATTTTGGATGATAAAGCCGAAACCGAAGCTTCTCGTGAAGCTTCTGATGAAGCACCTTTTTCAGCATTGGCATTCAAAATCATGAATGATAAGTATGTTGGCAACTTGACATTTGTTCGTGTTTATTCTGGTGTTGTTAAGCAAGGTGATAGCGTTTATAACCCTGTTAAGATGAAGCGTGAGCGTATCGGTCGTATCGTACAGATGCACGCCAATGAACAAAAAGAAGTTGAAGAGATCCGTGCAGGCGACATTGCAGCTTTAGTAGGTATGAAAGATGTAACCACGGGCGACACGCTGTGTGATAACGATAACATCATCACTCTAGAGCGTATGGAATTCCCAGAGCCAGTAATTTCTTTGGCGGTTGAGCCAAAAACAAAAGCTGACCAAGAAAAAATGTCAGTTGCTTTGGGTCGCTTAGCAAAAGAAGATCCTTCATTCCGTGTACGCACAGATGAAGAATCGGGTCAAACGATTATTTCAGGTATGGGCGAGCTTCACCTTGACATCATCGTTGATCGTATGAAGCGTGAATTTAATGTTGAAGCTAATATTGGTGCGCCCCAGGTTGCTTATCGTGAAACGATTCGCCAATCTGTGGAAGTTGAAGGTAAGTTCGTTCGTCAAACAGGTGGTCGTGGTAAATTTGGTCATGTTTGGTTGCGTCTTGAACCACTTGATCCGACAGGCGATGTGGAATACGAATTTAACGAAGAAATTGTCGGCGGTGTAGTTCCAAAAGAATACCATGCAGCAGTTGATAAAGGTATCCAAGAGCGTATGAAAAATGGCGTTATCGCAGGATATCCAGTTGTTGGTATCAAGGCAACTTTATATGATGGTTCTTATCATGATGTTGACTCTGATGAGCTATCATTTAAGATGGCAGGTTCTATGGCGTTCAAAAAAGGCTTTCTACAAGCCAATCCAGCGCTACTTGAGCCTATCATGAAAGTTGAAGTGGAAACACCTGAAGACTACATGGGCGACATCATGGGTGACTTGAACCGTCGTCGTGGTATGGTTCAAGGCATGGATGATCTTCCTGGTGGCACCAAGTCTATTCGTGCAGAAGTACCATTGGCTGAAATGTTTGGCTATGCAACCCAAATGCGTTCAATGTCTCAAGGTCGTGCAACTTACTCAATGGAATTCTTGAAGTATCAAGAAACGCCAAAAAATGTTGCTGATGAGATCATCAAGAAATTTACAGCTAAAGATGATGATGAATAATTAATCGTCTATTAGCAGTAGTATCATCAGATACCATCTGATACTCGGATGGTATCATGAATCAAATTTTAACAATGTTGCGATCTGTTTGTATGATCGCATATACTCGAGGAAACCATCATGGCAAAGGCCAAGTTTGAACGTGTAAAACCACACGTAAATGTTGGTACCATCGGTCACGTTGACCATGGTAAAACCACTCTAACTGCTGCTATCGCAACCGTTGCTGCTAAGCACCACGGTGGTGAAGCAAAAGATTACGCTGCTATTGACTCAGCACCTGAAGAAAAAGCACGCGGTATCACCATCAACACCTCTCATATTGAGTATGACACTGCAGCTCGTCACTACGCACATGTAGACTGCCCAGGTCACGCTGACTATGTTAAAAACATGATCACAGGTGCAGCACAGATGGACGGCGCTATCTTGGTTGTTTCTGCAACTGATGGTCCTATGCCACAAACTCGTGAGCATATCCTACTATCTCGTCAGGTTGGTGTACCATACATCATGGTATTCATGAACAAGTGCGATATGGTTGATGATGAAGAGCTACTAGAATTGGTTGAAATGGAAGTTCGTGAACTTCTATCTGACTATGATTTCCCTGGTGATGATACCCCAATCATCAAAGGTTCAGCACTAGAAGCATTGAATGGTTCTGATGGTAAATATGGCGAGCCTGCAGTTCTAGAACTGCTAGACACACTAGACAGCTATATCCCAGAGCCTGAGCGTGATATCGATAAGTCATTCTTGATGCCAATTGAAGATGTCTTCTCGATCTCAGGTCGTGGTACAGTTGTGACTGGTCGTGTTGAATCAGGTATTATTAAAGTTGGTGATGAAATTGAAATCATCGGTATCAAACCAACTGCTAAAACCACCTGTACTGGTGTTGAAATGTTCCGTAAACTGTTAGACGAAGGTCGTGCAGGTGAGAACTGTGGTATCTTGTTGCGTGGTACTAAGCGTGAAGAAGTTCAACGCGGTCAAGTACTTGCAAAACCAGGTTCAATCACCCCACATACTAAGTTTGATGCTGAAGTTTATGTACTGTCAAAAGAAGAAGGTGGTCGTCACACCCCATTCTTAAATGGCTATCGCCCACAGTTCTACTTCCGTACCACAGATGTGACTGGTGCCATCACTCTACAAGAAGGTACCGAAATGGTTATGCCTGGTGACAATGTTGAGATGAGTGTTGAGCTTATCCACCCAATCGCCATGGATAAAGGTCTACGCTTTGCTATCCGTGAAGGCGGTCGTACCGTAGGTGCTGGTGTTGTTGCTAATGTTAAAGACTGATATTTTTAGTATTTAACTTAAGCAGTTACCACAAAAACCAAACCTGAAAGGGTTTGGTTTTTTGTTGGATATTGCTTGAATTTTTTAGATAAAATACTTGCAAAAAATAAAAAGTTTGCTATAATAGCAATCCTTAATACCCTAGGCGATTGGCTCAATTGGTAGAGCATCGGACTCCAAATCCGAGGGTTGGGGGTTCGAGTCCCTCATCGCCTGCCATCTTATTATTCATACCATTCTTTTAACTTCATAAAAATTGGTCATTCCAAGGCAAGTCCCTGCATGAGCGATAATAAAGACAATTTGGATATCCAATCTGGAACTTCAGCATCTGGCTCACAACATACAAAAGACCCTATCACGGTTGCAAAAGAGAGTGTGGTAGAGGTTGCTAAAAAACATTCAGCAAAAGATTTTTTGTTGTGGTTAATTGCCATCATTGCTATGATCTCAGCAACTTTGGTATCCCAATATTTGCCAAGGTATTGGGCACCTGCCAATAATGTTTGGACACAGATTGCTATTACGGTAAGCTTGGTTGTATTTGGTTTTATATGTTTGGCGTTTACCAATCAAGGATCAGCTTTCAAAACATTGTTAAAAGATGCAGGTATTGAGCTGCGTCGTGTGACATGGCCAACCAAAGATGAGACTGCTCGTTATACTTGGCAAGTAATTTTGATAATGATTATTTTTGGAATTATCATTTGGTTGCTAGATATGTTTTTTAGCTACATTGTTGGCTTGATTATTTAAATAACTAAAAAGGGTTGATAAATGCGTTGGTATATCATTCAAGCGTTCTCTGGTTACGAAAATCAAGTACAGCGTTCTTTGGTTGAACGCATTAAACGTAGTGAATTTGCTGATAAATTTGGTGAAGTGCTTGTACCGACTGAAGAAGTTGTTGAAATGCGTGAAGGTAAAAAATGCACCATGCAGCAAAAACTTTTCCCAGGCTATGTCCTGATTAATATGGAAATGAATGAAGATACTTGGCATATTGTCAGATCTTGCCCAAATATCACAGGATTTATCGGTGGCACGCCAGAGAATCCTGCACCAATTACTCAGATTGAAGCAGATCGTATCCTAAATCGTATTAATAAAACTGGTGATGCACCGCGTCCAAAAACCATGTTCGAGCCTGGTGAAGAAGTGTTGGTTATTGATGGTCCGTTTACGGACTTTAAAGGCCTTGTCAAAAAAGTGGATTATGATAAGTCAAAATTACATTTGACTGTTAGCGTATTTAATCGCCCAACTGAAGTTGAGCTTGAATTTAATAAAGTTGAAAAGATTAATTAATTGCCGTATAATATACGGTTTTGGCTCTGGTCAATAGCTAGAGTTTGTTATTAACTTGGGGAGCTGTTTAGCGTTATTACCCATTATTGGAGAGATTCTCATGGCAAAGAAGATTGATGGCTACATCAAGCTACAAGTGCCTGCCGGAAAGGCAAATCCATCGCCACCAATTGGTCCAGCGTTGGGTCAAAAAGGCGTAAATATCATGGCATTTTGTAAAGAGTTCAATGCTGCTTCTGCAAATATTGAGCCAGGCTTGCCTATTCCTGTTGTAATTACCGTTTTTAATGACAAGTCATTCACTTTTGTGATGAAATCACCTCCTGCAGCAGTTTTATTGCGTAAAGCAGCAGGTATTTCAAAAGGTTCAAGTACGCCTAACACTTCAAAAGTTGGTACTGTAAACCGTGATCAGCTTGAAGAAATCGTAAAAACCAAGCAAGCGGATTTAACCGCTGCTGAACTTGAAGCGGCAATTCGTACCATTGCAGGTACTGCTCGTTCAATGGGTATCACTGTGGAGGGTGTGTAATGGCTAAGCTAACTAAGCGTCAACAATTAATCAAAGATCGTGTCGATAGCAACAAGCTATACACGATCGAAGAAGCCGTTGCAATTTTGAATGATTTGCCAGCAGTAAAATTCAAAGAGTCAATTGATATTGCGATTAATTTGGGTGTAGATCCACGCAAATCTGATCAAGTTGTTCGTGGTGCAACCAATCTACCTGCAGGTACTGGTAAAACTAAGCGTGTTGCAGTATTTGCACAAGGTGCTGTTGCTGATGCTGCCAAAGAAGCGGGTGCAGATGTCGTTGGTTTTGAAGACTTAGCAGAAAGCATCAAAGCTGGTAATATGGATTTTGATGTTGTTATCGCATCACCTGATGCTATGCGTGTTGTCGGTCAGCTTGGTACCATTCTTGGTCCACGCGGCTTGATGCCAAACCCAAAAGTTGGCACAGTAACTGCTGATGTCGCTACTGCCGTAAAAAATACTAAAGCAGGTCAGGCACAGTATCGTGTTGATAAAGCAGGTATTATCCATGCTTCTATCGGTCAAGTGGGCTTCACTGCTGATCAAATTGAGCAAAATGCAACAGCTTTATTAAATGATCTTAAACGTGCTAAACCAGCAACTTCTAAAGGTATTTATATTAAGAAGATTACATTATCTAGTACTATGGGTCCTGGCATCACAATTGATCCAGTGCCACACCGTGTTAATAAGTAATCAATACATTGAGTTAAATTCTTATAATTTAACTTGATTTAAAAATTTTATTGATTATAATAATACAATTTTGATGGCTAAAGTTTACTTTGGTCATCAACAGAATTTTGACAAATTAATATTTATTAGTTCAGCACAACGGGTTGTGCTGTCTAAGACCGTAGGTATTGCTAAGCAATCTAATAGGAGAAACCTGCCTACGCAGACGGTGAGACTATATTGTCGCCGTAATGGTGCAAACATCCTTTGGTGTTTGTGAATTTGACTTATTGCTTTTGTGGTATTTTAAGCAATAATTTTGGAGACAACCCATGGCACTAAATCTTCAAGACAAACAAGCAATTGTTGCTGAAGTAAATGAAACTGCCAAAGGTGCGCTCTCTGCTGTAGTTGCCGACTCGCGCGGAGTTACAGTAGCAAAGATGACCGAACTTCGTAAAGCTGCTCGTGAGGCAGGGGTTGATATGCGCATTGTACGTAACACTTTGTTGCGTCGTGCCTTAGCTGATACCTCTTTTGAGTGCATGAACGATGTATTCGTTGGTCCTACATTAATCGCATTTTCAAATGAGCATCCTGGTGCAGCAGCCCGTTTGTTCAAAGAATTTGCAAAGGCCAACGATAAGTTCGAAATCAAAGGCGCAGCTTTTGAAGGTGAATTTATTGACGCAAAATCTATCGATCGCCTAGCTACCCTACCAACTTACGACGAAGCTATTGCGCGTCTAATGGGTACGATGAAAGAAGCAGCAGCAGGCAAACTTGCACGCACTTTGGCTGCACTTCGTGATAAGATGGAATCAGAAGCGGCTTAATTTACTGTCATATTTTAAATTTATTTACTCTCATACCTTTATTTAGGAATAATTGCTATGTCACTAACTAATGAACAAATCTTAGACGCAATCGCAGAAAAATCAGTTATGGAAATCGTTGAACTTATCTCTGCGATGGAAGAAAAATTCGGTGTATCTGCAGCAGCTCTAGCAGCAGCACCAGCAGCTGGCGGTGATGCTGGCGGTGCAGCTGAAGAAAAAGATGAGTTTGATGTTGTTCTAACCAGCGCAGGCGATAAAAAAGTTGCTGTAATTAAAGTTGTGCGTGAAGTTACCGGTCTAGGTCTAAAAGAAGCTAAAGACCTAGTTGAAGGTGCGCCACAAACTGTTAAAGAAGCTGCATCTAAAGCTGAAGCTGAAGAGCTTAAGAAGAAGCTTGAAGAAGCTGGCGCAAGCGTCGAACTTAAATAATTTTTCTAAATTGCTGTTCATTAATCAACCAGCAATTTAAAAATTATTTTTTAAAAAGCCAATAATATATTGCATTATTGGCTTTTTTTTATTATAATTAAGTATTTGACCTTTTGTGTATCTATTTTTATGGTGGGATAGAAACACATCCCAAAAGGACAAACGCACCCATGCAAGCTGAACGACTTACCTATTATTAACAGTGATTTGCTAGATACTGGATGGTATTTGGTGATTTTTTGTGTCTATCTGTCTTTATTTCGTGTAATTTTCCTTTGTCGAGTTCAAAAAATGGGTGCTTATTCTCAAGAATCGCAATGATTCTTTCATATTTTGATTTTAGCTATTAAAATAGACAAAATCTTTGGCAGTGTTTGCCTCTTTGGCAACATATTTTTAAGTTAATCTAAGGAATCTTAATGGCATATTCTTATACCGAAAAGAAACGTATTCGCAAAAGTTTTTCAAAGCTTCCAGATGTCATGGATGTGCCTTATCTGCTTGCCATCCAAGTGGATTCTTATGAGCAATTCTTACAAGAGCATAAAAAACCAAAAGCTCGTGCCAACATTGGTTTACAAGCGGCTTTTTCATCAATTTTTCCGATCGAAAGCCACTCTGGTAATGCTCAATTGCAATTCGTTGAGTATTACTTGGGCGAGCCTGAATTTGATGAGCGTGAATGTATTATGCGCGGTTCAACTTTTGCGGCACCTTTGCGTGTAAAAATTCGCCTTATTATTAAGGATAAAGAAAATAAAACTGCCATTAAAGATGTTCGTGAACAAAGCGTTTATATGGGCGAAATTCCATTGATGACAGATAATGGTACTTTTATTATTAATGGTACTGAGCGCGTCATCGTTTCTCAATTGCATCGCTCACCTGGTGTTTTCTTTGACCATGATAAAGGTAAGTCGCATTCAAGCGGTAAAGTGCTTTATAACGCACGCATTATCCCTTACCGTGGTTCTTGGCTTGATTTTGAATTTGATGCTAAAGATTTGGTGTACGCGCGTATTGACCGCCGTCGTAAGTTGTTGGCAACGATTATTTTGCGTGCCATTGGTATGGATACCGCTCAAATTTTAGATCAATTTTTTGAAAAAGTTGAAGTATTTAAAGGTGATGAATCCTTTGAAATTGAACTGGTTGCTGATCGTTTAAAAGGTGAGATGGCTCAGTTTGATATTGTCGGTCCTGATGGTAATGTGATTGTTGAACAAGGTCAACGCATTAACGCACTTCGTGTAAAACGAATTTTAAACTCAGGTATGACCAAGCTTGCGGTACCTGATGAATATTTGTATGAGCGTATCATTGGCGAGGATATTGTGGTTGGGGATGAGGTTTTGGTTCGTGCCAATACCTTGATCGACCATGAGATTCTGGTAAAACTTGCTGAAAAAAATGTTCAATCATTTAAGATTTTATTCACGAATGATATCGATCATGGTGCATATATCGCTGACACGCTACGCGCCGATACAATTGTGACTCGTGAAGAGGCATTGATTGAGATTTATAAAGTGATGCGTCCAGGTGAACCACCAACACTTGAGACTGCTGAAAAACTTTTTGAATCAATGTTCTTTAGCCAAGAGCGTTACGACTTGTCTAATGTGGGTCGTATGAAGTTTAACCGTCGATTGGGTCGTGAGTTCATTGATACCGATGATATGGATGTGCAACGCGAACAAGGTGTTTTATCCAATCAAGATATCGTTGATGTCTTAAAAGAGTTGATCGAGATCCGTAATGGTCGTGGCGAGGTGGATGATATTGACCACTTGGGTAATCGCCGTATTCGCTCTGTGGGTGAAATGACTGAAAACCAGTTCCGTATCGGTTTGGCACGTGTTGAGCGTGCTGTTAAAGAACGCTTAACCACAGCTGATTCTGATAATTTGTCTCCTCAGGACTTGATTAACTCAAAACCTGTGGCAGCATCTATTAAAGAATTTTTTGGCTCAAGTCAGCTATCGCAGTTTATGGATCAAAATAACCCATTATCTGAGATTACCCATAAACGCCGTGTATCAGCATTGGGTCCAGGTGGTTTGACGCGTGAGCGTGCAGGCTTTGAGGTTCGTGATGTCCATACGACCCACTATGGCCGTGTGTGTCCAATTGAAACCCCTGAAGGTCCAAACATTGGTTTGATTAACTCTTTAGCGACTTTTGCCAAAACAAATAATTTTGGCTTCTTGGAGACACCGTACAGACGCGTCGTTGATGGGTGTGTGACTGACGAAATTGAATATGTTTCTGCCATCGAAGAAGTAGGCATGGTAATCGCACAAGCCGACTCACCAATGAATGACAAGGGTGAGCTGACCGAAGAGATGGTTAGTGTTCGTCACGATGGTGAATTTGTGCGTATGAGCGCCGATAAAGTTACTCATATGGATGTTTCACCGCGTCAGGTGGTATCGGTAGCAGCAGGTCTAATTCCATTCTTGGAGCATGATGATGCAAACCGTGCCTTGATGGGTTCAAACATGCAGCGTCAGGCAGTTCCAACACTGCGTAGTGATAAGCCACTTGTAGGTACGGGTATGGAACGCCATGTGGCGCGTGACTCGGGCGTGTGTGTGGTCGCTAAGCGTGGTGGTGTGATTGAAGAGGTTGATGCCAGTCGTATCATTGTGCGTGTCAATGAGGATGAAATGACTGCAGGTGAAGCGGGTATTGATATTTATAATTTGATTAAATACACCCGTTCCAACCAGAATACCTGTATTAACCAGCGTGTTATCGTCAATGAAGGCGATGAAATTGAGCGTGGCGATATCTTGGCAGATGGCCCATCGACTGATCTTGGCGAGCTTGCACTTGGTCAAAATATGCGCGTGGCATTCATGCCTTGGAATGGCTATAACTTTGAAGACTCAATTTTACTTTCTGAGCGAGTGGTTCAAGAAGACCGTTTCACCACGATTCACATTCAAGAGTTAACTTGTGTGGCTCGTGATACCAAGCTTGGACCAGAAGAAATTACAGGCGATATTCCAAATGTCGGTGAGGCTGCATTGGCAAATCTTGATGAAGCGGGTATTGTGTATATCGGTGCTGAGGTCGATGCTGGTGATATTTTGGTTGGTAAAGTAACACCAAAAGGTGAAAGTCAGCTGACCCCAGAAGAAAAACTACTTCGTGCGATTTTTGGCGAAAAAGCGGCGGATGTTAAAGATACCTCTTTGCGTGTACCATCATCAACCAAAGGCACGGTCATTGATGTGCAAGTCTTTACCCGTGATGGTCTTGAAAAAGACAGCCGTGCCAAATCTATTGAAAAAGCCATGCTTGATGATTACCGTAAAGATTTAAAAGAAGAACTGGTGATTTTTGAAGCAGCTGCAAAAGGTCGTATTTTAAGCTTACTTGATGGTAAAAAAGTCAGCGGTGGTGCAGGCTTTAAAGCAGGTACGATTCTAAGCACTAAAGACATCGAAAATTTGCCACTAGAAAGCTTGCTAGATATCCAGCCTGCTGAAGAGGAAGTTTCAGAGCGTTTGGGTCAGATTGCTGAATTCTTAAGTGATAAGCAAAAAGATATCGATAATAAATTTACCGAGAAAAAACGCAAATTAACTCAAGGTGATGACTTAGCACATGGCGTTCAGAAGATTGTTAAGGTGTATTTGGCGGTTAAGCGTCGTATCCAGCCAGGTGACAAGATGGCAGGTCGTCATGGTAACAAAGGGGTTGTATCACGCATCATGCCAGTTGAGGATATGCCATATGATGAAAATGGTAATCCTGTAGATATCGTACTAAACCCATTGGGCGTACCATCTCGTATGAATATCGGTCAGGTGCTAGAGACCCATTTGGGTATGGCAGCCAAAGGTTTGGGTGATAAGATTAATGCCATGTTGCGTTCGCAAGTTGCTGTGAGTGAGCTTCGTGAATTCTTAGATAAGATTTATAACCAAGTCGGTGGTGAGCAAGTAGATTTAGACAGCTTGTCTGATGAAGATTTATTGGCACTGTGTCAGAACCTAAAAGATGGTGTCCCAATGGGTACGGCCGTTTTTGATGGTGCCAAAGAAACTCAAATCAAAGAGCTGTTAAGTTTGGCCGACCTATCAACCACAGGTCAGCAAACACTTTATGATGGCAGAACAGGTAAGAAATTTGATCGTCCTGTTACGGTTGGCTACATGTATATGCTTAAGCTAAACCACTTAGTCGATGATAAAATGCACGCCCGTTCAACTGGCTCTTATTCACTGGTAACACAGCAACCTCTTGGCGGTAAAGCACAATTTGGTGGTCAGCGTTTTGGTGAGATGGAGGTTTGGGCGCTAGAAGCTTATGGTGCAACTTACACTCTACAAGAGATGCTGACGGTGAAGTCGGACGATGTTGAGGGTCGTACACGCATGTATAAGAATATTGTCGATGGCGAGCAGTATATGAATCCTGGCATGCCAGAGTCGTTCAATGTCTTAACCAAAGAGATTCGCTCGCTGGGTATTAATATTGACTTAAAAGAAAAGAAGTAACTTAGCCTAAGACCAACATACCCAGTGATGAAATCGTCGCTGGGCGTAAAGATTACGACGAATACAACGGAGAAACCTTTTGAAAGATTTATTAGATATCATGAAAGGCCCTGCTGACAATGGCGTCAAAGAATTTGATAGCATTCAAATTTCTTTAGCGTCACCTGAGGCAATCAAATCTTGGTCGCATGGTGAGGTCAAAAAGCCAGAAACCATTAACTACCGCACCTTTAAACCTGAGCGTGATGGTCTATTCTGTGCCAAAATTTTTGGTCCTGTCAAAGACTTTGAGTGTTTGTGCGGCAAATATAAACGCCGTAAATTTCAAGGCATCATTTGTGAGCGTTGCGGTGTTGAAGTGACTGCGGCTAAGGTTCGCCGTGAGCGTATGGGTCATATTGAGCTTGCCTCTCCAGTTGCGCATATTTGGTTTTTAAAATCGCTACCTAGCCGTATCGGTCTTCTTTTGGATATCACTTTGCGTGATATTGAGCGTGTGCTTTATTTTGAAAGCTATATCGTGACCGATCCTGGTATGACCAGTCTTGAAAAATATCAGCTGTTGGATGATGAAGAGTATTTTAATGCACTTGAACAATATGGCGATGAGTTCATTGCCAAGATGGGTGCTGAAGCTGTTCAAGATTTACTGCGTGATATTGATGTGGATGGCGAAATTGATGAGCTTCGTACTGCAATTCCACAAACTGGCTCTGAAACCAAACTGAAAAAAATGTCCAAGCGCTTGCAGTTACTTGAGTCTTTCCGTGACTCAAATAACAAGCCTGAGTGGATGGTGATGACTGTGTTGCCTGTGTTGCCACCAGATTTACGCCCTTTGGTACCGCTTGAAGGTGGTCGTTTTGCCACATCAGACCTGAACGATTTGTATCGCCGTGTGATTAACCGTAATAATCGTTTAAAACGCCTGCTTGAGCTGAATGCACCTGATATCATTGTGCGTAACGAAAAGCGTATGCTACAAGAAGCAGTTGATGCACTACTGGATAATGGTCGCCGTGGCCGTGCTATTACAGGGTCTAACAAGCGTCCATTAAAATCACTTGCTGATATGATTAAAGGCAAGCAAGGTCGTTTCCGTCAAAACCTACTTGGTAAGCGTGTGGACTATTCTGGACGCTCGGTGATTGTGGTTGGTCCTACTTTGCGTCTGCATCAGTGTGGTTTACCAAAGAAAATGGCACTTGAGCTGTTCAAGCCGTTTACCTATGCCAAATTGCTGCAAAATGGCATTGCAAGTACCATTAAAGCCGCCAAAAAAATGGTTGAGCGTGAAGAGCCAGCCGTTTGGGATATGCTTGCGATGGTCATTCGTGAACATCCTGTCCTACTAAACCGTGCACCAACACTTCACCGCTTGGGTCTGCAAGCGTTTGAGCCTGTGTTAATTGAGGGTAAAGCAATTCAGTTGCACCCATTGGTGTGTGCTGCGTTTAACGCCGACTTTGACGGTGACCAAATGGCAGTTCATGTGCCACTGACTTTAGAAGCTCAGCTTGAGGCTCGTGCTTTGATGATGTCAACCAACAACATCTTGTCGCCTGCAAATGGTGAGCCGATCATCGTGCCTTCTCAAGATGTTGTGCTTGGTTTGTATTATATTAGCCGTGGTGGTGTGAATGCCAAAGGCGAAGGCATGGTATTTAGTACGGTGAATGAAGCTCTAAGAGCAATTGGTTCAGATGATTTATCTGTGAATGCCAAGATTAAAGTTCGTGTCGCTGAGACGATTTTGGATGAAAAAACAGGTGAAAAAATCAGCCATACCAGTATCCAAGATACCGTAGCTGGTCGTTTGCTAATTTGGAATATCATGCCAGAAGGCATGGCGTTTAGTGAGTGTAACACGGAGATGACCAAGAAAAATATCTCTAAGCTGTTAAACTCATGCTATCGTAAGCTGGGTGTTAAAGAATCGGTAATGTTTGCTGACCATCTGATGTATTTGGGTTTTGCACAAGCGACTTTATCGGGCATTTCGATTGGTATGGAAGATATGGTTATTCCACCAACCAAAAAGCAGATCGTGGATACAGCTGATGCTGAAGTACGAGATATTGAACAACAATTTGAGCAAGGCTTTGTCACTGCAGGTGAGCGTTATAACAAAGTTGTTGATATTTGGGCGCGTACTTCAGATAAAATTGCAAATGCGATGATGGATAACTTGTCTAAAGACGATGTGATCAACGCAGACGGTGAGACCGAAACGCAAAAGTCATTCAACTCAATTTATATGATGGCCGACTCAGGTGCTCGTGGTAGTGCCACGCAGATTCGTCAGCTTGCAGGTATGCGTGGTCTGATGGCTAAGCCAGATGGCTCAATTATTGAAACACCAATTAAAGCCAATTTCCGTGAAGGCTTGACGGTACTTCAATACTTTATCTCAACGCACGGTGCCCGTAAAGGCTTGGCAGATACCGCCTTAAAAACAGCAAACTCAGGTTATCTAACACGCCGTTTGGTTGATGTCGCACAAGACTTGGTCATCACCCAAGATGATTGTGGTACAGATGCAGGTCAGCGAATGACACCTGTGATTGTTGGTGGTGAAATTGTTGAACGCTTGGGTGATCGTGTGCTTGGTCGTGTTGCTGCCAAAGATGTCGTGAATGCAGATGGCGATGTGGTTGTACCATCGGGCGCTTTGATTGATGAAAGATTGGTTGAAAAGTTAGATGCCAATGCGATTGATGAAGTGTATGTACGCTCAGTCATTACTTGTGAAGCCACCCAAGGCGTCTGTGCTAAGTGTTATGGTCGTGATTTGGCTCGTGGCCATTTGGTCAATATTGGCGAATCTGTTGGGGTGATGGCGGCACAGTCGATTGGTGAGCCAGGTACTCAGCTGACCATGCGTACTTTCCATGTCGGTGGTGCTGCTTCTGCTGCTTCTGTTGATAACAGTGTCTCAGTTGGTAATGCAGGTTCGGTTCGTTTTCACAATATGAAAACTGTTCAGCATGCCGATGGTCATTTGGTTGTTGTCTCTCGTTCGGCAGAGATTGGCGTGGCTGATGATCAAGGTCGTGAGCGTGAGCGTTATAAAGTGCCTTATGGCTCAAGCGTCTTGGTGCGTGATGCAGATGCTGTTGAAGCAGGGCAGGTAATCGCCAAATGGGATCCACATACCCATCCAATTATTACAGAATTCTCAGGTACCGCACGCTTTAGTGACATTACCGATGGCATGACAGCAACGGTTAAGGTGGATGAGATGACGGGGGTGAGATCATTTGAAATCTTGACCAGCAAAGACCGTCCAAGTATTGCTAAGGATTTGCGTCCTGCGATTATTCTTGATACCGATGAAGGTAAAGAAGTGGTTTATTTCCTACCGAACGAAACCATCATTCGTGTATCTGAAGGCGAGCATGTCACGGCAGGTTCGGTGCTTGGTCGTGTACCACAAGCAACCTCAGGTACTAAAGATATTACCGGTGGTCTGCCACGAGTTGCCGACTTGTTTGAGGCACGCCGTCCAAAAGATCATGCCATTATGGCTGAGATGAGCGGTGTGGTCAGTTTTGGTAAAGAAACCAAAGGCAAAAACCGCTTTATCATCACCAATGAAGATGGTGATGTGCATGAAGAGCTGATTCCGAAATGGCGTCAAATCAATGTCTTTGAAGGAGAGACCGTTGAGCGTGGCGAGGTGGTTTCTGATGGACCTCAAAATCCGCATGATATTTTACGCCTAAAAGGTGAGACCGCATTGGCAAATTATATTGTCAATGAAGTGCAAGAAGTTTATCGCCTACAAGGGGTAAAAATCAACGACAAGCACATTGAAGTCATCGTTCGTCAGATGTTGCGTAAAGTTGAGGTTGTCGATGGTGGTGATTCAAGCTACTTTAAAGGCGACCAAGCAGAATACTCAAAAATCCGTACGCTTAATGCTGAATTGATCGCTAATAATAAGTTTCCTGTTCAATACGAGCGTCAGCTTTTGGGTATTACTAAAGCAAGTTTGGCAACCGAAAGCTTTATTTCAGCAGCGTCCTTCCAAGAAACGACCCGTGTCTTGACCGCCGCTGCAGTGATGGGTAAGGTGGATGATTTGTCTGGCTTGAAAGAAAATGTGGTTGTGGGTCGCTTAATTCCAGCAGGTACGGGTTTGGCATATCATCAATCTCGCCAAAGAAAAGCTCAAAATGCTGGTAACCAAACTGCCCAAGTGGATGAGTTATTATCAGTCATAACAGCTGAACCGCCTACAACTTCAGAAGATAATTTGAGTATTGAAGACAACTTTGCCAAAGCATTCGCTGATGAGCTGGGTTCTCAAGAGTAAGTGTGTATTTTCAAAGGCTCGTTTCTAGGAACGGGCTTTTGTTTTTAGGCTAAAATAAGAGGTCTACTCCAACCAAAGCTCTGATTATTATTTTAAGTCATGACAGTTTAAAATTTGCCTGATAATTTACATTCACACATTCGTGAATATATTGCAAATTGACATCAATGCGTGTATAACTATAGTTTTGATTGTCACCTAAAAGGATATTCTTATGACTTTATCATTAAATAAAGAAAAAATCCGCTTTTTGTTACTTGAGGGTGTTCATGAAAATGCACTAAAAGTACTCAATGAAGCAGGCTATACCAATATTGAATACATCAGTTCAGCACTTGATGAGGCTGAGTTGATAGAAAAAATTAAAGATGCACATTTTATTGGCATCCGCTCACGCACTCAGCTGACACGCAAGGTGCTTGAAGCCGCCGAAAAGCTGATCTGTATCGGCTGTTATTGTATTGGAACCAATCAAGTGGATTTAGATGCAGCGCTTGAATTGGGTGTTCCTGTTTTTAATGCACCTTATTCAAATACGCGTTCTGTGGCAGAACTTGTACTTGCTGAGACGATTATGCTCATGCGTGGTATTCCTGAAAAAAATGCAGTGGTTCATCGTGGTGGCTGGAATAAGTCTGCCAAAGACAGCTATGAGGTACGAGGCAAAACCATGGGCATTGTTGGCTATGGCTCCATCGGTTCGCAGTTATCTGTACTGGCTGAAAGTTTGGGTATGAAAGTAATCTATCATGATGCGATGACCAAGCTTCCCTTGGGCAATGCCACACAAGTAGGTAGTTTGGAGGAATTGTTGTCAAAAGCGGATGTTGTTACCTTGCATGTACCCGATTCAAGCAGTACACGCAATATCATGACTGCCAAAGCATTTGAACAGATGAAAGATGGGTCTTTTTTCATCAACGCTTCTCGTGGCAGCTGTGTGGACATTGATGCATTGGCGGCAGCACTTGAGAGCAAAAAAATTCTTGGTGCAGCAATTGATGTTTTTCCAAAAGAGCCAAAATCAGCAGATGAAGAGTTTGAATCACCATTGCGTGCCTTTGATAATGTGATTTTGACACCACATGTTGGCGGTTCAACGCAAGAAGCTCAAGCGAATATCGGCTTGGAAGTGGCTGAAAAATTTGTACGCTATTCTGATCAAGGCGATACAACCAGTGCTGTCAACTTTCCAAATGTCTCTATTCCGTTTACTGATGGCACGCATCGCTTATTGCACATTCACCGCAATGTCCCAGGCGTATTGTCACAAATCAATGCATCATTTGCCGATGCAGGCATCAATATTATTGCACAGTCTTTAATGACCAAGGGCGATGTTGGTTATTTGGTTATGGATGTGGATGATAATGATTCTGACCGAGCATTAAAGCGTTTGCGTGCTGTACCAGAAACCATCCGAGTCAGAGTATTGTTTTAATTGATTTTATCAAATCCAATCATGATGATAAAACCGCTTTTAATCAGGCGGTTTTTGTGATTTTATGGTACAATAGATTAATAATAACATAATAATTTTGTGCAAGTCGTACTTGACTGTTTGACTGTTTGACTGTTGGCACATGATAAAAATGAGGAAAACAATGACCAAACATTATGACTATCTTGCCATTGGTGGCGGTTCAGGTGGTATTGCATCGATTAATCGTGCTGCCCAATATGGCAAAAAATGTGCCATTATTGAAGCCAATTTGATTGGTGGTACTTGTGTTAATGTTGGATGTGTACCCAAAAAAGTCATGTGGTATGCTGCCCAAATCGCCGATGCCATTCATAAATATGCACCAGACTATGGATTTAAAGGCAATATTGATGAGTTTAATTTTGGTCAATTAATTCAATCACGCCAAGCGTATATTGAGCGTATTCACCGATCTTATCGTATGGTATTTGAAAGAAATGGCGTTGAATTGATTCAAGGATTTGCCCGTTTTATTGATAAAAATACCGTTGAGGTGGCTTATGATGATGGCACAACCGAGCAAATCAGTGCTGACCACATCGTCATCGCAACGGGCGGGCAAACAGTCAGACCTGATATTATCGGTCAGGAGCTGGGTATTGACTCAGACGGATTTTTTGCACTCGATGAGATGCCAAAGCGTGTGGCTATCATTGGTGCAGGTTATGTCGCAGTTGAGGTGGCAGGTGTCATGAACAGTTTGGGTGCTCAAACGCATCTGATGATTCGTGGCAATCAGCCACTGCGTTCATTTGATGATGATATCGTTGAGGTGTTGGTTAATGTCATGCAAAATGATGGCATTCAAATACACACAGGCGTCAATACACAACAAATTATCCAAAATGAGGATAAAACGCTGACGGTTGAATTTAATGATGGACAAAACCTCACCGTTGACTGTGTGATTTGGGCGGTAGGTCGCAAGCCTGCAACAGATCAGCTTAATCTTGATGTCGTTGGTATTAAAACCAATACCAAAGGCCAAATCATCACTGATAAATTTCAAAATACCAATATTGAAGGCATTTATGCTGTTGGGGATATCGTTGCAAATGGTGTTGAGCTGACGCCTGTAGCGGTGGCATCAGGACGACGATTATCTGAAAGACTGTTTAACAACAAGCCAGACGAGCATTTGGAGTTAAACTTGGTGCCGACGGTAATTTTCAGCCATCCACCGATTGGGACTGTGGGCTTAAGTGAAGCGTCAGCAATTGCACAATATGGTGCTGATAATATCAAAGTTTATACCTCGAACTTTACGCCGATGTACAGTGCGGTAACATCACATCGTGAGCCATGTCGAATGAAGCTTGTCTGCTTAGGAGAGGAGCAAAAAATCATTGGACTACACGGTATTGGTTTTGGCATGGATGAGATGATTCAAGGGTTTGCGGTTGCGATGAAAATGGGTGCAACTAAGCAAGATTTTGATGATACCATTGCCATTCATCCAACGGCTGCCGAAGAATTTGTCACGATGCGTTAATCGTCAAAAATCATCAAATTTATTATCAAAAAACCCATGAGTATCACTGATGGGTTTTTTGATGGTAGGTTTGTGTGTGCGTTAAACAGTTGGTAAAAATAAAATGATTATTTTTGCATAAAAATTGACCAAATTTTTTCTTTTGGTTTAATCGCAGAAACTTGTTTGATAAAAAACTTGCAAACTTGACTTTTTTCAAAAAAAATGGATAATTGCTCATTTTGTGTAACAAATACAAAAGTTCAACATACGCTATAAACTGTTGGGTCTTTGGCTAAGGTTTCATGATTTTCTTGAAAAAATGCGGCTTGTATACGATGTTTAGCCGCCTGCCATAAAGGAAATTGATGACAGGTTGCTTCTAGGCTACCTTGCCATGTTGGAATGTTGCCCGCCATCTTTATCAAGCGATGCTGGGGCGTATCTTTCAGCTTTTTGGCAGTTTCAATGGCAAGTAATGCATTTTGACGATGATTGCAAACCAGTGCCATATCACAGCCAGCTTCAATGGCAGCAACCACACGCGCATCTATACCGCCTACAATGTGTGCCGCTTGCATGCATAAATCATCTGAAAAAATCACGCCATCAAATCCAAGCTGATTGCGGACAATATCTTGAATCCAGATTTTAGAAAATCCTGCAGGTTTGTCATCAACTTGGCTAAAAACCACATGGGCAGGCATGAGTGCATCAAGTTTATCTAAAGTTTTGATAAAGGTTTGGGTATCATAATCCATTATCTCATCAAATGAGCGTTCATCAATGGCATCAGCAATGTGCGAGTCAGGGGCAATAGAGCCATGACCTGGGAAATGCTTGCCTGTGGTTGCCATACCAGCATTTTTCATACCGTCCATGAATTGCCTTGATAATGTTATGATGGCATCTGGATTTGCATGAAAAGCACGATCGCCAATGACAAGGCTTTTGCCATCAATATCAAGCACTGGTGCAAAGCTAAAATCAACACCGACCGCCAAAACCTCGCAGGCCATCAGATAGCCACAATCATAAGCTAAAGATAACGCATCTTTGGGCGATTTATCGTATAATTGACCCAGTTTGCCCATGGCAGGCAACGATGAAAATCCTTCTTTAAAGCGAGCAACCCTTCCGCCTTCTTGGTCAACACCGATCAGTAGTTGGGGGTTGATTTGGCGTATTGAATCGGTCAGTGTTCGCACTTGAGCGGGTGATTTGACATTGCGTGCAAATAAAATAATGCCACCGATTTCTGGATTGGATAATAATTCAATATCGCTGCCATCTAATGATTGACCTGCAATATCTGCCATGATAATACCTTTTGCCACAAAATCCTCCAACACATTCAAATAAGACCAAACATAATATTTATGGGCATATTATGCCATGAAAATCAAAATAAAACTTTGGTGAATGTTGATTTTGTGGTTAAACAATAACCTTGTAACGATTGCTTAAGACAGGTGTACAAAAATACGCACTTGGGTAAAAAAAACTTTGTGATTTTTGTGCTAAGATAGCGAATATTTTAAGATTTTATTTGCTAACTGTTAGGATACAGACATGTCAAAACAACAATATCTTTTATCGGGCGTGGCAAGTGCCATGGCTTTTGCATTATTTGCAAGCAGTGTGGCATCATTTGCTCAAGCATCTGACCGCACTGCATTTATACAAAAGCCAGAGCAAAGGGTGACCGCACGACAAGTGGCGATATTGCTTGATCGAGCACATTATAACGACCAAAGACTTGATGAAAGCATGAGCCAAGTTATTTTGCAGCAATATTTTGATAAGCTTGACCCTAACCGTACGCTATTGTTACAATCCGATGTGGATGAATTTATTAGCAAATATGGTAAAACTTATGCAGCTTATTTAATACGTGGTGATTTGACGCCTGGTATTGAGATTTTTGAGCGTTTTCGTACGCGTTCTTTTGAGTATTTTAAAGCTGCCAAAGCACACTTAGCAACAGATATTGATTTATATACCAATAAAAGCATTATATTAGATCGTGAAAAAGCACCACGGTTTCGGAGCAAAAAGGAGCAACTTGAGTATTGGAAAAACCAAACGACATTGTCATTAATTACCATTATGATTAATCAAGACAGCGACAAAGCAAAAGATCAGGTTTATTTACAAAATCCTGAGTTGGCTCGAGGTCAAGATTTGGTCAAGGCTGAAAGTCGCACTCCTAAAGAGATTTTATTAAATCGTATCAAACGCCAAGAAGAACAGCTTGAACGACTGAAAAATGATGAGGTGATGGAGTCGATACTTGATGCGGCAGCCATCGCATATGATCCACACAGTAATTATTACGCTCCCATTCAAGCACAGGATATACAAATCCAAAATAGTCTACAGCTTGAGGGCATTGGTGTTTCTATTCGACCCGATCGCAAAAATCCTGATTACACACGCATTATCAGTTTGGTTGATGGCGGTCCTGCTGCCAAATCAGGTCAGATATTGGCAAATGATTTGATTATCGGTATAGCCCAATCTGATGGTGAAATGGTGGATACGATAGGCTATAGCACCAGAGAAATTGTTGCTTTAATCCGTGGTACTCGTGGTACTGAGGTAACCGTCAAGGTCAAGCAGCCAAATACACCAGATTCGCAGGCCAGAACGGTTACTTTGGTGCGTGATATCATTCGACAAGAAGAATCAGGCGTGCAGTATCGAGTGATTGACATGCCTTATGATGGTAGTATAAAAAAAGTTGGTGTGATTGAGATTCCAAGCTTTTATCTGAATTTTAAAGCACGCCGTGAGGGTATTGATGCCAGTCAGTACCGCAGTGTCAGCCATGATACCCAAAAAGCTTTACAAGCGTTAACCGACCAAGGTATCGATGGCTTGGTGGTTGATTTGCGAAATAATCCTGGTGGTTCACTTGATGAAGTTGCCAAAATGCTTGCCATGTTCATCAAGGAAGGTCCTTTGGTGCAAATTCGTGATAATCGTGGTAATGTGCAAGTTTTTGAAGATACAGACGGTGGGCATCAATTCTATGATGGAAAATTGTCTGTACTCATTAATCTTGGTTCGGCATCGGCCAGCGAGATTTTTGCAGCCGCCATTCAAGATTATGGGCTAGGTTTGGTGGTAGGTAGCACAACCACTGGCAAAGGCACGGCTCAGACTCAGCGAGATGATTTGGCATTAGGTTCGATGACTTTGACGCAGCGTAAATTTTATCGTGTGAATGGTGGCAGTACCCAAACCAAGGGTGTTGTACCAGATGTTGAATTGGTAAATATTTATGAAGGTATCGAATTTGGTGAGCGTGAATATAAAAATCCATTGCCTTGGGATACCATTAACTCAACCAATTATCACGCTGAAGGTAAATATTCGCCAAGCCTGTTAAGCTCACTCAATAAGCAATCCAAAGCCCGCCAAGCAAGTGACCCACAGTTTAGGTATTTATCTGAACTAAATGCCATTCGCACGCTTGATGATGATAAAAAACCGACTGAGATTAATTTACAAAAACGCCGTGCCAGACTTGATATGATTGAAAAACGCACCTTGGCTGCTGAAAATGCACGCAGGCAAGCCACAGGCGAGGCACCATTTGTAGATTGGTCAACTTATCAGGCCAATTTGGAGGCATTGGCTGAAGAGCGGAGCGCTATGAAAGAAAATGAGCGTCCAAAGTTGCCCGAAAGCGAGGTTTATGTGTTTGAGGCAGCACGCTTGATGTTTGATGCTGAGCGATAATTTGTTGGCATAAATCTGCTAATTGCGATGAATTAAGCAAACCAAATTGAGTAAAATAAAACAGTCTGTTGTCATAACAGACTGTTTATGTTTTAATCATCTTTGAGGCAATGAGCTATGGAATAATTATCTACGGCGACCACCCACAAAGCCGATCACAAATAAGACAACAGCGATAATTAAGAAAATATAAGCAAACTCTTTGCTTAACCCTGCAATATTACCAAATCCTAAAAAGCTTGCGATAATGGCGATAATTGCAAAAATAATTGCCCAGCGAAACATAGGATTCTCCTGATAATGACTGGCATGTGTCCAATAAATTTGTATTAACCAGTTTGGGTGAAAAAACACGGTATTTTCTTGTATTCTTAGAAGTTATTTTAGAGAAATAATTTTATTAAACATATTGATGAATTGTAAGCTTTATGAAACTACATTAAATATTATGTAATCTCTTGTTTGTATCAGTGCATAAACCTGATAATTTGATACAAAATGCAATTTTGGAAATATTTTTCTTGACAAGTTGATGAAATTTTGTTTTAATACGCATCAATTCGGCGTGATAGCTCAGTCGGTAGAGCAACGGAT
>NZ_KV796834.1:299720-330692 GCF_001809255.1 Moraxella sp. HMSC061H09
GTCGGCAGTTCGATCCTGCCTCTCGCCACCATATTAAACCCCAAGCAGCTGCTTGGGGTTTTTGGTTATTTACCGTTTAAAAAAGCACCTGTCATAGACCGATGCTTGTTATAATGAAGTATGACAGTATTAGTTAAAGTCTTAAAGTCCGCCAATAATTAGCCGTACGCCTACAATCATCAACAGTACGCCAAAAGCACGCTTAAGAGTTTGAGCGGGTAGAGCGTGAGCCAACTTGGCACCAACTTTTGCCATGATAAAACTTAAAATACTGATTGTAATAAATGCTCCAATATGCACAAATCCGATCAAACCATCAATATTGGCAGTACCAACTTGATGCCCAAACCAAATAAAACCAAATGCTCCTGCCAAAGCAATGGGCAAGCCACAGGCGGCTGATGTACCGACGGCTTGTCGCATGGGAACACCATTTTGGCTTAAATAAGGCACAGTTAAGCTACCGCCGCCGATACCAAAGATGGCGGATAAAATACCGATGACAACGCCAGCAAACCCTTGTTTATAAGCAGGCGGTGGTGGTATGTCTAGTCTTTCTTGATTGGGGAAAAACAGCATTTTGATCGCCACTAAGATAGCCCCAGCTCCTAAAATTGCTTGTAATGCCGCACCGCTAATCAGCGTTGCAACCCAAGCACCAAATAAGCTGCCAAGTACTAAGCCTTTTGACATATTCTTAAAAATCTCCCAGCGTACACCGCCACGCTTATGGTGTGCAGTCATCGAGCTGATAGAAGTTAAGATGATGGTTGCTAATGCTGTACCAACAGCAACATGAGGTACGATATCAGTTGGCATACCATATGCTGCCAAAATCCAAATCAGTGCAGGCACAATCACCATGCCACCACCCACACCAAATAGCCCTGCACACAGCCCAGCAATGATACCAGCTGCTGCAAACCAGATATAAATCATCGACATTCATCCATTATTTCTTTAAATTTGTGCTATTATAACGCACTTTTATTATCTTTGTCGTAAATTGTCATCTGATGAATGTTAACCAAAGCAACTTTGACCAACTGTGGCAAACCATCCAAAACCATCATGAACATCATGCCAGCATCTTAAGCACAAATACTGAGCTAAAAAATACTGTGATACGGGGCGAAAAATCGCACAGCCTGTTACATCTGATGACAGCTGACCACCAAAGTTTGGGTCGTGGACAACATGGTCGTTCTTGGGTGAGTAGTCAAGGCGCGGTTTTTTTATCGTTATATGTACCAATGCAAAGTCAAACGCAGGATTTTGGTATCAATCAATTATCTGGTTTAATCTCTTTGCTGGTGGGTTTTTATTTGATAAAAATGCCAATCATAACACAGATGAATCAAATCCGACAGACGATGAATTTGCCGAAAATTGGGGTTAAATGGGCAAATGACTTGGGGGTTTTTGATGAAGATTCCCAAAGATTTTGGAAATTGGCAGGGGTTTTGATAGAGCCGATTTTTGTTGCTAAAAATGACCATCGCAGCTTGGTAGGATTGGTTTTTGGTGTGGGCATGAATGTTCAACACGCACCAATCATTCAAAGCGGTACTTATCAAGCGACCAGTCTAAATATGCTTTGGTATCCATCATTGGGGGCATTGCCATCAGCTCAAGATTTATATCAACCCATTTGCCAAGCCATTTGTCGGGCAATTTTTCATCATCATCAATTGATGACATCTCAAAAAACAGCAACTGGTTTTATCAATCAATTCAATCAGATGCATCTATTAACAGATCGACAGGTAGAAATATTTACCCAAAATGATGATACGGGTAATCGTTTATCAGGAAAGTGCCTTGGTGTTGATGAACGAGGGGCGTTATTGGTACAAAATGAGCAAGGCATACAAACAATCTTTGCTGGTACGGCCAAGATGATGACTTGAAAATTTTTTAAATCAATCTTTTTAAATAGAAAAAATAATCAGAGGCAAAATGAGATGGTGCTGTGGCTTGATTTGGGCAATACTCGGTTAAAATATTGGCTGATTAACAATGGTCAAATTATCTTATCAGATGCTAAAGAACATCTAAAAGCCCCCAATGAACTTTTATTGGGTTTGCTTGGGGTGTTTACACAATTTGAGCCAAATTTTGTAGGAATATCCAGTGTATTGGGCGAAAAAATTAACCATGCCATCACCAAAACTTTAAAAGAGCTTGGTGTGCCTTTTGAATTTGCCAAGGTGAATCATCGCCACCCAATGCTTTGTAGTCGCTATGAGCCATCACAATTGGGTGTGGATAGATGGTTACAGATGCTTGGTGCAGTAAATGGTCATAAACAATGTGTGGTTGGTTGTGGTACGGCATTAACGATTGATATGATTGATGAAGGTGAACATTTGGGCGGTTATATTTTGCCCAATGTTTATATGCAGCGTCATGCGTTATATGCAGGAACACAGCAAATTGATGTTAAACAAGGGCGATTTGATGGGTTAAGTCTTGGTACGACCACCGATGACGCTGTAAATCATGGGGTCTTATTTGGGGTGGTGGGTGCTGTCGCCAGTGTGCAAGCCAATTATCCAAATTTTGAGATGATATTGACAGGTGGCGGTGCACAAATGCTAAGACCACATCTAAAACATATTCAGGTAGACGAAGAGCTGTTATTAAAGGGACTGCAAAGATATTTTTGTTAATTGTTATCTTGTCAATCTTAAATACCCATTTGATATGCCAAAATAAAAAGCATGATACAACAGCTCAATGAAAACATCCATGTCACTGAACGCAAGATGGATAAATTGGTTGCATAGCTCATAATAAAACAGATGCGAAAGATAAGATAACCTGTTGCCAGTATATTGATGATACTAACAGGCACAAAAGTATAAAGTGCAATGAGTACAGAGGCTAAGAAAAATGGCAGACTTTCAAAGCTATTGGTCTGAGCGTGATTGAGTCTTGCGGCGGCTCCGTGAGTATTTGCCAAAAACTCACGAGGTGTTTGATTGTCTTTTATGTTATAACCACCCAAATATTTGGCAAGAGCGGCACACACAAAAGGTAATAGACAGGCGATGACCATCAAGATGATGGTAAGCTTGATATTGGTATCAGCAAACAGTGCAGCGATCATTTCTCAATAATCTCATAATCATGAGTGATATTCACCCCGCCTGATGATAACATGCGTGAGGCTGAACAGTATTTTTCGGCAGACAGCTCAATGGCTTTGGCAAGCTGCGATTCTTTGATATCGCTGCCAGTTACCACAAAATGCAAGTGAATATCGGTAAATACTGCAGGGATAGTATCGGCTCTGTGGGCATGCATTTGGCAACGGACATCCGTGATGTCTTGACGAGATTTTTTCATGATGGTGACAACATCATAACTGGCACAACCACCAAGCCCTAATAAAATCAGCTCCATTGGACTTGCACCAGCGGTTTTATTACCGTCAAGATGTATGGTATGCCCTGATGGTGAAGTACCAATAAAATGTACGCCATCTTCCCAAATCAGTTCTGCGTCTAATTGTGCCATATCAAACTCTTTTTATGTTAAATTTTACTTTTTATAGCATTCATTTTACTTGGTTTGGCAGCGTTTGGCAAACCATTTACCAAATTATTGATTTTAGTTTCGCCAATCGATTTTTGGACGAGTTAAAATCTTATCATTATCAAAAATCACGACCCAAATGAGGCAACTGATAGGTTGGTTAAACCAAAATCCGATGTCAGGGTGCTTGGATAAAACCCTATACTTTTGTACTGTTTTTTGGTTTAATAGACAACAAGTCATTCATCAAAAGTTTTTGATGAAATTTAAATGAATTTGGAGCTATCTGATTTTGGTACTTATCATGAAAATCCCTGTTTAAACATCAGGATAATCGTCAGTCTTCAAGCAAAAAGGTCAAGTTTGATGGTTTTTTATCAAGCAAGCTTTTGCCATTAAGCCATAAGATGTCGCCATTTGTCATGTAACCATGAATGAAAATTGTCAATTGTTATCAATTTTCAATAACAAGGTATCAATGCTGGGTATCTCCTATATATTAAGAGTTTGATTATGATTGATGCAGACGGATTTCGTCCAAATGTCGGCATCATCTTGGTAAATGCACACGGGCAACTTTTGTGGGCAAAGCGTATCGGTCATGACAGTTGGCAGTTTCCTCAAGGCGGTATCAGTCATGGCGAAACACCACTAGATGCGATGTATCGTGAACTGTATGAAGAAGTGGGGCTGCATCCTGAGCATGTCAAAGTGCTGGCAGTCACCCGTGATTGGTTGCGTTATCGCTTGCCTAAGCGTTATTTGCGTACAGGGCAGGAGCCTTTGTGCATTGGACAAAAACAAAAATGGTTTTTGTTATATCTGGATGAAGCTAATACCAAATACATTCGTTTTGATGTGGGCGTACCTGAATTTGACGACTGGCAATGGGTGAGTTATTGGTTTCCTTTGACGGGTGTTGTACCGTTTAAAAGAAATGTATATCAGCGGGCATTGCTTGAGCTGATTGATGCTGTACCCAAACGAAAGTCTTTGGTGGCAAATATGTAATAAGCGTTAAAACCATCACCAAAATTGGTGATGGTTTTTTGCGATGATTTGAGTTTTGCGATTAGCATACTTAGGCAAAATTTGCTAAAATACGACTCTTTTTTATCATCTGTCTTGGTTTTTCATGCGCCTAAAATCTTTAAAACTGGCTGGGTTTAAATCCTTTGCCAATCCTACGACATTTACTTTTCGACACGATATTACTGCGATTGTTGGACCAAATGGTTGTGGCAAATCCAATGTCATCGATGCAATTCGTTGGGTGCTTGGTGAGACCTCTGCCAAACAGCTGCGTGGCGGGGCGATGAGCGATGTTATTTTTGCAGGTGTTGAAGGGCGAGCTGCGAAGAGTTTGGCAAGTGTTGAGCTGATTTTTGAACATACGCAAGACGAAACCCACGGCATTCGCCATGAATTAAATCTATATCAAGAGCTGTCACTACGCCGTCAAGTCACTAAAGAAGGTAAATCGGATTATTTTATCAATGGTCAGCGAGTGCGTCGCCGTGATGTGGTGGATGTATTTTTGGGAACTGGGCTTGGTGCACGTAGCTATGCGGTGATTGAGCAGGGTATGATTGGGCGGATTGTTGAGTCAAGCCCCATGCAGCTTCGAGAATTTATTGAAGAAGGTGCGGGCGTATCTCGCTATCAGGCACGCCGTGCTGAGACCGAAAAAAAACTTGGCGAAACCCAAGATAATCTTAAAAGGCTTTCAGATTTACAAGGTGAGCTAAAAAAACAGCACAAAACGCTCATTCGTCAAGCACAGTCTGCCAAACAGTACCAAGCCTTAAATGATGAATTAAAAACGCTTCAAAAAGAAGAGTTAATCAGACGCTTATTTGAAGCGTGGCATCATCACGAACAAAAAAAGATTGAGCAGGGTAAATCAGGTGAGGTGCTTGCCAAGCTAGACGCTAAAGCCAATCAAGTACGCCGTGAGCTTGACCTACTGTCTGCGCGTGTTGCCGAGGCTCAGTGGCTAAAAGATGACGCCAAAGACAACTATCACAATGCACAGATGGCAGAGCAGACCGCACAGCATAATTTTTATACAGTCAATAGCCAAATTACCCAAAATGATGAAAAAATTGCTCGCCTACAGGCTCAGCATCAAGAAGCTTTGACCAAGATAAATCAGGCACAAGACGAGCTTTTACAAATTAACCAATCGCTAGATGTCATTACGCCTAAAGCAGAAGCGATGACGCATGAGATTACCCATGCCAAGCAAGCTCAAAGTGAGGTGCAGTTGACTTGGCAGTCGCACCGAGATGAGCTAAGTAGCCTAATGCAAGAAAAAAATAATCTTGAAAATCTCAAGAAATTGGCACAATCTCAGCGTCAGCGTTTGGAGATTGGATTAAATAAATGGCAAGTTCGTTATGATGAGCTTATCACTGCCAAAAATCTATTTAGCGATACTATTGAAGTGCAAAATCAGCTGTCTGCTGATACCTTAAAAGCTGTGGCACTCAGACAAAAGCTTGAACATCTTAATGATGATGAGATGCTAAAATCACTTGTAGACGAGCTGACTCAAGCAGTGCAAACATCCCAAATCCATGTACAAAGCCAAGAAAAACGCCATGCCAGTTTGATGGGTGAATATGAAATTTTGCACAAACTGGTACACACTAAAATACCGTCTAATAAAATTACGACGCCGCCTGATGCTGATACATCAATAGCCTTAAATGCACTGCCAAGTCTAAAAGAAAGTTTGGTACTAACAGAAATGGGTTTGGACTATGCAGATGTTTTGGATCAGTTTTTGGGATTTTGGTTGAATGCCCGTCTAAGCGATGAACTGCCAACGGCTGTTTTAGGTCATGTGATGGATGATAATGATTATATGATCTTAAAATCAGGCAAAACAAGAAACACAACCTATACCGATGAGATGTTGTCTCAACTACCAACATCAATACAACAGCAACTGGTGCGTTTTGATCGACTGTTTAGCATGCCTACGCTTGAGTTATTTGGCTGCTGTTATTTATATGTGGGCGATGAGCCGCTCACAGACTTGGACACAACCATACCATTTGGTATGATAATTATGACAAAAGCTGGTTGGCTGGTGGGCAGTTTTGGTATGTTACACCTTTCAAAACTTGGTGATACCAGCAGTCAGTTTTTAAGTGATCGGAAAAAACACCTTGAGCGACTAGAGGTGCTAGAAGATGAACTAAACACACTTGAAGATTCGCTTGAAAAAGACCAAAAGCAGCTCAAGCAAGTACTGACAAGGCTTCAAAGCAGTAAAATTGAGCTTGAAGAAATCACTGCCCAAAAAAATGTGGTCACCCAGCAGCTGCACCAGTTAGAACAAGGCTTGACCATACTAACGGCCAAACTTGATTCTGAAAAAGCACGCCGTGAGAGTATTGACAGTCAGCTTAAGCGACTGGATGATGAAAATAGCAGTATTAAAAATGAGCTACACGAGCTTAATATGCAGATTGAGACCTGTGATTTTGGCTTAAGGGAGCTTGAGCCTAAAGTTGAGCAAGCAAATCAAGCCATGGCGGTGCAGACGGTGCGTATCGACGAAGCTGTTGCTAAGCTTAAAACCCAAAATGACACCTATCAGGCTTTACAAATCAAGCTTGGCACACTGACGCAAGCAAAAACCCATGCCGAGCGTTTGCTTGAGATGGCAAAACATAGTGCATCACAAACTCAAGCGGACATTGAGACAACCAAAAGCACGCAGCAGGAACTCAGTCAAAAGCTACCAGTGCTTGAAGAGGCGTTTAAAGCTGCCAAAGCGGTAAGTCATGAGCTTAAGATTGCTAGTGATGAATATGAGTTGGCAGCCAAAGCACAGCAAATTGCCCAAAGTCAATTGCAAGAAACGCTGACTGAGGCACATACCAAATTTGCCACCGCTCAAGCAACTTTGGCACAGATCAGTGCAGATACAGCGGTTGGTGAAAGCCGTGTTCAAGACATTGGCGGTGAGCTTATGCGTCTGGATGAATCGTTTAATTTAGCGTCTAAACTGGCAGATTTTCGGACAAATCCTAATCAAAATTTCACCGATAATTCAGCAAGGCAAAATCAAATCAAAAGTAAAATTGCTGAGCTTGGTGCGGTGAATTTGGCAGCTGCAGCTGAGCTTGCCGAGCTTGAGGCGCGTGTTTCGCCCATGGATGAGCAAATCAATGACATCACCCAAAGCATGAAAAAGCTTCAAGATGCCATTCGTGCGATTGACGAAAAAACCAAAACACTGTTTTTGACAGCACTTGAGGCGGTAAATAAAGAGCTAAATGCACTATTTTCAAAGGTTTTTGGTGGTGGTCAAGCAAGCTTAACTTTGATGGCAGATGATGACTTGCCCAAATCGGACAAATGGCGAGCAGGGCTTGTGCTGATGGCTCAACCAAAGGGTAAGAAAAACTCAAGACTTGCTGTACTTTCAGGTGGCGAAAAAACCTTGACAGCATTGAGTTTGATTTTTGCTATTTTTAAGCAGCACCCTGCGCCTTTTTGTGTACTTGATGAGGTTGATGCACCGCTTGATGATGCCAATGTCGCCAGATTTACAGGGTTGATTAGAGAATTGGCTGATGATGTTCAGTTTATTTTTATTAGTCATAATAAGCTTGCCATGCAAATCGCTGATGAGTTAAAAGGCATTACCATGCCAACCGCTGGTATCTCAAGTTTGGTGACAGTTGATTTACAAGAAGCCCAAAAATATTTAGAAGTCAATGACTGAATAAAAACTGTCCATTATCTAACATTTACTTGGACTTTTTGATAAGAATTTGCTATAATAATATGTCCATTTTTTAAATGGGCGTATTTTTTAAACTTACACTACACACACGAAATTATTTGAAATATTGGGGTGTCTGTTGGTTTGAATAATTCGTCATCGTGACGGATGCGTGCTAATGGATTCGGTATTTTGGTTTCGTGGAGGCGTAACCCAAACTTTTAGGATTTTTTATGTCAGATAAAAACCCAACTCAAATCTCAATGCGTGACTTGCTAGAAGCAGGTGCTCACTTCGGTCACCAAACTCGTTTTTGGAATCCAAAAATGAGCCAGTACATCTTTGGTGCTCGTAATCGCATTCATATTATTAACCTTGAGCATACCGTTAAGCAATTTAACGAAGCACTAACTTTCGTGAATAAACAAGCAGCGGCTCGCAACAAGATTTTATTTGTTGGTACTAAGCGTGCAGCGGGTGCGGTAATCCGTGAACAAGCACAGCGTGCAGGCATGCCTTATGTTGACCATCGTTGGTTGGGCGGTATGCTAACAAACTGGAAAACACTTCGCCAGTCAATCACTCGTCTAAAAGAGCTAGAAAAGCAAGCTGAAGATGGTACATTTGCAAAATTGACTAAGCGTGAAGCACTTGAGCGTACCCGCCAAATGGAAAAGCTAGAGCGTGCTTTGGGTGGTATCAAAGAGATGGGCGGTTTGCCTGATGCGTTGTTTGTTGTTGATGTTGACCACGAAGCCATCGCCATCAAAGAAGCCAAAAACCTTGGTATTCCTGTGATTGGTATTGTAGATACCAACTCAAACCCAGACAATGTTGACTATGTCATTGCCGCCAATGACGATGCAATTCGTGCCATTAGCTTATATGTAACAGCGATGGCTGATGCGATCATTGCAGGTAAAGAGTACGCTAAAACCCAAGGTCATGCTGATGCAGCTGATGCTGATAAGCAAGCCAACCGTGAAAATGCAACCGCACCTGTTGAAGATAAAGTTGACCAAGCTGGTCAAGTGGTTAACAACTACTAATTTATTAAGCTTGGTTTGGCGTGGTCATACCAAGCTTATCCTAAATTTTTGTTCAATTAAAACTTAAGGTAATTGACATGACTCAAGTTTCTGCAAAGCTAGTAAAAGAGCTGCGTGACCGTACTGGTCTTGGCATGATGGAGTGCAAAAAAGCACTTGAAGAAGCAGGCGGCGATATCGAACTTGCGATTGATAATCTGCGTAAATCAGGTCAAGCAAAAGCTGCCAAAAAAGCAGGTAATATCGCTGCTGATGGTGCGATTATCATTGCCCAAGGTGAAGGTAAAGCGTTGCTACTAGAAGTAAACTGCCAAACTGATTTCGTTGCTAAAGATGAAAACTTCACTGCATTTGCCAATAAAGTTGCCAAGCTTGCACTTGAAAACAACACCACAGATGTGGCAGCGATTGCCCAGCTACCATACGGTGATGGCTCAACAGTTGAAGAAGCGCGTGTGGCATTGGTTCAAAAAATCGGTGAGAATATTCAAGTTCGCCGTGCTGAAGTGATTGAAGGTGCTAACCTTGCTGCTTATCGCCACGGTCTGCGTATTGGTGTTGTTGTCTCAATTGAAGGCGGTTCTGAAGAAGTGGGTAAAGCGGTTGCCATGCAAGTGGCAGCATTCAATCCGTTGGCTGTGAATGAAGCTGATGTACCAGTAGATATCCTAGCCCGTGAAAAAGACATTATCGAAGCTAAAGCCAAAGAATCTGGCAAGCCAGAGGCAGTGATTGAGAAGATGATCACTGGTGGTCTACAAAAGTATCTCAATGAAGTGACTTTGGTTAACCAACCTTATGTCATGGATAACGATAAAAAAGTTGGTGATGTTCTAAAATCAGAAAATGCCACTGTGGTTAGCTTCAAGCGCCTAGAAGTTGGTGAAGGCATTGAGAAAAAGCAAGAGGACTTCGCTGCTGAAGTTGCTGCTGCTCAAGCCGCTGCCAAAGCTTAATTTTAAGCTTTTTGACAAAAACCCAATATGCTTGCCTATTGGGTTTTTATTTTGCCTGAAATGATCCTTCGTTTAATTGTAAAAATCGATCATACAGAGTAAAATAGTTTAATGTATGAATTTTATCAGATTAAGGAATTTTTATGTCATTTCATCCTGAGCGGTTTATTGAGGTTGCCTTAAAAAACCATGTGTTGTGTTTTGGTGAGTTTACCCTAAAGTCAGGGCGTAAAAGTCCTTATTTCTTTAATGCAGGTTTACTATCAACAGGTGAATTATTGAGCGTGCTTGCAGAAGGTTATGCAGATACACTTGCCAAACACGCCAATCAAGATGATCTGGTCATCTTTGGTGCCGCTTATAAGGGCATTCCTTTTGTGGCAGCGACCGCTCAAGTGTTGTGGCGTGAGCATCAGATTAATGCTGAGTGGGGTTATAATCGCAAAGAAGCTAAAAATCATGGTGAAGGCGGTATGCTGGTTGGTGCTGATTTAAACGGTAAATCTGTTTGGGTGGTCGACGATGTCATGACCGCAGGTACCGCCATGCGTGAAGTTATTACTTTGCTGGGTAAAGCTGGGGCAAGCGTTGCAGGTATTATTGTTGCTCTTGATCGTAAAGAAAAAGGTCAAAGTGATCGATCAGCCATTCAAGAGCTTGCTGAGAGCCTGCAAGTGCCAGTGCTTGCTTTGGTGACGATGGATGATATTATTGATTATGTTGCCAAACATGGATCTCAAGATGAGCTGGCTCAGATGCAGGCTTATCGTGCAGAATATGGCATCAACTAAAGGCTGATACTATAAAATACTTTAGTCATATTTAATATATTACTTTAATAATTATATTTAATAAGTTAAATAATTAAGATATTGGGATAATGAGATGAAAAAGCTTCGATTTTTGATCGTCATGGACGATATTACTACAGTAAGTTATAAAAAAGATACCACGCTTGCGATGATGTGGGCGGCTGATGAGCGTGGGCATGAGCTGTATTATTGTCAAATTCATGATCTTTGGCTTAGTCAGGGTACATTGAATGTGGATGCTCAGCCATTACAAGTTTTTAAAAATCCTGAAAATTTTTATGAGCTTGGTGAGATGGCAACTTATTGCACGACGGATTTTGATGTGATTTTGATGCGTAAAGATCCACCATTTGATATGAAATTTTTGTATGCCTTGCATTTGCTGGATTATGCCAAGCAGGCGGGCGTTTGGGTGATCAATGATCCTTTGGCTGTCAAAGATTGTAATGAAAAGCTGTTTGCCACACAGTTTAGTGAACTGATGTCGCCGACCATCGTCACCAACAAGCAGATGCATATTCAAGCCTTCATCACTGAGCATCAAGATGTCATCGTCAAACCCTTAGATGGTATGGGGGGTATGGGTATTTTTCGCTTGACAGCAGACAGCCCTAATATCAGTGCCACACTTGAGATGCTAACTCAAATGGGTAAATTACCCATCATGGCACAAAAATATATTCCTGCTATTGTAGAAGGAGATAAGCGGGTGCTGATCGTAGGAGGCAAGCCTGTAGAATATTGCTTGGCTCGTATCCCGTCCCAAGGCGAAACACGGGGCAATTTGGCGGCGGGTGGTCGTGGCGTTGCCATGCCACTGACAGCCCGTGAGCGTGAATTGGCCGAGACAATTGCACCAATTTTGATGCAAAAAGGACTATATTTTGTGGGGCTTGATGTCATCGGTGGTCATATTACCGAAATTAATGTTACCAGCCCAACTTGCGTTCGTGAGATTGATGACCAATGTGGTACAAGTATTGCGGTGGATTTTATTAAATTTATTGAAAACAATATTGACAGCCATCCAAAGACAGATATTTAGTATGGATTTGCTTGACAAAATGTCGCAAAAAACTACTTGAGTTCATGTAAAAAGTCATCCAAAATAACTGCCTTTATTACTGTAAATGTTTGGTTGGATAAGTTTATGTCAAAAAAATTAACTGTACTGATGATGGCGGCTGGTACTGGTGGTCATGTATTTCCTGCCTTGGCGGTGGCGGACGAGCTTTTGCAGCGTGGGGCTGTCATTCATTGGCTTGGCACGCCAAAGGGCATGGAAAATGAGCTTGTTGCCAAACACGGTCATACCATGCACCACATTGACATGCAAGGGCTTCGTGGTAAGGGGCTGGTGCGTGCCATTAAGTTACCTTTTATGCTGTTCAAAGCGGTCATGGCAAGCAAAAATATCATCAAAAACAATAACATAGATGTGGTTATCGGCTTTGGCGGTTATGTAACCGCACCGGGTGGCTTAGCAGCTAAGCTGTGCAAAATTCCACTCATCATTCATGAACAAAACGCCATCGCTGGCATGAGTAACAAGACCCTAGCTCCCCATTCAGCAAAAGTCCTACAAGCCTTTGATGGGGCGTTTAGTGGCATGGGCGATGAACCCATCACGGTGGGTAACCCTGTGCGTCATGAGATTATGAATGTCAAACCACCAAGCGAGCGTTATGATGTGGCGGACACATCGCCTTTAAAGGTGCTGGTGGTGGGCGGTTCGCTTGGGGCAAAAGCCATCAATGAAGCGGTGGTTGAACTGTTAAAGCTGTCGGATAAGCCCCTAACCGTGCGACATCAATGCGGTAAAGATAACCACAACACCATGTTGGTCGCCTATTCACAAGCACAGATTGACACAAGCCGTCATGTCTTTGAGGTCATGCCATTTATTGATGACATGGCACAGGCATACAGTTGGGCAGATGTGGTTATTTGCCGTGCTGGGGCATTGACCGTAACCGAGATAGCCAGCGTGGGCGTTGCAGCGATTTTTGTGCCGCTACCACACGCTGTGGACGACCATCAAACCGCCAATGCCAAGAGCTTAACTGACAAAGAGGCAGGGATTTTGTTGCCTCAACATGAGCTGTCGGGTGAAACATTGGCACAGATTTTAACTGGTCTTGACCGCCAAAAATGCTTAGATATGGCAAAAAAAGCACAAGAGAGTGCCAAACATCATGTCGCAAAGACAGTGGCAGAGCTGGTTTTGGCGTATGGTGATGACAAAGGCAGTCAGTAAGATGATATTAATAGTAAGATGATATTAATAAAGCCAAAATATATTATTATCACAAATTGATGAAAATGAGTGAATTAAAAAATTGACCCAGTTAATCATATGTAAAACCATAAACATTGAAATATTTCTTGAAATGGCGGCGGTATAGAGCATATTAAATGATATTTTTTAGGTGGTTAAAAAATCATACCACATTGGGTAGATAAAATAATATGGTAAGTTCAAATGATTTGGTTGCCACTGCCTTTACCTAAGTACTTGCCAGCCATAAAAGTATGTAATTTGGCTAATTGGATTTTAAAATTTGGGTATTTAAAATGTTTCAATATAAAATTAATGACGAATTAAGCCTAACCTTAGTACATTCATCATTTGCCAGTCAAATGAATGATATTGTTAATGCCCAAAAAGACGATTTGGGTAAATGGCTACCGTGGGCGAATGATTTTAGTGAAAATAGCTATCGTGAATTTGTCAAATTTGCCCTACATCAATATGCCGATGACAAAGCCATTCATACCCATATTATTTATGATGATAAAATTATCGGAGCGGTGAGTTTAAATAACATTTATCATCATCTTAAAAAGGCAGAAATTGGCTACTGGTTACACCAAGACCATCGGGGGCGTGGTGTCATGACCTGTGCGGTGCGTGCAATCATGGACATTGCCAAAAACATCTATGGCATGAATGTGGTGGAGGTTAAGGCGGGTGAGCATAATATTCCAAGCCAACAAGTTGCTAAGCGATTGGGATTTGAATTTTGTGGTATCATTGCCAATCATGAAAACATCAATGGTGAAATTATTAATCATGCGGTTTATATGTATCGGTTTTAATTTAAACAATTGATGGGGTAAATTCTTTGCCTTGATTTGTAAAATTAAAATTGATTGATGTGATTGTCATTGTTTAAAAAATATCATGGCATATTTATCCACAAAACCAGTTTAATATTCAACATTTAATATTTAAAATATAACACCCAAACAGAGAAACAGTCATGCCAAATTCAACCAAAGTCAAAACGCTCCCAAAACGCCTAATAGAAATCCCAGAGATGCGACGCATTCAAAACATTCATTTTGTTGGCATTGGTGGGGCTGGCATGTGTGGCATTGCCGAAGTGCTTGCCAATCAAGGCTATGTGGTTACTGGCTCAGACATTAAGGCAAATGCGATGACCGAGCGTCTGGAAAACTTAGGTGTAACGGTACATGTTGGTCATGATGCCAGCAACATCAAAATGGCCGATGTGGTGGTGGTGTCATCTGCCATTGACCGACAAAACCCTGAGATTAGGGCCGCCTTAAAAGCACACATTCCTGTGGTACGCCGTGCCGACATGTTGGGTGAGCTGATGCGATACCGTCATGGCATTGCGGTGGCAGGGGCTCATGGCAAGACCACAACCACAAGTTTATTAACCATGATGCTCACCGAAGCGGGGCTTGACCCAACTTATGTGATTGGCGGTAAATTAAACGCCTCAGGCAAAAATGCCGCCTTGGGTGCCAGCCGTTATTTGGTGGCAGAAGCTGATGAATCTGATGCGTCTTTTTTATCTTTGCGACCCATGGCGTGTGTTGTTACCAACATTGATGAAGACCACATGGAGACCTATGAAGGCAGCTTTGATAAACTAAAACAAGCCTATGTGCAGTTTTTGCACAACATGCCTTTTTATGGGCTGGCGGTGTTGTGTGGCGATGACAAAGAGCTGTATGCCATGATTGATGACATTGCAAGACCTGTCATCACATATGGCCTTGAAAAACACAACGATGTGCAGGCGGTAGATGTGATTGCAGACGGCACAAAAACCCATTTCACCGTACTAAGAAAAGACAAAAAACCCTTACCCATCACCTTAAATATCCCTGGCATTCACAATGTCTATAATGCCCTTGGGGCAATTACCATGGCAACCGATGAAGGCGTGAGTGATAAAGCCATTTGCCAAGCGGTAGAAAAATTTGCAGGCGTGGGCAGACGCTTTGAAAACAATGGCAGCTATCCCCTAACAGATGGCAGCGGTGATGTGGTATTGATTGATGATTATGGGCATCACCCCACCGAAATCGCCATGACCATCAAAGCGGCACGCCAAAGTTATCCAGACCGCCGTTTGGTGATGATGTTTCAACCACACCGTTACAGTCGCACAAGGGATTGTTTTAGCGAGTTTGTCAATGTGTTATCGCAGGTGGATAAGCTGATTTTGCTTGATGTGTACAGTGCTGGCGAGGAGCTGATTAAGGGGGCAACAAGCAATGATTTGGCGCGTTCATTGCGTGAGCGTGGGCAGGTTGAACCGATTGTGTTAAATGTCAATGACAAAGAACAAATCACCCAAGTGCTTAAAATCACCCTAAACGCCAATGATTTGCTGATGACCCAAGGGGCGGGCAATGTGGGACAACTGTGTCAAGAATTGGTCAAAAATGGGTTGTTTTTGGGGTGATTTTAAAAGGGCTTAAAAACTTAAAAATTAAAAAAAGGCAAAAACATGAGCAAACTTAATACAAAAGATGGGCAAAACTTTGGCAAAGTGGCGGTTGTCTGTGGCGGAACAAGCACAGAGCGTGAAGTGTCGCTAAATAGTGGCATGGCAGTGCTAAATGCCTTATTATCAAAAGGGGTGGACGCCCATCATTTTGACCCTGCTGATACCGACATATCTCATTTGCGTGCCTATGACCGTGTGTTTAATGTGTTGCATGGCACTTTTGGTGAAGATGGCAGCTTGCAAGGCGTGCTTGATGGCTTTAATCTGCCTTATACAGGGTGTGGTGTTTTGGCATCTGCCATCGCCATGGATAAATTTCGCTGTCGTTTGCTGTGGCAGTCGCTCGGGCTACCAAATGTGCCTTATGTGGTTTTGCATGATGACAGCGATTTTTCTGCCGTAGAGCGTGAATTTGGTTTACCGCTATTTGTCAAACCTGCTGCCGAAGGGTCTAGCGTGGGTGTGTTTATGGTTGAGCAAGCAGGTGATTTGGCAAAAATTTATCCCAAATTAAAGCAATACCATGGCGAGATTTTGGCAGAAAAAGCGATGATGGGCGGCGAATATGCCATACCACTGCTTGGTGAGCAAGTTTTGCCCAGCATCCGTATTATCCCTAAGGGTAAATTTTATGATTATGAAGCCAAATATTTGCGTGATGACACCATTTATCAATGCCCATCTGATTTGACGCCAGAGCAAGAGAGGCAAATGGGTGAATTGGCATTAAAAGCGTTTCGTGCGATTGGGGGGCGTGGTTGGTCTCGTGTGGATTTTTTAAAGGGGCATGATGGCAAGCTATATGTCCTAGAAATCAACACCGTCCCTGGCATGACCGACCACAGTCTTGTGCCGATGGCTGCCAAAGAAGCAGGGATTGGGTTTGATGAGTTGTGCTTACAAATTCTACGCCAAACGCTATGATGTAGTTGTTTATCCATCAAGCAATACTCCAAAAACTGTGGCTGAGCTGATTGTATATTTTGCCAGCCATGGTATTACTTTGTGTATTCAAAAAAAATCTGTCAAGCATCTTAATTTTCGACTGACTCAATCAACACTGAAGGTGAGTGTACCTAGCGATATTGATGAGCAAGTGTTAGTAGATGGTATTTATGCTAAAATACCGTGGGCAATACGCTCTTATCACGCATTGATGGTAGAAAAACTGCACCGTGATACGCTTTGGGGCGAGAGCTTGGATGTGGCAAATTGGCTAAACATTCATCAAGCCAATTTGCCCTGCCGTACCTTGGGGTACCTAAAAAAATTACCAAAACAGGCATTAATTACTTGGATTTATCGGTATGAAATCAAGCAGCAGCTGCCAAGTTTATTATCCCAATGGCAGCCAAAAGTGGGTAAAAAAGCCGCCGCCATCCGCCTAAGACAGATGTCCAGTCGTTGGGGGAGCTGCAATACTTTGTCTGCAAAAATCACTTTAAATACCCATCTTGCGTCTTATCCTTTGGGGTGTTTGGCGTATGTGCTTGTTCATGAACTGTGTCATCTGTATCATGCCAATCACAGTGCCAATTTTTGGAAAAGCGTTGAAAATGCCATGCCAGATTATAAATATTGGCATGACTTATTAAAATAATCAAAACGATGAATTATGCTTCATTTTCTGAGGATGCAAGTGCTTGACCAAAAATCTCACTGAGTAGACGCACATCATTGACACGCGCATAATTGAGACGAGTAATAAAAGCCAATCGGCGATGAGGTCCAGGTTCCGCCAAAGGTATGGCATGAACGGTTTTTTCACCGATTTGTTCTAGTGCCATCTTGGGTACTAAAGTTGTTCCCATGCCTGCCAAGCTCATTTGAATCAATGTATTTAAGCTGGCATCAGAAAAACTAGACTGAATCTCACTTTTACTGAGCGCACAGACAGAAAGCACTTGATCAGTCAGGCAGTGACCTTCACCAAGCAGTAATAAATTTGTCTTAGATAAATCGTCGCTGTTGATTTTATCGGTGTGGATATGTTCATCATTTTCAGATAAGATTGCAAAAAAATCTTCCGCCCAAAACTCAAACGCATGCAGACCATCAAGCGGATAAGGTAGGGCAATGATTGCTGTATCAATATGACCGTAGCGAACTTGTTCAATTAATCGTTCAGTTTGTTTTTCGACCACAGACAGTTCAAAATGTGGGTGTAATTGCTTAAGTGTCGGCAATACTTTTGGCAGTAAGTACGGAGCAATGGTCGGAATGATACCAATGGTCATCGGATAGGCAAGGGGGATTTGGTGGCTGTGTGCTCGAGTCATTAAATCATTGATTTCGCTAGAGATTCTTTGGGCACGCTCTAAAATCTCTTCGCCGATGGGCGTGATGAGTACTTGCTTATTATTCCGCTCAAAAATCTGTGTATCAAGCTGTTTTTCAAGTTCAGCGATACCCAAACTTAAGGCTGACTGAGAAATGTTACATTCTTCAGCGGCACGCTTAAAATGACGGTGTTTGGCAACTGCAAGCGCAAATTCTAATTGGCGTAGTGTGATCATAACAGTCCTTAAAAATGTAATTTTATCATCACTTAATGATGGTTCTATTGTACCTAAGTTTGATAAAATAAAACAATATCTTTGGAAGTTTTAACTGTAGAAAACGGATGATTTTGTTGTATTATAATTCAGACATCAAAAAGCTTAGCACGATACAATCGTATTTTTGCTTATATTTATGGTGTATAATCAAATAAATCAACCAAAAAAGGTGAATATTATGGCAGCAATTATTAATCAAACCATTCCAGAATTTTCAACCCAAGCCTATGTGAATGGTGAGTTTAAAACCATCACTTCTGATGATGTTAAAGGCAGCTGGGCGATTTTCATGTTTTATCCACATGATTTTACTTTTGTTTGCCCAACAGAGCTAGAGGATATGGCAGCACATTATGAAGAGCTAAAAGGCTTGGGCGTTGAAGTGTATGCAGTATCAACCGATACACATTTTGTACACAAAGCATGGCATGATGCGTCACCAGCCATTGGTAAAGTACAATACCCAATGCTTGGCGATGGCACTGGCAAAATCACTCGTGGCTTTAATGTGATGATTGAAGAAGACAATGCAGCACTACGAGGCACTTTCTTGGTAGATCCAGATGGTGTTATTAAAGTTGCTGAAATCCACGATTTGGGCATTGGCCGCTCTGCTAAAGACATGGTTCGTAAAGTAAAAGCAGCTCAGTATGTGCGTGATAATGACGGTGAGGTTTGCCCAGCTGCTTGGGAAGCAGGTCAAGAAACCTTGAAGCCAAGCTTGGATTTGGTTGGTAAAATCTAATCGCTGATCATCATATTAAGCCAACTGGTATTAAGCGATTTAGCATTAAGCCAGTTGGCTGATTTAAAGTGAAAAATAAACATCCTCAAAGTATGACGCTTTGGGGATGTTTGTTCATTTAGAATCTTAAAAGTTATCAATAAAAAATCAGCCATTGACTGGCTGATTTTTGGCTTAAAACTTTGTGCTTGCTGGTCTTTATTATCCACGCTCAGCGGATACTTTATCTAAATAAGTTTTAAGCTGATCTTTTAGATGTAGCTTTTTGTGTTTCATCTCATCAATTTCTTGAGCACGGCTGGCTGAGGTGACGGGATCTTTTTCAAAATTATCAATTTGCGTATCTAGATTATTATGCTCATCAAATAGCTTCAAAAAGTGCTTATCGCCTTCGGCTTTGAGTTTGGTCATAAGTTCACGATATTCTGATAGCATGGTATTCTCCTTTTAGATGCGTGGGCTGATTTTAGTATCAATTGCCCAATTGTAATCTTGAGATTGTATGATAGATTATATTATCAAGAATACAGCCGATTATCAAGTCATTATCAAGCCTTAAATCATCAAGGTTTGGTAACGATTAAATGGAGTAATCACAGTATTTAATATTCTTAATTTTTTGGATATGCTGCAGTAAGCTATAATAGCCAAAGTATTAAGTGAGCAATTAAGCTTGGCTTGGTAGCGTGATTTTATATTTATTTTTTATCGTATCAATCGATGTCTTTATTTTATTTTTCATCCCTTTTTCATTGATATTCTCGGGAGTATATGATGTTAGACCAAAATTTATTAGATGCCGTTAAATCCTACAGTGCCAATATGACTCGTCCAATTCAATTGGTCATTGGTGCAGGCGAGCATGAAAAGCGTGCCGAATTGATTGATTTTTTAACTAAAATTGCTGGTACAACTGATAAAATCCAATTTGACGCTCAAGTGATCGATAATCGTTTATCACCGATGAGCTTTAAAATTACCACACAAAATCGTGATACAGGTATTGTATTTAGTGGTATTCCAGGCGGTCATGAATTTACTTCATTGATTTTGGCCATCTTGCAGGCAGGTGGGCATGCATTGAAGCTGGATGAAGATATCCAGCAGCTGGTTAAGCACATTCAAGAGCCACTAAAATTTCAAACTTTTGTTTCCTTATCTTGCCATAATTGCCCTGATGTGGTTCAAGCACTCAATCAGTTTGCGATTTTAAATGACCATATTGAAAATGAGATGATTGATGGTGGTGTATTTCCAGAATTGGTTGCTGAGAAAAAAATCCAAGGCGTACCAGCGGTATTTTTAAACGGTAAACCTTTTGCTAATGGTAAGGTTGATACTGCCAAACTGATTGAAAAACTTCAAGAGCAGTATCCAAATTTATTAGCATCAGCAAATGAAGTCCAGCTTGAAACACAAGATGTTACAGTCATCGGTGGCGGTCCAGCAGGCACAGCGGCAGCAATCTATACTGCTCGTAAAGGATTGCGTGTTGCGATCGTGGCAGATCGTATCGGTGGTCAGGTTAAAGATACGCAAGATATCGAAAACTTAATTTCTATTCCTTTGACCAATGGTAATACATTGGCTGCGAATTTGGCAACACACATAAAAGAGTACAATATTACCGTCAAAGAGCATGTCAGCGTAAGCAAGCTTGAGGAGGTTGATGGCGGCTATCAGGTGACTTTAAGCACGGGTGCCAGCTGGCTTTCTCGTACTGTGATTTTGGCAACTGGTGCCAAATGGCGTAAGCTTGGTGTTAAGGGTGAGGATGAAAATATTGGTAATGGAGTCGCCTATTGCCCACACTGCGATGGCCCATTTTTTAAAGGTAAAGATGTTGCGGTGATTGGCGGTGGTAACTCAGGTGTTGAGGCGGCGTTGGATTTGGCGGGGATTGTCAATCATGTGACTGTCTTGGAGTTTGGTGACTCATTGCGCGCCGATCAAGTGTTAATTGACAAAGCTGAAGCACGAGAGAATATCACAATTATAAAATCAGCAGCAACGACCGAAATCACTACTGATGGTAGTAAAGTGAATGCGTTGATTTATCAAGATAGAGTGAGTGGCAATAGCCAAACATTGCCATTATCTGCTGTTTTTGTCCAAATTGGCTTGGTGCCAAATTCAGAGATTGCCAAAGGCTTGGTAACAATGACGCCGCAAGGTGAGATTGAAATTGACGCCAAATGTCGCACAAGTAAGGTTGGTATTTTTGCTTGTGGTGATGTGACAACAGTGCCATATAAGCAGATTAATATTGCCATGGGTGAGGGTTCTAAAGCAGGATTAGCGGCTTTTGAGTATCTGATGATGAATGGCTGATTTTATAAATATTGAATAATAAAAATGTAATCATGCACTGATATATCGTGCATGATTTTTTATCCAATCATTTTAACTCAATTGATTAATGGCAGTGGTTTTTGATATAAACTAATTTATTAAAATTGTAAATTTTATCAATCCTTAGTGAATTCGTTAATTGGTTTCAAGGTAAGTATCACGGTAAACATACGCCATATGCACCAATCAATATCGGTACTTTTGTTTTATTGATGGAAGCTGTGGCGTGAAGGCTTGGTACTTAGGTATGATAGGATTAAAAATTGAATGATTGGCTGATCAAGGCGTGTATGATACAATAAACGATTGGGGCATGCTGGCTCTGAGTAACTATAAAATCATCTAAATGGGCTTGGGAGATTATGATGAAACTAACTTGGCAAGATACTTTAGATATCGCCATCGCCTTGAGCGAAAAATATCCAAATGAAGATGTGCAATACATTCGTTTCACCGATTTACATCAATATGTGTGTGAACTTGAAGATTTTGATGATAATCCTGATGGCTCTAATGAGCGAATTTTAGAAGCCATTCAGATGGCGTGGCTAGATGAGCTATAACAATAAACCCGAGTGTTTGCTTGGGTTTTTTATTGCACTTGATGAGTTATGGCTTGGTTTAAATACCAAACGCTCTATGTATCATCACGCCAATTTTATCACCGACATGGTGGGTGCGATGACTTGTTGCCATTGAGATTTGCATGAGCAGTATTTGTTCGTCATGAGTTTGTAGGGTATATAGCCAGTAACCGCCATGAAAATCTCTATCAATCACGGTAACAGCGATGGCATTAGGGTCTTGGCTTGGCTTGACATCATGGGGACGAATCAGGGCTTTTTGACTGCCCAAAGGTAAACCAACGGCAATACGCCCAAATGAGGCATCAAAATTTGACTCTGTTACCTTTGTGGCATCAATGAGTACCCCTTCACCGATAAATCTCGCCACCGACTCATTGACAGGCTGATGATATAACGCATCTGGCGTACCCCATTGTTGCAATCTGCCATGAGTGATTAACCCAACCACATCTGCCATTGCAAAGGCTTCTGCTTGGTCGTGGGTTACCAAAATGGCAGAAACATTTTGGGAGATAAGCAGGCGACGCACTTCTTTGGAGAGGTTGGTGCGAAGCTCAACATCCAAATTTGAAAATGGTTCATCAAGCAAAATCAAACTCGGGCGTGGGGCAAGTGCACGCACCAGTGCAACCCGTTGCTGTTGTCCCCCTGACAGCTCATGTGGATAGTAATTGGCATACTCACTCATCCCAATGAGTACCAGCATTTCAGCCACACGCTCGGATTTGGCAGTTTTATCCATGGCAGAGAGTCCAAAAGCAATATTATCCGCCACGGTCAAATGTGGAAATAAAGCATAATCTTGAAATACCATGCCAATTTGTCTTTTATGGGCGGGGAGATGGATATTTTTGGCATACAGTGGCTTGTCTTGAATATAAATCTCACCACTATCTGGCGTCTCAAAACCAGCAATACACCGCAGTAGTGTCGTTTTACCACAGCCAGAGGCACCCAGCAGGCAGGCGATTTGACCTGATTTAAGATGAAGGCTGATGTCAGTTAAGATGGGTTTGTGGTCAAAACTGATACAAAGATTGTCAATACGCAACATGGTTTTCTCAGAGTGTTAAATGGATGAGTGATTATTTTTGATTCATTTTAGAAAATAAGATGACAGGAATCAATCCAGTTAAAATGATAGCAAGTGCTGGAAAAGATGCCTTGTCATACAAGCCTTCACTGGTAAAGGCAAATATCCTAACCGCCAATGTATCCCAATTAAACGGACGCATCATGAGCGTGATGGGCATCTCTTTCATGGTGTCCACAAAGACCATCAACATGCTGACGCCAAGGGCGCTTTTGATGAGTGGCAAATAGACACGATACACCGTACCAAAAGGTGTTGCTCCCAGTGAAGCCGCTGCTTCTATGTGTGTGTTACGAATGCGTTTCATGCCAGCATCCACCGATTGGACACCCAAAGCCAAAAAGCGAATCAATAAAGCGATGAGCATGGCAAAGATGGTTCCCTTAAAAATTGCATCGCTGCCTGAAAATACAGCCATATTGGTAATGAGCCAATTATCAAGCCATGCAACAGGCACAAAGACACCAACAGCCAATACCGTACCTGGGATGGCATAGCCCAGTGTGGATATTTTGGTGGCAATCAAAGCATAGCGACTTTTATCCAAGCCAGATGCGATGGCGATAAATAATGCAACCACAGCAACCGCCACAGCACTCATTAGGCTGATGCTGACAGAGTGCCAAATTTGCATCAGTAATTCACCAAGCACAATTTGTTGCCAACTTGACATCGCCCATGCGGTCAGCTGAATGATTGGAATGACAAAAGACAAACATAAAATCAGCCCACAGTACAAAGTGGCGAACCATTTTTTATGACCAGTTAAGACAATATTTCGGTGATGACTGGCGCGCCCTGTGGTCTCAAAACGGCGACGACCACGGCTTAGCTGTTCAAGCAGCAAAAAAACAAACACAAGGCCAATTAATAAACTTGCCAACTGTTTGGCGGTATCAAGCGAATAAAACCCAAACCATGCTTGATAAATTGCCGTTGTAAAAGTGTCATAGCCAAAGACGCTGACCGCACCAAAGTCTGCCAATACTTCCATCAAGGCTAATATGCTGCCGCCAGCAATCCAAGGCCTTGCCATGGGCAATGCCAGCTTCAAAAATGACTGCACGGATGACAGCCCCAATGATGCCCCCGCTTCAAGAGCTCGGTTGCCCATGCTGCCAAAGGCATTTTTGGCCAACAAATAAACATAAGGATATAAAGTTAGGCTCATGACCATCGTTAAGCCAAAGCCATTTCTAATATCTGGCAGACCATTTTCAAAGCCCCACGCTTGCCTTAAATAAGTACTAATGGTACCTGTATAGTCAAAAATACCCAACTGCACAAAAGCAAGCACATAAGCGGGCATGGCAAGTGGCAACATCATCGCCCAACCAAAAAAGCGTCTCAACGGAAAATCGGTCATGGCAGTCAGCCAAGCGGTTGTTGTGCCAAGTACTGTTACCCCAATGCCCACCCCCAGTACCAGTAATGTGGTATTTTTAAGCAGCAGTGGCAACTCATAATCCAGCAAAAACTGCCAAATTTCAGTATCAAAACTGTTAAGTGCAAAGACAATGACGGATAATGGCACCAAAACCAACAAGGCACACAGACCAAGCCACAAGCGGGGCAAAATGGAAGATGAATTCATGGGCATTTATGATAAATCAAAGGGCGGTATCATATTTTACCAAAAAATGATAGATAATGATAATTCTTCTTGTTTCTATTTAGAAAGTATTATAGTATAATAGCATAAAATTTGACAGCTTTATTAACCAAACTGTCACATTGATGCACTTTTTTCTGTATAAATCACGGTGGTTTTAAGACAGATAAGTTGCAGTTACTGTTGTTTATTGTTTCATCACATTGCTCATAGAAGGATCGATTATGAAAAAACTAGTTATGGCTGCATTGGTGATGGCAACTGCCGCACCAGCGTTTGCCAATGAAATTGTCGTATATTCAGCGCGTGCTGATGAGCTATTAAAGCCCATCGCAGAAGCCTATCAACAAAAAACTGGCACAAAAGTGACCGTTGTCAGTGATAAAGCAGGCCCTTTGATGGAAAGACTAAAAGCTGAGGGCAAAAATACCCAAGCCGATGTGCTTATCACGGTTGATGGCGGTAATCTTTGGCAGGCAACACAAGCTGGTGTCTTACGCCCCATTAACTCTTCTGTATTAAAAAGCAACATTCCATCGCATTTGCGTGACCCAAAAAACCATTGGTTTGGATTATCAGTACGGGCTCGTACCATTTTTTATAACCCAAATAAGGTCAATCCAAGCGAACTTTCAACTTATGCCGATTTGGCAGACCCAAAATGGAAAGGCAGATTATGCTTGCGTACCTCTAATAATGTGTACAACCAGTCTTTGGTGGCAACGATGATTGCAAACCATGGACAAGCCACCACCGACAGAGTGGTCAAAGGCTGGGTAGCAAATTTGGCAGCCGCACCATTTGCAAATGACACAGCACTGTTAGAAGCCATTGATGCAGGTCGCTGTGATGTGGGTATTGCCAATACTTATTATTATGGACGCTTGCTAAATTCTAAGCCTCAGGTTGCTAATAATGTTAAAGTATTTTTTGCCAACCAAGCAGGTAAAGGCACGCATGTCAATGTTTCAGGTGCAGGCGTGGTAAAACATTCAGACAACCCTGCCGAAGCCCAAAAATTTATCGAATGGCTATCTAGCAATGAAGCACAGCGTTTGTATGCTGACCGTAATTTTGAATATCCAGCCAATATACAGGTAACGCCAACGCCTGCTGTAGCTCGCTGGGGCAGATTTAAACAAGATTTCATCAATGTATCGGTAGCGGGTCAAAACCAACAAAAAGCCATCATGACAATGAAACGGGCAGGTTATAAATAATTAGATTAAATGAATAATTCTGCCAACATCTAAACATCTAAACATCAAAAAGCACTTTGGTCAAATCAAAGTGCTTTTTATTGAGCATCACTATTATTAAGATTATTCAATTAAGCTTATCAAAATTTCTTCATAAATTTGAGTTAATTGTTCTAAGTCTTCAATATCAACAGATTCATCCACTTGGTGAATGGTGGTATTTAATACGCCCAATTCAACCACTTGTGCGTTCATTATGGGTGCAATAAATCGCCCATCTGAAGTGCCGCCTGAGGTTGATAGTTGGGCATTGGTGCCAGTGACTGTTTTGATGGCATCGATGCACGCTGAAACAAATTCTCCTTTTTCGGTCAAAAAAGGCACACCTGAAAGCGTCCATTCAATTTGATAGGTTGCATCGGTATGTCTAAAATGCTTATCAAAAATGGCGTGCGTTTTTGCCATCAAGTTTTCAGCAGTATTTTCTGTACAATAACGAAAATTAAATAAAATCTCACAAGTGCCACCAATAACATTGGTCGCACCCGTACCAGAGCGGATATTAGAAATCTGCAAGGAGGTTTTGGGAAAATATTCATTACCGTCATCCCAATGCGTCTTGATGAGCTCATCAAGTGCAGGACAGGCTGCATGAATGGGATTGATTGCCAAATGGGGGTAGGCGATATGTCCTTGCTTGCCTGTGACAGTCAGTTTGGCATTTAAAGAGCCACGCCGACCATTTTTGATGACATCGCCCAACGACTGCGTACTTGATGGCTCACCGACCAAGCAAAAGTCTATCTTTTGTCCGCGCTCTTTTAAGGTTTGGGCGACTTTGATTGTACCATTAATGGCAGGACCTTCCTCATCAGCCGTGATAAGCATGGCGATACTACCAGTATGATTAGGATGGTTTTTTATAAAATTTTCAGCAGCAATCACAAAACTTGCAATCCCTGTTTTCATATCTGATGCACCTCGCCCATATAATTTGCCTTCATGGACGGTGGCAGAAAATGGTGGAAATTTCCAAGCTGATTCATCACCTATTGGTACCACATCGGTATGACCTGCAAAACACAAGACTGGTGCGTTTAGATCTCTTCCTTTTTTAATTGCCCATAAGTTTTTGATTTCGGCATGATCTCCAGAGTCATTTGGATCACCAAAATACATAAACTCACAGTCAAAACCCATCTTGGATAAATGCTTGGCGATGATATTTTGGCAATTTTTATCATCAGGGGTGACAGATGCCTGCTGGATAAGTTCAATGGATAGGGCAAGTTCTGGAGAGTTAGTCATAGCATTTCCTAAATGGTGATTTCTTCAGTTGGATTGTGTGCAGGTTGTTGATTGGCAACAAATACAGTCGACCTAGATCGATGATGTGATTATGGTCATGAAGTTTGTCAAGCCAGTGCATGGGTATGTTATCAATGCCATGATAAGCACCAGCGATTTTCCTGCAGATGGCGGTGATGGTATCTGTATCATCACGCTGCATCCAAGTGGCGATCGAAAAGCAGGCACAATGAGTGCTTTCACTTGATACAACAGATTGCTGTCAAAAATAACAGATTAATTTAATTTAGGCAATAGGGCGATAGGTGGGATAAAGGTCATGGAATTGACTTGTATTTATTAAAAAACGCTTTGCCCAATAACCATAAGTATCTATCCAAATCCTTTAGGGTACAATTTATCTTATAATAATGTTGAAATTCTATCAGTGTTCGCTTAAATTGACAGTAATCTTTTAAATCTTCATTTTTAAAAGAGTAAAATTTGTCTTTGTGGCGAAAGTGTCTTAGTACTTTATCTACATATGCATCGTAAATGGGGTGATTCATAGCATCATGATGGCTATAATATTTTGTGGCAAATGAATAAAAGTTTTTATTTTTACCATTAATGGTAACATTTTTTATGTCCATAACTAAATCTGCATCACCTTCTTTTAAGTACTTATCAATATCTAATGACTGAATTTTTTTTGCAACTGGATAAATAGTAAAAATATTTGTGCTATAAAAATCATTAAGTACTGAAGATTTGATCAAGATTTCTGATATGTCGTTATTTAATGGCAACAACTCATGGAATAATTTATTTAGGGATTGTTCTTGCATGCGGTAATTTTCAAGTTTTTTATCATTTTTCCATTTTTTGCAGTAATGATTAAGTTGTTGTTGACACGGTGTCGGAATGGTGACTTTTTCCATGAAAAATCCAATAATTAAATATAAGATTGTATGATTTGATTGAAAAGTTTGGTTTTAAAGATGGCTATCCCGTCTCATCCATGTGGCAATCGAAAAGCGGTAGCGATGAGTGATATTGACTTGATGTTTAAGATTGCTGTCAAAGATTACCAAGCGGTTGGCTTTGGGCTGTAGTGTTTGTTGTTTACCCGTCTTGTCAATAACCAAAATCTCTCCGCCATCAGTTGTTTGCCAATCATCGTTCAGATAAAATACGGCAGAAATAACACGATCATCACGACCTTTGGGATTATCGACATGCCACTGATAGCCAAATCCGACAGGGTAGCATGCATAATGTGCTTCGCTACGGCGAATCCCTGCATACAAAGTTTGATTAAAATATTTAGCCAGTAACATGATGCTGCGTAAATAGTCCATACCAATGGGGCAGTCTTCATCAATCCAGCGAATACGATCACCACGAATACTTTGCTGTCTCTCACCGTGGGCTAGCGTTGCTACTTTATAGTCAATAAAACCACTTTCTTTTTGAAGTGATAAAACATCTTGTTGGTCAAATACCTCATCTAATACCAAAATACCCGTTTGCAAAAAAGTCTCCAACCGATTATCGATTAACCTTGACCAATCAACACAAAACCCTTTTTTGGGCATATTCAAAGTATTCACCATCATCACCTTTGTTATAACTTTATTAAAATTAAACGCTGCTATATACTCAGATTTACTTATCAAGCCTTTATAAATAGGCATAGCGAAATATAGCTATTTATGATACCATAAATAATTAACCATCTAATAATTTTCACTTATGAACTACAAACATGCCTATCATGCAGGTAACTTTGCTGATGTTGTCAAGCACATTTTATTGTTACAATTATTAAGCCAATTTAGTGCTAAAGCCAAGCCATTTTATGTGCTTGATGCCTATGGCGGTCGTGGCTTGTATTCATTGGCAAGCAGCGAAACCCAAAAAACCCAAGAAGCACAGCGAGGTGTTGTTGTGCTTGAGCAAGCCGTTAAGGCAGGCTTGGACGGACTGCCAAACGCTGTCAGCCGATATTTATCAGACTTAGCGTTTGCCCGCCAAAAATACGACCAATATGTCTATCCTGGTTCACCCTGGTGGATTGCCCATCATGGCGAATATCACTCTACAAATGCACCACTACGAGCAGAGGCATTTGAAACGGTGGCAGATGAGTATGATGCACTCAATTATCAGCTTTATCAGTTGCCAATCGGCATTCATCATCGAGATGCCTTTGAGGGCGTGCGTGCTGTTATACCACCCAAAGAAAAGCGTGGCATCATTTTATTAGATCCGCCATTTGAACAAGAACATAAAGACTTTAGCCGCTTGGTAGATTTATTGGTTAGCAGCCATAAAAAGTTTGCGACAGGGACTTTTGTTTTGTGGTATCCCATTAAAAATATTGAGGCAGTTGAATTATTTTATAAAAAAATGAAACGTACTGGTATCAAAAAACAACTGGTCTGCGAGTTAAATTTATATCCTAATGATGTCGCTGTTGGGCTAAATGGAACGGGTCTATTGGTCATCAATCCACCGTGGCAATTTGCCGATAATGCCCAAGAAGTCATTGAGTTTTTGGCACCCATTTTAAAGCCCAAAGATGCACCCCAAATGACTCTTGGTGAGATGGCAGTGGTTAAGTGGTTGGTTGCAGAATAATTTATCACAAAGTCAAGTTAAGATAGCTTTGGATGTCTAATAAATAAAAAAGGGCAATTATGTCAGAAATTCAAAAGCCTGAAACGCATACTGCATCAAACGAGCATGAGCATGATGGCATCACCTTTGAGGTGATTGAGCCTGAGCATTCAGGTGATAAACGCATTATGACTTCAGGAGTCTATTTGATTCCAAATTTAATTACCACTTTATCACTATTTTCAGGATTTTATTCCATTATTTTAAGCACCAGTGCAGATTATCAGCGTGCAGGGCTTGCAATTTTTGTTTCTGCTTTCTTGGACGGCATGGACGGTCGAGCAGCGCGTATGTTTAATGCCCAAAGCCCCTTTGGCGAACAATACGACTCATTGGCAGATTGCATTGCATTTGGTTTAGCACCAGCAATTTTAATCTACAGTTTTGCTTTGGCGCCATTGGGTCGATTTGGCATGGCGTGTGCATTTGTTTATGCAGCTTGTGCAGCATTTCGTTTAGCAAGATTTAATGTCCAAATCGATGTTGTGGATAAAAAATATTTTATTGGACTGGCAAGCCCATTGGCAGCTTTATTAATTGCGTGTTCTGTCTTAGTTGCAGCTAAATATGCCAGTCTTATGACGGCAATACCCACCGCATTAACTTGGTTTTTTGCTCTTTGGACAATTGTCTGTGGGATTTTGATGGTCAGCAATATAAAGTATTATTCTTTTAAAGAATTTGATAAACAAAAAGTTCCATTTATTGTGCTGTTATTGGCTGTTTTGGTATTTGGTGTTGTGTTGTATGATATTCCAGTTGGCTTATTGGCGATAGGGATTGCTTATGTATTATCAGGTTTTGTGACCACATTAAATAAAAAATTTTAACAATACAAAAAAAATTTTCAGAATTTTTAAAAAAGTGCTTGACGCCAATAAAATTTAGCGTATAATAGCTGTCGTTGATTGCAACGATGGTTTTTAATTAATCAAATTATCATGCAAAACAAACAAAAAAACCGCTTGACTTTAAAACATTCCATGT
>NZ_KV796835.1:0-15962 GCF_001809255.1 Moraxella sp. HMSC061H09
TTACTTTTTAGGTGAAATGTCAAAATCTAATGATTACGCAGTAATTTTTGCACTATCATTTATTCTTGAGCACGCTTCAAGAGATTTTATGAAAGAAAATAAAAATAAAATAGCCGATATTATTATTGAGGCAATACAGAAAGGTTATTATAGAGCTAATTTTTATTTTGCAGAGAGTTTGTTATATGTGATGAGTAGAGATATAGATTATCTATCTTATGTAGAGTTATTGATAAAATCAAACAATCTAACTGTTCAAGACATTGCTATAACAAATATATTTAGGCTGTCAGATGAAGATTGGAAGATGTTTAATAAGGTATCAAAAGATGTAGACTTTTCTTATATGATGGATGATTTTAGCGAATTTAATAACTATCTATTAATTAAAGATAAATCACACATACCTTTATATCAGAAAAAAATTATTGCTATGGGATACTATAAAAAACATCATAGTAAAAAAGAGTCCTATCATATTTTTGGTGAAAACAACCCAGAATTGTTTGATTTTATTTATTTCTTACCATAGATATATAAAAGCAAATAACAGACACCGCCCCATCTAAAAAACATGGTCTGCCTAATGTTACAATCATCAGCCAAACAAAGCTAGACCACACCGACACCGTCTACAACTTTGAAGTACAAGACTTCCACACCTACCATATTGGTGAATATGGGGTGTGGGTGCATAATGCGGAGTGTTGTGATTTGAGTATCACACCAAATGGGAAAACATTACCCAAAGGTGAACTAATCTTTAATACAAAAGATGGTAATGGTCAAACAATTGCAATCTACAAAGGTAAAGATGGTCAATGGCATCGTACATCAGATTACAATAAAACTGATGCAAGACCTTATAACATTCCAGATGCACCAAAAGTTCAAACAAGGCATTATACTTATGCTAATGACAGAAAGGTAAATGGTGCAAATGTTGGAGATGTATTTAGAACTCCAGATACACATACAGATGACTTTCTTTCTAAAGGAGCCAACAAAATCAATAAATATACAGGCGAGATTTGGCAAAAGAGTCATACATCACATACAGACAAAATGGGTGAATGGAAAATTGGCATAAACGGCAAACCGCCAACCCGAACAAAGAAAATTACCATAGAAATTAGTGATGGAAAATTATCAAAATTGAAAAATAGTCAAATATTTTTAAAGAATATAGATTTTGACAATTTTAGAAATAGTAGGCATTGGGTAGGATATTTTAAGGCAGAGAATATAAATGATCTGCATTTGATAAATGAGTCTACTATGCTACTAATTAACTTTTTTAAAGAAAATTTAACTAATTTTTTCTTATTAAGTACTTTGACAGAAAATCCTGATTATGAATCTTATGGAGATCTTAATAATTTTGATATTCTTTATGATAAATTATTTACGGAAATAAAGAGTTTGAAAGTCATACAAGAATACAATGATGATTTCAAAAATTATTTTGAAAATGACGAAAAGTTAAATATAAAATTAATTAACATACATTTTGATATTGACATATCAACCAAGATTTGTGAGCTCTTAATGTTTTATTATTTTAATAGAATTTGGGGGCAGGTATGCTTTTTGATTAACCCTGTCTTGGGAATAGCTCTTTATCCTCATGAGGATATAGGGTATGGTTGCATATCTTTAAATGGAGACAAAGATTTGTTAATAGGTTTTTTGAAATTTTGTAATGAAAAAGAATATTTTATATCTTATTTTGATGAGGTTTGAACTGTATAAGGTTTTTTAAAATACATTAAATATGTAATTAAATTTTTAACATACTTAGGGGTGAAAAAATGATTTATACAAATCACTTAATGTTAAAATATTTTAAAAATGAAGAATCTAATAAACCTGATTGTGTACTGGATTCTAGTTTAAGATCTATTTTGGATGATGGTTTTATAATTATTGGTGACTGTATATTTTTAGATAAAGTATTATACTGAGATTTTGAAAGAAATTTGAATGACATTGGAAGAATGAAAACAGATTTTTTAGATTTATCTGGAATTGGAAATGCCAATAATAAAATACATATTGATGATTATGTGAGTCAAGAAGTGTTCGAAAAATCTTTTATATTCTTATATTTTTTTAAAACATATTGGTATAAAGAATTCCCTAATATAAGTTGCTTTATTTCATTAAGTTTTCAAGATGACGAAATAGGAGAGTTGGCAACATTTTCATTTCATAAATATAGAAAAAAATGAGATAGTTTATGATGTGGAAAATATACACTCTTACTCTCAGCCAGTTTATTTTGAAATATTTAATTTACTGGGTGAACCCATTAACCAATAAAACTGAACAAATCAACAAAATAACAATGATTAATGGCAAACCACACATCAAAGACCCTTTAACTGGAAAACTTGAAGATGCTGAAAAGTATAAAGTTGCGGTGGATCATATTTTGCCGAAAAGTTATTTTACAATAGCACAGTATATTGCTATATCGCTTGTATTAACAAAACTCAAGCTATTAAGTAAATTTCATAATCAAAATGCACAAAATACCCCAAAATATTATTATTTTGTATCACTTAAAATCATTTTGTGCTAAAATTTGCCAAAACTGATTAAAATGGCAGGTAAGCGACAATAATGACCATAAGACCCTCCAACATCATTGCCCCAACCACAGACCCACAAGATATGCTGGGTGTACTTTGGCTGTCGTATCATTTTAACATACGCTTATGGATAAAGCCTTATGTGATTAGTCAAATTGGCACAAGCCGTCGTACTCTCACAGAAGGGCATTATACCCAAGAAATCTATCCTGCCCGTACCCGTTTGGGCGATAATGTGGCAGCTCATCTTACCTTTTATCTAAAAAATGAAATACCCACCCTAGAATTTTTGGCTAGATTGTTTTATAAGATAGATGGCAGACTTATCCAAGATTGGGTCAATGCTGAGCCAACAGGTCGCTACGCCAGAAGAGTGGCTTTTTTGTATGAGTGGCTGACAGATGAGCGTTTAGAACCGCCGTCTGACATTGGCGGTGGCTATGTCGATATCTTAGATGGCGATAAAGTGGTGGTAGCAAATACCCCCATTAAAGATAATCGCTGGCGAGTGAACAATAATATTGCGGGTACTAAGGACTTTGCTCCAATGGTGGTCAAGACACCAATGCTATTATCCGCCATTGACTTTGATGTTAAGGAGCATTTGACCCAGCTTAGGCAGGAGTTTGGCGAGGATTTATTGGTGCGTGCTTCGGTGTGGATTACCTTACGCGAAAGTCGTGCCAGCTTTGCCATTGAGGGGGAGGGTGGTCAAGAAAGTCGCATTGAGCGATTTGCCAGGGTGATAGCAGAGCAAGTTGGGCAGGGTGAAATTCCCTTATCTAATGAGCGATTGGGTGTACTGCAAGAGGCAATTATTGGTAAAAGTATTAGTATTAAACATTTTGGGCTTAGACAGTCGCCTGTATTTGTGGGTGAGAGTAATTATCGCCACGCTAAAGAGATTGTACATTATATCGCTCCACCTTGCGAAGAGGTACCATCAAAGCTAGAAGGGCTTAATGCATTTTTTAAGGGTACAAAGGGGCAATCCTCTCTGATGAGAAGTGCGGTCATTGCCTTTGGTTTTGTCTACATACACCCATTAGCAGACGGCAATGGACGCATTCATCGTTTTTTGATGAATGATGTATTAAGGCGAGATGGGCAGACAGATGATCCTGTGATTTTGCCGATTTCTAAGGCTATCATTGATAGTCCTACCACCAAGCGTGCCTATGATGCCATCTTGGATGCTATATCCAAACCCTTAATGCAAAGTTTAGAGGATAAGTACCACTTTACCGGCAAACCAACCACTTATGCAGATGGTATCAAAAGCAATCTTGTGGTACAGGCAGACAAAAACACGCAAAGTCTATGGCGATATATGGACTTGACTACTCATACGCAGTATTTATCAGAGCTTATGAGGCAAGTTATTGGTATAGATATGGTAGAAGAGTCAGCTTATCTTAGAACCTACGATAAAACACGCCAAGAGGTTAAAGAAATTATTGAAATGAGCAATCAAGATGCTGATCGTATCATCAGAAGCATTCTTGACAATCAAGGCGTTAGAAGTAATAAACTTGTCAAGGAATACGAACTTTTGGGTGATGATGAGCTATGGGAGCGGTTGGTGGGGGTGGTGAGTGGGCTTGATGTTTAAAAATAAAAACACCGCATCTGGTGGTTTAGGTCAAAATGTGATAATGTTTACCGTAAAAATTTATTTAGGTTAGGATGCTTAATTATAAAAAATCTTCTTAGAGCGTTAACTTTGGGATTTGCCTTTAGTTCGTTTTTTATTATACTTCCAACGATACAGCAAGCTCAGGCAAGACCGTACTTTGCCACCACAACACAGGCGACGGCTAAAGCCAAGCAGTTGGGCTATAAAAAAATTAATGAGTGCTCCAATGGTCAACCAGTTTATCAAGCCACTAAATCTGCCGTTGTCAGAGGCTTGTCTTATATTACGCCAGATGTCGATAGCCATAATGGCGGGGCATGGAAATTGGTACTTATGAAGAAAACCTAAACAGGATTGGAGATTGATTTATGAGTGATATTATAAGATGACTTCGTAAAGCAAACGATAACCAGAAGATCGCAACTTGATTTTATAACGATCTTTGGTATTTGAACCCCTAAGTTTATTTTTTGGAATTTTTGGATTTTCCAAAATTTGCTTAAGTTTCTTTTTAAACTGATCACGAATATTGCTATCTAATTTATCATATTCTTTTTTTGCAGACTCTGTAAAGCTTAGGTTATAGCTCATCAATATTTACCCGAATTCTACGTTCATTTTTTCGCTCCTCTGCAATTTGAGCAAGTTCTAGATCTTCGATGAGATCGATCAAGTCTGCATATCGTGCAGCTGGAACACAATAAAAGGCTGGCTCATTGCGATTAAGGACAGCAACAGTTTCACCGTTGGCATTTTTCAAAGCATCCATTGGGCTTTTTTAAACTCGCTGATGCTTGCAATGTATTTGCTATAGATGGTATTGAGCATAAGTTGGTTCTCCTAAGGCTCATTAAACAATGGACTGCTTAGTCTTGTAACTAAGAACACTGACACATTGCTTGGGTTTCACAATGGGTGAGTAAGTTATCCATGGTATTATTATAATGTTTGTTAATGATACTTTTAATAGTATCATTGGTCAATATATTTCATTGAAATTCTGCGTTTGCGTCGACGCAAATTATTTGTAACTTTGACTTCTTTCCCTAGTGTGCCACATTATTTATCGGTTAAATCCACCTTTGCCTTTATCAGCGATTGTATCAAACCTCTTTTTTACTTAAAAGAACAGCTTCTGCCTGGCTGAATATGACCACCCATGATCGAATTCCAAACTGGCGATATCATCTTTATCAATTTCAACCTGTGTGCGCTTTAAGCACTTTTGACGAGGGATGAGTGCCCAGTCGCCAATCTTATCGGCACAATCCATTGCAGGTTTTACGGATATGCAAACACAGTCTACAAACCCGGCCGTGGGGTGTAAAGCCCCTCATAGACCTGACCTTGTTTGGTGGTTAATTTGACGGTTTGAAAACCGACCACATACCAAGAGTAATTAACTATGCATTACAAACATATTTAAACTTATCTATAATATTACAAAATAGATAGGTTGTTAGCCATGTACAAACCCAAAGAATTTGCCAAAAAATAGGTGTGTCCGTATCTACATTAAGACGTTAGGATAAAGAAAAACGCCTTGTACCACTATGGACTTAAAACCAATCATCGTGTTTATACAGACGATGATATATTTAAAGTCTTAAACCTTGAAAAGCCAAGTAATCAAGGTAAAATCGTTGTCTATTGCCGAATGTCAAGCCATGCACAAAAAGACGATTTGCAATCGCAAATAGAAGCCATGCAAACCTTTTGTTTAGCACAAGGTATAGCCGTTGATGAATGGCACAGTGAAGTTGGCAGTGGCTTAAACTTTAAACGCAAAATCTTTTTATCACTTATGGATAGAATAGAAATTGGCGAGATAAAGAACTTATATGTCGCTCACAAAGACCGTCTTGCACGCTTTGGATTTGATTATTTTAAACACATGGCAAACCGCCATAACTATCAAATCATTGTTGCCAACCAAGAAAAACATCGCCACAGCAAGAGTTGGTTGAAGACATGCTTGCTATTATTCATGGCTTTAGTAACCGATTGTATGGACTTAAAAATATAAAAAGCAAATCAAACAGATGGTTAAAGAAAATCCATGATATTAGGACACACGATAGAACTTGCTCCCAATAACAAACAAGCCACCTACTTTAATAAGGCTTGCGGTGTCGCACGTCTTGCCCATAACTGGGCATTAGCCGAGTGGCAAAACAATACGAAGCGGATAAAAATTATCGTGATGAATGTCAAGCAAACGGCATAGAAATTGACAAAACCAAACTGAACAGCCCAAGTCAATTTAAACGCCACTGTTTTTAAAAAAGGCGGTAAATGGTTTGTATCGGTTGGTGTGGAAATTGACAATCTACCAAAATTAAATGCCAAAACACACAAAAGTGTTGGCATTGATTTAGGGATTACCGATTTAGCCACGTTATCAGACAGCACAAAAATTGGGGCACCCAAACCTTTAAAAACAAACCTTAAAAAATTACAACGACTAAGTAAATCGCTCAGCCGTAAACAAAAAGGCAGTAACAACCGTGAAAAAGCGAAGACCAAGCTCTCACGGTTGTATTATAAAATCTCAAACATCAGAAAAGATTTTTTGCACAAACTCACGACAGACTTAGTAAAACAATTTGATGTGATTTGCCTTGAAAACCTTAACACCAAAGGCATGGTAAAAACCACAAATTAAGCCGTGCCATCTCTGATTTGGGTTTTTATGAATTTAAACGACAGCTGATTTATAAGGCTAATATGCAAGGCAAAACCGTCAAAGAAGTGGATAGATTTTATCCAAGCAGTAAAACCTGTTCATCTTGTGGTTTTGTGATGGCTAAAGAAAACTTGACGTTGGCAACACGTCTATGGACTTGCCCAAATTGTCAAGCAAGTCATGACCGTGATGTGAATGCAAGTTTAAACATTTTAAACAAGGCGGATAAAGTCCTAACTTTATCTTAATATAAACAAGCGGTAGGTTCTACCGTGTTAGTCTATGGAGTTGATGTAAGTCCAAGTTTAAATGAATAAGGTAAACAACATTGAAGTAGAAATTAAACGCTAAATTTGCCTTTGGGTAGGTTTAGATAGGTTTTAAGGAAGAGTAATAGTGCTGCGTCAAATACGCACCACTCCATAAAATAAATGCGACCAAATACAGCTTGAAAAGCTTAAGAATTATTCGTTTCATCCAGCACCCCCTAATATGGGTCAATTTGCCATACAGTTGAACAGCACCCAAAACAGCGCTATCAATAGGCCGTCTTGGGTAAACCGCTGCCCGCATGACGCACGATGGCTTATTCGTCATCAGAATCAGACTGAACCTTATCCCAGTATTTTTGCTTAGGAGAAATATAGCCCATTGCTTCAATCAGCTCACGAACCTCAATCAAAACCTCACCATCTTCAGCAGGAACAATCTCAATACCTGGGTCGTAATCACTCAAATCCAATGCTTCAGCCGCTTCTTGGGTTAAAATCAAATCGCCAGTATAAGGATTAACAGGTAAGGCATTTGATTTGCCAGCTGTGCTACCAGGTGGCACATCGCCCATATTCATGCTGGTTAGCCATTGACCGCCCTATAGCCAGCCGCTATCAATGATATTGTTGGCATACCAAATGGGTAGCTCTTTTGCCCGCATAAACGATTCATCGACACATTCGCCATTGACTACAGGTGCATATCCCCATTTTTCAATCAAATAGGCAATCAAAGGCACATAAGGACGAACCATTAACAGTTGTTCATCAACAGGGCGATCAACCGCCACTTTGCCCGTATCTTCATAATAACGGACCGGATAGCCATCTACTTCTTCAGGACGATCTGGACGATCTACAAAACGCATCATAATAATAGCTCCTCTAAAGTTTAGTGTGATTAAGTTAAATAAGACCAATGACGATCTTCTTCAATGACAGGCACTGCCTCATCAGGACTTTTGCCGTTCAAAACATCATCTGGTTGCAGGCAAATCAAATCCATGATCACCGCATAGCCAAAGTAAACGCCTGATCCTTGTTCAATGGTGCTGTGCGTGACCGGTTTGTACCAGTTAAGGTCGGTTGGGTCACCACTGTCATTAAATTTTTCTTCATCCAAGGTGATCTCACCGTTTGGGCACTCAAGAAAATTGCTAATGCCATTATAAATGCTTTCTGCCACCTCCATCAGCTCTGCTTGCGTCAGTGACAAACCAAATGGCAAAGCAATACGCCTTTGTGCTTTTTGTTGATACAAGGTTTGCAGGTTAGAAAACCGATCATCTCCTGGTGTTTCTTGGCAAATATCTTGGTATCTTTGACGCAGGGCGTTTAGATGCTCATGGATATTTTGCTCAAAGGTTTTAGGCCCAAGCTCATACAGCTCTGCCAGCTCACCATAGACCATATCAGCGATATCTCGGTTGTTAAAGTCATAGAATGTTGTCTGTTCGATAAACAGCTCATCCATCTCAATGTCTTCTTCTTCAAAAATACCTTGCTCCCATTGCGCAACTTTTTGTCGGCGCTGACGAAGCCATTCATCCATTTCGGCAAGCTGCTCAGCTTCGGTCAAATACCCAGATCGCTTTTTGACATTGCGGTAGGGTGTTTTTTGTTGGGTGCGGTCATACTCCCCATGATGAAACTCTAAAAATGCCTTATGATCACGGCTTTGTGGCCAAGCATAATTAACGCGGTCTATCATACCAATCCTACCAAACCACTGTGATATTTCTCTAACAATTTTATCCAATGGCTCATTGTTACGCATTTTAGGCACTTGCTTACCAAACAAGCTGTCAAATTTAACCAATAGTTCCAAGGCATCTTTGAGCATCATTAAATCAAGACCGTGCATTAAGCCTACGCGTGGTTGTCCTGTTTTGCTCCACAGTGCACCACGACCAAATAATCGGAATGGACGAGTGCCACGCTCGGTCATCACTTGCTCAAAGAAAGTCTGAGCAGGGGCTTTTGGGATAATATGATTGTCCCAAGGTGCGATCGTCCAGGCGCTTTCTGGCCCACACTCTTCATCAATCACCCAAACCATATCCTCATTGCTCATCTGTGGTCGATACCCTTGAGGGATTTGATTATATCTTAGCATGTGGCGCAAAATGATGGATTTATTACGCACTCGTGCGTTATTGGCACGAATCTGGGTATATCTTGGATCATTTAAATCCTCCCCAAAGAATACCGTCATTTCAGCAAAACTATTTTCAGAATCAAAGTGTCCTGTAAGATTTGGTAAAAATACCCAAAGTCCAGGGATATAATCATCGGCATTAAGCATAGGGATAAACATTTCGTTGACCGCCCACAAACATACCGCACGCTGAAGCGTATTTAATCCGACATAAAAGCTTGGTGACTCTTGCATTTTATTATATTCGTATTTCGGACTTTGCCAAGCAATGCGACCAGGTTCTTCTCGGCTCATGGTTTCGTGATACTCATGCGTGTAAATCGCACCATTATATTCCCCATAAGCATTGCTGTAAGCCAGTTGTGCATTTTTTGGTAGGCAGTCCACCAGCACACGAATCGACATGGGCGATTGCATGGCCTCGTAATGATAAAGCGACCATCGGCTCATCATTGGCCAAAACCACTGTTCTTCGTACACGGGATGATACGCCCCAAAAACACCGCTGCACGTTGGACGATAAAATGCAGGATATGACTGCTTATCATTCAAGGCTTCTTCCAAAGAGTCGGCATACTCAAATACTTGATCGTGGTATTTTCGACCACGCTGATAATGAAACTCTTCTTTGAAGTCCAAAGTGTGCCGATAACGATATTCTTGTCGCAGGTCGGACAACGCCCACACGGGTGTTGTGAGCATCCCAACGGTGGCATCAATCCCTGGGTGTTTGCCATAGTCACCAGTAAAGATTGCCTCTAGTTCCTCAGCATCTAAATTCAAAGGTTCGTTGAAATCTTTTTTTGGACCCTCTGGCTTTTTTGAGGGTTTTGGATTGCCTCAATAATACGCTCAAGTGTTCTGCGTACCGCCGCATCTGGATCACCAGAATCATAGATTTTTTTATCATCATCGGTGAGTGGTGGTAGCTCAAAGTTTTGGTTTTGGGACATCATCCCTCCTTAGTTGGTTTGCGATATTAGCAACAGTTACGGTTGTATGGTAGCATTGAAATGTTACCTAGTAGGTCAACATAAATCACCCTTATATTCATGGTAACGCCTTTGGCGTTTTTTTGCTTTACATACAAGTCTTTTGATTTTGGATAATGAGATAACCTCTAAAATAAAGCAGTCAAAATTCTTTTTATTATTTTTAATAATTTTCTTCTTTTATAATTTTACAGTAGTTTATTTAATTTAAAATCAATGATTTACATCATAATATGACGAAGTATATGGGGTTAAGTGCGAAAAATATTAATATGTTTCGTTATTTGTGTTACTATAATAATAGATTCGTTTGTATAAAGAGATATTATGAGTAGAAAATTTTCAGATCTTAACGATCAAGAGCAAAGTATCGTTTCATTGCTTATGGACCGCTTGAAAACAACAAAGAGTGCTAATGTAGAGGCTCGATTTAATCTGCTTGATAGATTTGATCTTGATGTTAACGATCCTGTTTTTCTTGACTTTTTGATCAATATGTCAGAATTTGAACAACAACCATCTTCCTCATCTTTAAAGCCTGCAAAAGTCAAAAAATCGGTTAATAAGCCCAACCAAAAGTCTATGACTTATGCCAATAGCAAAGACTTGATTATCATTCAGAATCGGTTATTGCATGCCATAAGCCATTTGACTTTAAATGAGCGGCGACTGATTTTGTTTTTATCTCCAATTGTTAGGAAAAAAATTGAAAATGATCCTGATAACCGCATCTTTTATGTGCGCGTACAGGATTTCGTTGCTGAATATAATATCAAAAGCAAAAATTACTATAATGAATTGGAAAAAATTGCTGATAGTATAGTTAAAAAAGCTTTTTTCTTTTGGTATAAAACGCAAAATGGTAAAGCCAAAAAGGGTGTGAGTTGGGTATCTGAATGTGATTACATGGAAAACGAAGGTCAAATCAAAATAAAACTTGATAGCACCGTCATTGAAATGCTAACAGTATTTGATCAAGCAACAGGTAATTTTTGGACGCAGTATCAAAAAGAATGGATTGTAAATTTGGGGGCTTATGGCATCATTATGCTTGAAATGATTTTGAGTTCGATGGAAAGTAAGGGTTTTTATACCGTTGAGCATTTACGAGAAAAATTTGACTGCATAGAAACTTATAAAAAATTTTCTGATTTTAAATGTCATGTGATTGATAGAGCGATTAAGGAAATCCATAAACATACGCCTATTAAGATTGAATATGAGCAACATAAAACTGGAAAAAAGGTTACAGGTTTAACATTCTCTTATATCAATACCAACCTCAAAGAAGTAGAAAATAAAACAAAGAGTGTTAAAGAAAATAGTCAACCAAATGATCCTTTTGTAAATTTCAAAATGACACATAAACAACTGGCATTGTTTGCAAGTAAAATTAAAAAAGTGCAGGGTGATTCAATTGATGATATTATGGCAGAGCTTTCTAATGTGCATCTGCAGTCAAAACATGTGGGGTTTTTAAAGGTGCTCGATTATGTACCCTCTGGTTGGTACACAGAAGAAGAGATAAGAAGTCATTTGACTGCTGAGCAGATTAAAGAGGCTAAGATGCTTAAGAAGATTGAGGCTGATAAAATACAGGAGGATCAGAAAACCCAACTTGAAGAAGATTACGAGAAAATTTTACAAAATGCTGAAGTGTTTGTGATGGCTAATCAGCATAGAATTCGGCGAAACACAGTGGAGCGGTTTCTTTTTGACGCTGGTGACTATTTAGCCATTATCAAATCTTGGAAAAATGATTTGATGGATGAAAAATCAAGAAAGAATTTTAATAAGATTGATGAAATACTTTAACTAAACATTCGCAATTCTCTATCTATCATCTTTTGAACTAGGTGGAGATATATGCTTAAGCTACCCAATCACGGCATTCTTGTTCTTTGATACATTGTCTAATGGCACCAATCACAGTATCGCCAGTCGTCAGCAAATAATATACTCTAGTCCAAATGATGGGCTGATGGTAAAAGTGAGCCAAATATGCTGCAAATTCCTTCGTAGTAGCCAGGTGGTAGATTTTTTAGATTATATGACCGAGGTCTTTGGTGATTGACCTTGATCCACAAGGTAACGCATCCACACATATTGGATTGAAACATCCATCCGAACTTCCTGTGACAATTCGTGATTTATTGCTTGATGGTTCACCAGCTCGATTGCTTGAAGCTGTACAAGAAGAAACAAACATTGAAGGGGTATCTTTAATTTCTTCATCATTGGCGCTTACAACCGATGAAGATAAAATTAAAGACAATGAGCCACGCCCATTAGAAGTATTAAGTCGCATCATTAAACCCTTGATGGATGTGTATGATGTTATTTTAATTGATACTCCTCCATCTCTTCGCACATTGACTGGAAACGCTTTAGCTTGTGCTACCGATTATATTATCCCTGTATTTAGCGGCTCTCAGTATGGAATGTATGGTGTGGCAGATTTACAAGCTTACATTCAAAAAATCAAGTACATCAACCCGAGCTTGAACTTACTTGGCGCACTTTTGATACGCCATGATAAACGCCAGCTGACTTGTCAGATGATGAAAGAAGAAGCAGCACAGAAAATTGGCAGTATTATTCCTGTTGAAATTCCAAGCAGTACCAATATTGATAAAGCTGCAATCTTAGGTGTCAGCTTAAGAAAGGTTGATGCAACATCAAAAATTGCGCGTCGCTTTAAAAAACTGGCAATGTGGACAGCGCATGAAACACGATTAAAAACTTATTCAGCTGAAGAATTAGTACAGGAATAAGGACAAAATATGAGTAAATTAGCACAGCAACTTAAAGCCAAATTGGCCCAAAATCTAGAAATTCACGCAGCTGCTGACAAGGGTTTTGACGGCTTTGATGTGTACAAAACAAGTCGTTTAGAAAGTATTGCCATTTCAGACATCCGCCCAAATCCAGTACAGCCACGCACAGAATTTGATGCCAAAGCCTTGCAAGAATTGGCGGATAATATTGATAAAAACGGTCTTTTACAGCCGATTACTGTACGCCAAACCGCACAAGGCTATGAAATTGTGGCTGGTGAACGCCGTTTTCGTGCAACTCAACTGCTTGGCAAAACCAGTATTGAATGTATCGTGGTACATATTACTGATCAACAAAATGCATTGCTGGCATTGTCTGAAAACTTAGCTCGCAAGGATTTAAGTGATTATGAAACCGCCTTGGCTGTTGAAAAAATCCAAGATGGCTTTGACAACAAAACCAAATTAGCAAAAGCATTAGGTATCAGCCGTGCCAAACTTTACAAGCTATTGTCTTTTAATGAGTTACCAAAGTCTATTTTGATGCACTTATCTGATAACCCAAGCATCTTATCGGCTGATACAGCTGAACAAATCAAATCTTTGAAAAAAGATTTGAATATTAATAATAAATTGTTTGGCGGTATCTTGCTAAAAGCAGTAACAATGCTAAAATCAGGTGAGCTTAAACAGTCACATATTGCTGACTTTATCATGTCAGAAGTGGTATCAGCTGATGATAGTAAACTGGCAACTGATGCTAAAGCCACAAGTAAAATGAAAACGCCAGCGGTAACTGATGTGAAAAAAATGTATGTCAAAGAAGGCAAACCAATTGGCAAGGTCAAGTCAAATGGTAAGAAATTGATTGTTGAATTGACAGCCCAAAGCCTAACTGCCAAACAAGAACAAGAATTGATGCAGTTTTTGGATAACCTGTTGACCGAATAATCATACTGAATGTGTCCGAATTCGGACACATCAAATTAACACAAGGAATCTTTTAAAATGCATATTCCATACAATGAAGAAAAGCTGAAATACAGACCAATCTTCACAGAAGATGAATTGTTGTACCTTGAAGCATTGAATAAGTATTCAGGTGTTGAACATATGCTAGCACCTAGAAATATTGAAACTTTTTCTATTGAATTTGCGTACACTTCAGCCGCACTTGAAGGAAATACTTATACTTATATCGAAACTGAAATTTTATTAAAAACTGGTAGAACGGCTGCATCGGAAAAGAAGCTAAATGATGCCTTAATGATCAAAAATATGCACGCATCACTTGGTTATCTTATGCAAGAAATAAAGCTTGGCTCTGAAGAAACCCCCATCCATTTGCTTACTTGGTAAAAACGGCACATACATTAGCTTTGGAAATGTTATTGGATAAGTCAGAATATGGTGTGGTTCGTAAAATACCACTATCTATTGGCACATCGTCTTATAAACCATCAGACATACCGTAGCAACTGGAAAATGGTTTTGAAATTATCGCTAGCGAATATGAAAAGATTGACAATACATTTGAAAAAGCAGTTTATGTACACCAAAACTTGGCTTATTTGCAATATTTTCATGACCACAACAAGCGCACAGCACGAAATATGTGTGCTTATACAATGATGGCTGATGGAAAGACCCCAATCATGTTTACAGAACGCAGTGGTGCAGAATACGCCGAAGCTGTGCTTGCGTATTATGAAAGTGATGTGGTTGACTATAGTAAATTTGCTAAATATTTTATAGCGTCTTATGAGAGAGTATGCTCTCGCCTAAATGCTCATGCTGTTGAACAAGCCAAAGCATGGACGGAAAAAGTTAAAATATCACAAACTAAGTCTTTGCAGGTTGGTCACAAATGGTTAAGAAAAGAGCTTTTGGACGCTGGATTAACCAGCAAGCAAGCTAATTTTGTCGAAAAAGCCCAAAGTAAAGGCTTTCAAATCGGCAGTAGCAGGAATGGCGAACACTTGCGCAATAACCAAGAAAAATTGCTAAATTTAATCAATGATGGCAATCTGAACGAAAAAACCATGCGTGAATTTAACTTATCCTGCGTAACTCCCCAGCCATAATCTTCGATTTAGGTGGAGATGTAAGCACAGGCGACCTAATCAGGGCGTTCTTGTTTTTCGATATATTGTCTGATGGTATCAATCGTAGCACCCCTTGTCGTGAGCAAACAAAAACAAAGTAAAAACCATCAAAAACAAAAATTAGCCGTTGCTCGTATTCATGAAAAAGTACGCAACGGGCACTTAGACTTACACCACAAAATCACGCATAGCCTTATCTGTGAAAACCAAGCTACCAGTTATGCGATTGAAGATTTAGCGGTGAAAAATATGGTAAAAAACCGTAAACTTACCAAAGTGATTAATGATGTTGGTTGGGGTCAATTTGTTACCCTGCTTACTTACAAGGCAAATTGGTATGGTAAAAACATTCTAAAAGTCAATCGGTTCTTTGCCAGTAGTAAAATTTGTTCGCATTGTCATCACAAGCTAGATAATTTGCCATTATCTGTGAGAAATTGGACGTGTCCTAGTTGCCAAACACAGCATGACCGTGATATCAATGCAAGCAATAATATACGAAAGCAAGCGTTAGCTGATGCACTAGGACTTAGTGCTGTATAAAGAGTTCCCTCATGCCGATACTATTCAGCGATAGTGGCATGGCGAAAGGTAACAACTCAATCTAAGCCTAAGTTGTTATGGGTCGCAAAGATTCCCCCTACCATAACCGCTAGGTTTGGTGGTGGGAGTATGTCAACTGCTGTTCTAGTTCGGTTAGCAAGGTGTCGTAGTCGTTCATAAAGCTGTTGTGTATTGGTGA
>NZ_KV796836.1:0-400 GCF_001809255.1 Moraxella sp. HMSC061H09
CAGCGGTGATGCCTGCAATCAGTTTGACAGCATTTAGGGTATGGGTGTTTGTGTATTAGGCTTTAAAAGGTTTTCAAGCGTACTGTTTCATCATTTCAATAACAGGGATATAATCTTTGTCATGACTCCAAAACAACTCTAATAATTGTAACACTTCATAATGACCATTATAAAAATGAACATTGCCACCTTTTTTGAGCATCAGTTCAAGTACATCTAATCGCTTCGGTATCATACCTATCATTGCCAAGGGTATGACATTGTCTCTATTAGGAATATTAGGGTCAGCCCCTGCCTCCAGCAAGGCGATAGCAGCATCAGCATTCTTTGAACGCATGGCATAGTGTAATGGGGTCATACCATAAACATCTTGGGCGTTGATGGGGATGCCTTGGTTGAT
>NZ_KV796837.1:0-10421 GCF_001809255.1 Moraxella sp. HMSC061H09
ATGGTATACCATGCTTTTGGGCAAAGGCGATATTTTCATTTTTGCGAATTTCGTATTCTTTTTTGGGGTGAATGTTGGGGTTATAAAAATAAATGGTAAATTCAATGCCACTGGCAATCATCGCCTCCATGACCTCACCTGAACAAGGGGCACAGCATGAATGTAGCAGTACTTTTTTATGTCCGTTGGGTGGGGTTAAAATAGGGCGGTCAATGGGGGTGAGTGTTGGATAATCACAGGCTTTGGCAATTGCCACAGGTGTGTCTGTTTTCATGTCAATAGTACTCATTAATGTATGTGATTGGTTTTGTTTGGTTTTTTAGCGATTATAAATTTGGCTTTTTATTATTGATCTATTATGCTGGTTTTTTACCGATTAAGCAAGATTTTATCATTTTATCTTGTCTTGTGTGTTGATTTATAAGACATTTTATGAAATATTTGTAAGACAGTTACTTGAGCTAAAAAAATATCAACAATATTTTACAATTGCTAATGTTGTGTTATACTAGCGTTCTTTGTTTTATTGGGTAAATAATTTATCCATAAAATTGCTTTATCCGTAAACTTGAGGCAAAACGCATAGCAAACTGCTAAGTTGATGTCAAGGAAGAATATGAGAAAGTATATTTTAAGCCGTATTTTCAGATCATTACTCTCTGTAGTTGTCGTGACGGCTTTGGTTTATGTCATTGTTTATACCTTAGTGCCAACGAGTCTTATTTTTAAACAAGACCCCAACTACAATAAGATGACCAAAACTTTGGATAAGAAAGTTGATTATGAAAATACAACTTTTGATTCCATGGGATATATTGACTATTTATCTGCTGGGGAGCTGCAAAAGCGTGTTAGTAGCCAAGGCGGCGATATTAATAGTGAAGCTGCCTACCAAAATTATCTGTCAACCTTAAATGGTCAGTGGCAGTTAAAAACCTATCCACTGAGTGAACAGTTTTATGCCACGCGTGATATCCCTATCTATGAGCGGGTGTGGTCTTTTTTCTCTAATCTGATTGAAATTGATCATCCTTGGAAGATACAAGATCCAGACAATCCCAATTTACCAAGATATATGCGGTTTGAAAAAGATGCTGCAGCAGGTTGGGCGTTGGTTGGTTCTGGTACTCACCATAAATATTTGCTATATACCAATCGTGAATTTCCTTACCTACACCAAAATTTCATTAATCTGAATTTGGGAACTTCTTACCCAACTTACAGCAATGTCCCTGTATGGCAGGTGATTACACAAGGACAAGGTCGTATCGATTTACAGGAAGTGACTTTCCCAACAGGTGTGACCAAAAAGTCATCTGTAGATATTTATAGCAGAACCTATAAAAATCCGAATACCATGGATGATATTGCCCGTGCTAATTATGGCGAAAATGACAACTATTCCAAAACTAAAACCAATTATAAAGATCCATCTATGATTTATAATTCATTTGTTATTGGGTTGTTTGGCGTATTATTCTCTTATGGAATAGGCTTGCCCATTGGTATGCTTATGGCACGCTTTAAAGATGGATTGTTTGATAAAGTTTCCACGGCAACCATGACTTTTATGCTGGCATTGCCAAGTATTGCGTTAATTTATGTCATCCGTTTTGCTGGTAGTCAACTGACAGGTTTGCCTGACTCTTTCCCAATCTTAGGGGCTTCGGATATTCGGTCTTATATTTTGCCAGCACTAATTTTGGGGATATTTAGCTTACCATATACTGTAATTTGGTTTCGTCGTTATTTGGTTGATATTCAAGCCAGTGATTGGGTGCGTTTTGCTCGTGCCAAGGGATTATCTGAATCAGAAATTTACAAAAAGCACTTATTTAAAAACGCCATGGTGCCTGTGGTTGTTGGTATTCCTGCCAGTATTATTTTAGCCATTGGTGGTGCAACACTAACCGAGACCATTTTTGCGTTTCCTGGCATGGGTAAAATGCTCATTGACTCGATTAAGGCAGCCAATAATGCCATGATTGTTGGACTGACATTTATTTTTACTGTTTTATCAATTATCTCGCTACTATTGGGAGATATCGCCATGGCATTGGTGGACCCACGCATCAAACTATCTGAAGACAAAAAAGGTGAGTAAATGGAAGTTGTTGATAAATCTAAGTTTAAATTTGTTGGTCGTGATAGCCGTGCTTCTGAGGTTATCGATACACCGACCTATTCTTATTGGAAATCGGTTGCTCGCCAGTTTTTTTCCAAAAAATCAACCTATGTGATGCTCGCCATTTTGTCAGTGATTTTATTGATGAGCTTTATTTATCCCATGGTTGTGCCTTATGATTTTAGTGATGTCAGTAATATTAATGACTTTTCTAAGCGCTATATTTGGCCAAATAGTGAATATTGGTTTGGCACTGACAAAAATGGTCATTCATTATTTGATGGCGTATGGTATGGGGCACGAAATTCCATCCTAATTTCGGTGATTGCAACCTTTATTAATATCACTATTGGCGTTGTTGTAGGTGCGCTGTGGGGCGTGTCAAAGTCTATTGATAAAATCATGCTGGAGATTTACAACATCATCTCCAATGTACCCTCAATGCTGATTATCATTGTGTTGACCTATGCATTAGGAGCGGGATTTTGGAAGCTAATTTTAGCATTTTGTATCACAGGGTGGATTGGTGTTGCTTTTACCATTCGGGTTCAAATCATGCGTTTTCGTGATTTGGAATATAATTTGGCAAGCCGAACATTGGGTACACCTAAATATAAAATTGCTGTCAAAAATTTATTGCCACAAATATTATCAATTATTATGACATTGTTGTCACAAATGTTGCCAGTTTATATCTCCTATGAAGCATTTTTATCCTTCTTTGGTATTGGTCTACCAACTACCACGCCAAGTTTGGGGCGTTTGATTGCCAATTATTCGAGCAACTTAACCACCAATGCTTATTTATTTTGGATACCACTGACGGTATTGGTATTGGTATCATTGCCATTGTATCTTGTGGGGCAAAATTTGGCAGATGCCACCGATCCACGCTCACATAAATAGATGAACTGATGAGATATCAGACAAGTAAGGACTGTCATGACTACAAATAATGTTATATTGGAAGTAAATGATTTGGTGGTTGAGTTTACAGTGCGTAAACGCATTTTAACTGCCATTCGCAATATTTCTTTGAAGTTACATGAAGGTGAAATTTTGGCTTTAGTGGGTGAGTCAGGATCTGGCAAATCCGTCTTAACCAAGACTTTTACAGGCATGTTGGAAAATAATGGTCGCATTGCCTCAGGTGATATTTTATACCGTGGACAAGATTTAACCAAACTTACCAATAATGAAGATTGGCTTAAAATTCGTGGTTCAAAAATTGCGACCATCTTTCAAGACCCCATGACCAGTTTAAGCCCAATTAAAACGATTGGTGCACAGATTGTAGAGGTAATTACCAAACACCAAAAAGTTAGTCGTAAAGAAGCCAAAATTCAAGCGATTGACTATATGCGTAAGGTTGGTATTTCCAATCCTGAAAAACGCTTTAATGATTATCCGTTTGAATATTCAGGCGGTATGCGCCAACGCATCGTTATTGCGATTGCTTTGGCGTGTCGTCCTGATATTTTGGTATGTGATGAGCCAACCACCGCTCTTGATGTTACCATTCAAGCACAAATCATTGATCTGCTAAAAAGCCTACAGCAGGAATATCGCTTTACCATCATCTTTATTACGCATGATTTGGGTGTGGTGGCTAGTATTGCTGATAAGGTTGCGGTTATGTATGCAGGTGAGATTGTTGAATTTGCATCAGTCAAGGAGATATTTTACAATCCACAACATCCTTATACATGGAGCTTATTATCAAGTCTGCCACAGCTTGTTAATGATTCAGGAGAGCTGTACGCCATTCCTGGTACGCCGCCATCCTTGTACTCGCCTATTGTGGGCGATGCCTTTGCTTTGCGTTCAGAATATGCCATGGAAATTGACTTTGAACAACGACCGCCCATCATCAATGTCTCTGATACCCATTGGGCAAAAACATGGCTTTTGCATCCCGATGCACCCAAGGCCAATAAGCCTGAAGCGATCTGTGATTTGCATGAAAAAATATTGCAAAAACTATCTTAATCAGTTAGGATTTTTAAGTTAATTGATGATAACTTTAAGTAATAATAAGAGGGAATAATGTCACAGACAGTAAATACCACCACACAACAAACCGCACCAAAAAAATTGGTGGAAGTGAAAGATTTGGAAATCTCTTTTGGTGAAGGTAAAAAACGCTTCGTTGCTGTTAAAAATGCAAACTTCTTCATCAATAAAGGTGAAACTTTTTCTTTGGTTGGTGAATCAGGCAGTGGTAAAACTACCATTGGGCGTGCCATTATCGGACTTAATAACATTACAGGTGGTCAGATTATCTATGATGGTAAAGTCATTAGTAATCAACCTAAAGATGCAGAGCTGATTTGTAAGATTCAGATGATTTTCCAAGACCCTGCCGCCAGCTTAAATGAGCGTGCGACGGTTAATTATATCATCTCAGAAGGGTTATATAATTTTAAATTATATAAAGATAATGCTGACCGCTTAGCAAAAATTAAACAAATGATGGCGGAAGTTGGTTTGTTACCTGAACATCTGACACGCTATCCTCACGAATTTTCAGGTGGTCAACGCCAGCGTATTGGTATTGCCAGAGCATTGGTTATGGATCCTGAATTTGTTATCGCTGATGAACCAATTTCTGCATTGGATGTCTCTGTGCGTGCCCAAGTGTTGAACTTGCTAAAAAAAATGCAGCGAGAAAAGCACTTGACTTATTTGTTTATCGCACATGATTTGTCTGTGGTGCGTTTTATTTCTGATAGGATTGCTGTTATTTATAAAGGCGTGATTGTTGAAATCGCTGAAACTGAAGAGCTGTTTAAAAATCCTATTCATCCGTATACCAAATCATTGTTGTCTGCTGTTCCCATTCCAGACCCGATACTTGAGCGTAAAAAACAACTGATTGTATATGATCCCACGCAGCATGACTATTCTAGCGATGAGCCGAGCATGGTGGAGATTAAGCCTAATCATTTTGTTTGGGCGAACAAACAAGAGCTTGAACGCTATCAACAACACATTTCAAACCAAACAGTCGTATAACCCATACCAACTAAAATAAGGAGAAGTAGCAAGGAGGGATTACTTAAGATAATTTTATTAAATACCGTATTTGTTTGATAGGCATCATGATGGTATTGATTGAAATATGATTTTTTAAGTTTTAGATGGTTAGCATAACCTTAAGGGTGTTTAAGTTTTATTCTTAAAAACGCCATTTCACATAACAAACAAAGGACCCATGTTATGAAAAAAACGAAGTTATTTGCCACAGTAGGGGCAGCAGTATTATCAGCATCTATTTTAGCTGCATGCAGCAATAATAGCACGACAGCATCACAAGGTGGCGGTGATTTAACCACCTATAAATATGTGTTTTCAGGTGACCCAAAATCTTTAGACTATATCTTAGCCAACCAAGCTGTTACTGCCGATGTTACCACTCAGATGGTTGATGGTTTGCTAGAAAATGATGAATATGGCAACCTTGTCCCTTCTTTGGCGACTGATTGGAGCGTTTCAGAAGATGGATTAACTTATACCTACACCTTGCGTGATGGGGTATTTTGGTACACTTCAGATGGCGAAGAATATGCGCCCGTTACTGCCCATGACTTTGTGACAGGTCTAAAACATGCCGTTGACGGTAAATCTGATGCACTTTATGTGGTTGAAGATTCTGTAAAAAACCTAAAAGCCTATAAAGAAGGTAAAGTGAATTGGGAAGAGGTTGGCGTTAAGGCTTTAGATGATAAAACTGTACAATACACGCTAAACCAACCAGAATCATATTGGAATTCTAAAGTGACCTATAGCGTCCTATTCCCTGTGAATGCTAAGTTTTTACAATCTAAAGGTAAAGATTTTGGTGCTTTAGATCCTTCATCTATTTTGGTCAATGGTGCTTACTTTTTAAGTGCCTATGCATCAAAATCTTTGATGGAATTTACTAAAAATGATAATTATTGGGATGCTGACAATGTTCATGTACAGTCTGTCAAGCTAACCTATACCGATGGCTCAGATCCTGGTTCGTATTATCGTAACTTTGATAAAGGCGAGTTTAGCGTTGCACGCTTATATCCAAATGACCCAACTTACCAAGCTGCCAGTGAAAAATATCAAGATAACATCGTTTATGGCTTGATAGATGGTACAACTTATTATTTCACCTTTAACCTAAATCGTTCTGCTTTTGCCAATAGCACAAAAACGCCAGAGCAACAAGAATCTGCCAAAAAGGCAATGCTGAACAAAGATTTCCGTCAAGCGGTTATGTTTGCACTTGATCGTGCAGCTTATCAAGCACAAACTGTCGGTGAGGAAGCCGAAACCAAGGCCTTGCGTAATATGCTGGTACCGCCAACTTTTGTGTCTGCCGATGGTGAAGACTTTGGGCAAATGGTGAAAAAAGACTTGGTAGGCTATGGTACGGAATGGCAAGATGTCGATTTGTCAGATAGCCAAGATGGTCTATACAATCCACAAAAAGCCAAAGAAGAGTTTGCTAAAGCCAGACAAACTTTAGAAGCTCAAGGCGTGACTTTCCCTATCTATTTGGATTTTCCAATTGACCAAGCAGATTCGAACAGAGTTCAGCAAGCTCAATCATTCAAGCAATCGGTTGAGGCCTCATTGGGTCAAGAAAATATCATTATCAATGTCATTGAAACCGAGACCTCAACTTATGAGTCTCAAGGCTACTATGCTGAATCGCCAGAGCAGCAAGATTATGATATTATGATGGCAGGTTGGGGCCCGGATTATCAAGATCCACGCACCTATTTGGATATCATGAGTCCTATTGATGGTGCCATGCTACAAAAAACAGGTATCCACAGAGGTGGCGATAAAGCTTTAGTTAAACAAGTTGGTTTGGATACTTATCAAACACTGCTTAATCAGGCATCGGTCATCTCTAATGATAACAGTGCGCGTTATAATGCCTATGCCAAAGCACAGGCATTACTGATTGACAGTGCTTTACAAATCCCAATGGTTGCTATTGGTGGTGTACCAAGAGTTTCTAAAGGCGTACCATTTAGCGGATCATTTTCTTGGGCGGGCAATAAAGGCGGTAGCTGGTATAAGAGATTAAAACTACAAGCACAGCCTATCACGACTGAGCAATATGAGAAAGCCTATCAAGCATGGCAAAGTGAAAAATCGGCTTCTAATGCCAAATATGCTGACAGCCTTGTTAATCGTGTCAAAAAATCAGATACAGCAGCAAGCGATGCTGCAGCAACTGATGCTGCAACCACGGATACGACAACAGCGAATTGATTTAATCAATCAGCAATCAATAAAAAAGCATGGTTATCCATGCTTTTTTATTTGGGTAGTAAAAAAATTATCTTGGGTTGCAGTTTTTGAACAAAGTTTTGTTCTTTGGGTCGGTGATGACTGCAATACCGACTTGATTGTAGTTCTTGGCATCGATATAGTCTGCAGTCATGGTATAACCACCAAAGCCAAAAATTGAGCTTGTCATATCTGATGCGTTAAGATTGATGGGCATACCGACAGTTTTGCCAGAGAAGCTAGCAACGGCTTTAGATGGTAAATCTGCATCGTTAAAGATGTATTTAACATTGACACTTTTACCGCCTTGGCAGGTGTATTGTACGGTTTTTGGACTCATGGCATTGGCAGAAATAGCCATCATGCCAGCAGTAGCCACAATAAGACTAAAGGCAAGTTTTTTCATGATATTTTCCTTATGTATCAGTCATAATGACTTGTAATTGGGTATGATTGAATGTCTTAGAATGATGATTTTGACCATCAAGCGTGAGAGTAAAGATTGTTTCGGGGTTAGTGATAGGGCATTTGATTGGCTCTAGATTGATTGCTTATTTTACCAACCTAGAGCCTATCTTTAGCCATTAAATCAAATACCCAAGTTAAAATCAAGTGATATTTATGATTAAAACTTGGGATTAAAGCTTACCTTATTAATATTATTTTTATTAATATTATGTTAAGCGTTAAAGTTTTGTAACATATCTGACATTACAGCCTTTATGAGCAAAATCACCAGAAGGGCTTGTGATGTTAATGCCTAGTTTGTGATAGTTATACAATGTCATGGCATCAGTCATCAAGCTGTAGTTATTTTCATCACCAAAAACGCTATCAACATTGTCAGAACGATTTAAATTAAATGGCATAAAACGGTTTTTGCCATCAACATAAGCACTGGCATAAGTTGGCAATCTTTGTTGGTTAAAGCCATAAGTTACGGTGGCTTGCCCACCTGATTGGCAGGCATAAGTAACTTGACGCTTTAATACGGTAGAATCATGAGCTTCTTGAGCATGGTCAACTTGAGCATGAGCTGCACCAATGAATCCAACAAGTGCCAAGGCAGTCGCAGGGGCTAAAGCTAAGATTTTCATAGAATACCTCCAAATGTTGTTATTTAAAAGCTCAAATTTAAACGGTTTTGTGTATAAATTTGGCTCAGCTTCCACTTTTATCAATAATCAATTTTCTAAAGCGATCGGCATAATAACTTTAGGCTTTTGATAATAATAATATAATCCTATATAAAAATAAATACCATAGTATTATGGTAAATAACTTATAATTAAGGTAAGAATACGGTAAAAGATTGTTACCAATGCGTGATTGATACAAGTATTGATACCAGTTTTGACATGTGCCTTGAAATAGTTATCTTAAACATTGAAATATACTTAATTAAGTGTTGCATATTTGATGATTTTCTTGTAGTATCGTTACTCTACTGTGATATAACAAAACATAACATCAATATTTTAACAGAATTGTTACATTGAGTATGAATGTTAAATCATGATGACCATCGCAGGCAATCATAATCGATGCCTGATAGCATAGATGAAACTCAGGCTAAAAGTTCAGCGATAAGCCAAACTTGATGGCTGAAAATCTATGATAACCAACCTAGGAAACTTCAATCAAGGAGAGATGTATGAAAGCACAATTTACAACCCTAAAAGTCATCGGCGGACTATTTGTAGGTGGCATGATGCTAAATGCACATGCAGCACCTGAATTATATGGTTACGCATCTCTTGGCATTGCTGCTAATCATAAAAAAACAACCAACAAGACAACCAATGTCAGTACATCAACAACAGACCGCCCCTATCTGTATAGCAGCGGATCACGCATTGGCCTTAGAGGGTCTGAAAAGTTAAATGATGATTATGAGGTTTTGTACAAGTTGGAGTACCGTCTAGAAAATGATGGTGATTTACGCAATGAAAAAATCAAGCAGCCAGATGGTACTGAAAAGACTGTTGCTAAAACACGCAATTTTGAGGCTCGTGATTCATGGATTGGCGTGAAGCATAAAAAGTATGGTACCATCAAGGCGGGTCGTATGTTGTCTTTGGATCCATATGTGCGTTATACTGCCTATCTGGCGTCAGGCGTAGATGGGGTGCGTACCAATAATACCATTGCATACGAATCACCAAAAATCAAAGATGTTAGTTTTCAGGCGATGTACATCTTAGATGAAAATAAAGAGACAGATACCATTGATCGTGATGGTTATTCATTGCTTGTCAAGAAAAACACAGATACATATAATGTTGGTGCAGCTTATGCCTATTTTGGTAAAGCAAAAACCTCTTATGGCAAGATTAACTATACTGCGCGTGTGACAGGTAATTATAAAATTAATGAGGATTATAAAGTAGGTGGTATCTATCAGCATGTCGGCTATGCCAATGACGACAGTGCCAAAAATAATACAGAACAAGCTGTTGGCGTGGCTTTGCAGCATTTTAAAGACAAATGGACTCATACCGCACACATGAATCTTGTGAATAATCCTAGTGGGAAAAAGGGCGATGGGTTTGAGCTGATCGGAGCAATTGACCGTGATATTTCTAAAAATGTCTCTGCAGGCATGGATATCACCTATGGTAACTTTAACTACGCAACAGAAAAAGAATCTTACATCAACCCAACTATCTATGCGACTGTATATTTTTAACCAATTCATTGTTGGTTAATTAAGTAAGATGTGATAAAGTCAATTTACGACAAGGCGACAGATTGCCAATCTACTCAATAAAAGTACCACAATGAAAAACACCCTAAAAGTCTCATCTTTGGGGTGTTTTTATTGATTTTTAGGATATTGGTAATAGATAAAATTTTTTATGATATAAAAAAATTCCTTAGCTATTAAGATGGCTAAGGAATTTTTAAATTTGGCTCCCCAACCTGGGCTCGAACCAGGGACACACGGATTAACAGTCCGATGCTCTACCGACTGAGCTATTGGGGAATAATGGTGGGTCGTGCAGGATTCGAACCTGCG
>NZ_KV796838.1:0-134146 GCF_001809255.1 Moraxella sp. HMSC061H09
TTTGTTTGGGGGTTGAATCAGTCTTAAAAGACAGCAAAAAATACTACATTGGATTTTTATGGTATTGGCCTTGGTGTACAATCCAATGACTAAAGTTTATTTTCAAAAGAAATTCAGACAGTTATAAACTTATGGACAGTAGCTGTTTTAGTGTTTATTAATTAAAGAAAGTTTTTGGAATTGGAGTGAGATGATTAAATATCTATTTTTATAAAGAGCTTAATCGTGGCAAAATCTTGCTGGATAGAAAAAATCCTGCTAAATTATGATGGATAAATTTAATGAAAATAAATAAAATCCTACTAACAGCAGGATTTTATTAAAGTGTCTATTGAGATTTAGGATTGATGTTCTTCGTGTAATCTGGTATTTAGTTCATCTAATACCATTGCCCATACAGCATCATTTTTCCACTCTTCTTGGATAAATGCTCTTTGTGAGTCATTCCAAAATGGGGCATTTTTTAGATTAGTTTCTTCATCAAGTTGATTTTCTGCAATGAACTTTTCAACGGCTTCATCGCTACTTGCAAGACCTAATTGAGCAAACAGCTCGTTCATGGTATATTCTATATCACCTAACATGACTATCTCCTTTTATTGTGATTAAATTTATTTTAGCAATTTGCCAATACTTGAGCAATGCAAGTCTGTATAGTTTGTGTTTTTTAAGTGTTGTTTTTAACATAAAAAATATCCAGCCAAAACCAGCTGGATATTTGAATGTATTTTCTAGAATTAAGAAAATAAATGATCAATAGCGGCACGCTCTTCTTCAAGTTCGTTTAGTGTGATATTGATACGCTCTTGGCTGAAGTCATCAATTTGCAAATCTTGGACGATTTGATATTCACCATTTTCGGTAGTCACAGGGAAGCCGAACATGATACCTTTAGGAATGCCATACGAGCCATCAGATGGAATACCCATAGTTACCCATTCACCATTTGAGCCTAATGCCCAATCACGCATATGATCGATGGCTGCATTGGCAGCAGAAGCAGCTGATGATAAGCCACGCGCTTCGATAATCGCTGCACCACGCTTACCAACGGTTGGCAGGAATGTATTAGCATTCCAGTCTTGATCATTGATCATCTCTTTGACTGATTCGCCATTAATGGTAGCAAAGCGATAATCAGCGTACATGGTTGGACTGTGGTTGCCCCAAACGATTAATTTTTTGATGTCTTTGACAGCTTTGCCTGTTTTTTTGGCAACTTGCGTTAACGCACGGTTATGGTCAAGACGCAGCATGGCGGTGAAATTTTTGGCTGGTAAATCGGGTGCTGATTTCATGGCGATATAAGCATTGGTATTTGCTGGGTTACCAACGACTAATACTTTAACATCACGACTTGCAACTTCATTAAGCGCCTTGCCTTGAACAGTAAAGATTTTTGCATTTTCTTGAAGCAGGTCAGCACGCTCCATGCCAGGACCGCGTGGGCGAGCACCAACCAATAGTGCATAATCAGCATCTTTAAATGCTACTTTAGGATCATCGGTACCAATGACATCAACTAATAATGGAAAAGCACAGTCATCAAGTTCCATGATAACGCCTTGTAGTGCTTGTTGTGCTTTTTCAACAGGAATTTCAAGTAATTGTAAAATGACAGGCTGATCCTTACCCAGCATTTCACCTGATGCGATACGGAATAGTAAGCTGTAGCCAATTTGACCAGCAGCACCAGTGACAGCAACTCGTACAGGTTGTTTCATGAATAAAAATCCTTGTTTAAATTATTAAGAAATTTTAAAAAATAGATTGATTATACATTTTTAATAATAATATTATCGATAAAAATGTCAAATCATTGTTAGTGTATCATTTTATGGATTTAAAGACAAACCTTTTTGGTGTGTATAAGATGGCAAGTTTTGGATATGAGTTCGTAAAAACTGGCATTTAATCAGTCAAATAGACTCCCAAGTCCAGTCGCCACACTGGCCTTTTTAGATTTTAGAATAATTAGTAAGGGCTAACTGTACCCATACGCTGAGAAATTGGGGTATATTGACCTAAAAGTAGGCTATAAATTGTCACATTTTCCATAACATGCTTGACATAAGCTCGGGTTTCAGCGTATGCGATGGCTTCTACATACTGATCGGCACTGATGGCACCATGTGTTGGTACCCAGCGACGAGCAGCATTAGGACCTGCGTTATAGCTTGCGGTTGCGACCGCAATTTGTCCTCTGGCACGGTTTGCCAAATCATTTAAAAACCAAGTTCCATAGCGTATATTAGTATCAGGATTGCTCATATTACCTGTAGATTCACCCAAGCTTCGGGCAATTTGGGTGGCTGTGCTGGGAATGATTTGCATCAAACCACCTGCACCTGCACCAGATTGAGCAGATGGCTGAAATCGGCTTTCTTGACGCATGATGCCATACGCCCAAGCAGGATCAATACCTGCATTGCGGCTGTGTTTTAAAGTACTGTCTTGATAAGGGGTTGGGTGTGATAATGCCGCATTACGGAGATAATCGGTAGTTTCGATGGCATGGATGCTACGGTGATAAAATCCTAAGTCATGGGCTTTTTTGGCGGCACTCAGCAGTAAAGTGGTATTGCCTAAGTCGCGTGCTTTTTTGACCGCCCAATTCCATTCACGATTAATATGTTCAAGGCTGGCATTGTTTTGCATAAGTAGTATTGCACGGGCAAAGTGCTGATCTGCCATCATACGCTGTTCATCGCTGGTGCTGATTGATGGTAATACATTGCCACCAATATCAGATAGACTTAAACGCTGTCCGATGCGATCTTTGGCAAGTAGCCCATAGTAATCGATCCCTTTTGCAAGATTGTGATAAATATGCTGTGCTTTGGCTTGCTGACCCAGCTGTTCATAAGCCCGAGCCAGCCAATACTGCCAAATCCGCTCTTGTTGTTCAACGGCTGTCATGGCACTAATTGCCGTAATGACATCTGACCATTGACCAAAATAAATTGCTGCTTGGGCATAGTCTTCTGCTTCTTCGTAATTAAAAGTTTCACCCAAGCTATTTCTAAACCAATGTACCGCATCCATACTATAGCCATCATTGGTGTTCATATTCATACGCTTGACCGCAATGCTACGCCAAGCATACTGACGAGCCATATCAGAGATGAGCTTTTGTGTTCTAAGTTCGTCTTGAGCAATGTCATAATTAAGCTGTATGGCAGCTTCTGAGTATGAACGGTGTGCCAGCAAACTGATGGCATAAACATATAGATATTGATTGGTGTTGCTGTAGCTTTCTTGAGAAAAGCGTGTCAAAAATTCATTGGGATTATTGCGAATTTCATTAATGGTTTGGTAGCTGACGGATATGTTTAATTGTCCAAGCAATGAGATGATATCGCCCGTTTTATCCAAAGGTGCTTGGCGGCTAGAAAGTTGCCGTTTATCAATGCGTAGCATACGCAAAAGTTGTTCATGTTTATCGATGTTGGTGATGCGTGGGTTATAAACCATTTCGGTGGCCAGTTTATCACATAAAGATTGGCGGATTTGAGTATTTAGCCATACATTGGGTTTTTGGTATAAAGCTCGCAGTGAATCACGACTTTGGTTAAATCCTAAGGCAATCGCACAAGCTTCAGATTCATCAGGGTTTTCAATGCTGTCTGCTACGGCACGCACAGACGCATAGTCACCTTGGCGAGCCTTAATCTCAGCATAGTCAGCGGCGAGTTTTTCACTCATGACAGTGCTTGGATATTGATGGACAAACTGATTGACTGCCTCGGGTGATTGACCAGATAGGTTATAATTTAGCCGCCAATAGGTAGGATACATCCCAAATAGTGTGCCTTGCATATTTTTTTCGTATTGGCGTAGGGCATTTGGGCTACTTTTTTGGCGTTCGACATCAAAAAATTGATAAATACTACCGTCGTTGGCATGACCTTGTGCACAGGCAGCTTGCATAATGCTGATTGTGGCAAGCAGTGCGGTGATGGTCAATTTATTTGCTGTTTTCATTATTAGCTTAAATGAGTTAAATTTTGCTTATTCTACCAATCACTGATAAAAAAGTCCAAAATTATCCAATACATGCATCAAATTGATATTGACAAAATGACACTGGCATATTGATATGATATAATAGACAAATTTTTTATTTTGCAGACCCTTGGAGAAAACCATGACCGTTGGCACTTTCAATCCTAAAACTCAAGCAACCGCCATCAAAAATCCAGCAACAGCCTTACATGAAATCAGGGAAGCTGATCGTGATACCGCTGTGCCAAAAAAAGTTTATATCGTTACCCAAGGTTGTCAAATGAATGAATATGACAGCCAAAAGATGGGCGATGTTTTGGGTAGTAGCCATGGTATGGTCATTACCAATGATATTAATGATGCTGATGTGTTGATTATGAATACCTGCTCAATCCGTGAAAAAGCACAAGAAAAAGTTTTTTCTGAATTGGGTCGTTGGCGTAAATTAAAAGAAAAAAACCCAAATCTTGTCATTGGTGTTGGTGGTTGTGTTGCCTCTCAAGAAGGTGATAATATCCAAAAGCGTGCGCCATATGTGGATATGGTTTTTGGTCCTCAAACCTTGCATCGCCTACCTGAGTTGTATGAAAGTACAACAAATCAAGCCAAAACTGATATGGGTCAAATCCCCAAAAATCGTATCGGTGTGGTTGATGTCTCCTTTCCAAGTATTGAAAAATTTGATTTTTTGCCTGAGCCAAGAGTTGAGGGTTATACTGCCTTTGTGTCTATTATGGAGGGTTGCTCAAAATATTGCTCATTTTGTGTTGTGCCTTATACTCGTGGTGAGGAATTATCACGCCCTTTGGATGATGTATTGGCTGAAATTGATAGCTTGGCTGAACAGGGTGTGCGAGAAGTCAATCTTTTGGGTCAGAATGTCAATGGCTATCGTGGTGAAAAAGATGATGGCAGTATTTGCCGATTCAGCGAGCTTCTACATTATGTGTCATACATTGATGGGATTGAACGCATTCGCTACACCACAAGCCACCCTTTGGAATTTACCGATGATATCATTGAAGCTTACCAAAGTATTGATAAGTTGGTATCACATCTGCATTTGCCGATTCAAAGCGGTTCAAACCAAGTTTTAGCCGCCATGAAGCGAAACCATACGGTCGATGTCTACATGAATCAAATTGCAAAATTACGCAAAATTCGTCCTGATTTACATTTATCAAGTGATTTTATCATTGGATTTCCTGGAGAGACAGACGAAGACTTTTTACAGACGCTTCAATTTGCAAAAGACTTAGATTTTGATCATTCATACAGTTTTATTTATTCTAAACGGCCTGGTACGCCCGCCTCTGATTTGCCTGATGATGTCAGCCTTGAAACCAAAAAACAACGCTTGGCAGTTTTTCAAGAGCTTATTAAGCGTTCAACTTTTGATAAAACACAAGCCATGGTCGGTCAGACGCTGCGTGTGTTGGCCGAAGAGCCTGCAAATCGCCGTCAGGGATATTTACACGGTACAGCGGATAATACCCGTTCGGTAATTTTTAAAGCAGATACTGATCTTTTGGGCAAGTTTGTTATGATTAAAATCACCAAGGCCATCAGCATGCATTTAGTTGAAGGCGAGTTGGTTGAGGTCTTGGGCTAATTTGATAGATACAGGCACGGAGTGGGATGTGAGATTAAATAAGCTGCGTGCTTGGTTAAGAGGGCAGTCTGATACGCCAACCATTGGTATATACTTTGGAGAAAAGGCGGCAACAGCAGTTTGGCTAGATGAGCATGATGGACGCTATCACTGGTTGGGTTCGGCATGTGTGTTTTATACCGATGTGGTGGTTTCTGGCAAAATTGTTGATAAAGAAAAACTTGCCCAGACGCTAAGACAGATGATGCAAACGCTTGGGTTAAGTCAGGCAAATGCCATCACTTGTGTACCTGATGATGCAGTCATGCAGACGCTCATCGATCTGCCAGCTGATTTATCAGATGAGGATATCGAAGCACAAATCTTAGTTGATGCTGAGCGTTATATTGGGCGTAATATCCAAGATGTTTATTTTGATTTTCAAGTACTTGAGCGATCATCAGTAGCAACTCAAATCACTCTGACAGTGGCACACCAAAATAGTATCCATGACTGCTGTGAAGTACTTGCCATGGTGGGAATAGAGGCTGTAGCAGTTGATGTCCATACATCTTGCCTGGCACGCATGATGGCTAAAATGACAGCACAAGTCAGTGCTTTGGTGGAGATTACCGATCACGATATTGGCGGTTATATCACTCATCATGGCGTATTGCTATATCAGCAAAATGAGCCAATACATGCATTGACAAATTTTGGCAATCAGCCATTGGATGAGCAATCAGAACTTGATCAGTTTTCTCAATTTACCCATGATGTTGATACGCCTAAAAATTGGCCCAATCAGTCAACCTTAACGATGAATTTTGGCGATTTGACAGATCGATTGTCCAAGACGAATGCATCAATCCAAAATGACTTTGTACAGCCTTTGCAAGACAATTTTATCCAAAAAACACCAGATATTGCGATAAAAGCTCAAACTGGCGACTACCATATCCGCTTTGATGATTGGGTGGATGACATGGCAGCCGATGAACTTTCATTTGGCGAAGCGTCGGCAAATACGCCACATATCAAATCATCTGATCGGTCTGAATTGGGAGTTGATCAGATGGCCACAAAAATCTTATCACTGATCAAGAATTGTCAGGCACAAACTGTTTTACCGATTGAGCGGCTATACATCAGCGGCACAACATGGACAAAAGCATCACAGTTGGCAGAGGCTTTACAGGCAAAGCTTGATATTTTGTGTCTGCCCATGCATCCTAAATACGCGGTCAATCATGCCATCGAAGATAATGATATGGAGCAAGCACCCATGTTAACAGCAGCAGCGGCACTGGCTTTGACAAGATCTGAGGGGATTAATCTTTTGCCATGGCGTGAAGAGCGTCGCAGTCAAGCTGATGCTAAGTTTCGTCAAATATTTGTGTCGGTGGTGGGGCTTGCTGTTTTGGTGATGATGCTGATTTTTGGTGCAATTTATTATCGGCTCAATCAACAACAAGCAATCAATGATGAGATTAAAACACGCATCAGCACCTTGGACGATAAGATCCATCAAATGCAGCAGCTCAAAGAACAGCTAGATACTGCCCAAAAACACAGTGAGGCGTTAAATGCTTTATCAGAAGATCGACAAGTTGCGTATCGCTGGCAACAATTATCAAACCTAATACCTGAGGGTGTGTATCTAGACGAAATGAGTCAGGCGGCAGATATGCTTAGCTTGACAGGAAAGGCGGTATCGACACAATCCGTGTCTGCATTTGCCCATCGGCTTGAGTTGTCTGGGCTGTATACTGATGTACTTGTGGTGTCTTTGCAACAAGCAGATCAAGCGATGAGTTTTACGCTCACTGCCACTCAGCTGCCACTTGATGCCAAAGATATGATACAGCCAGCGAACATAACAAATCACGATGAAAATACTGATGTGAACGAGCGTGGTAATGAATAATTTTGTGTATCAGCTACAAAGTTTTTGGTATGAGCTTAATCAGGTCAATCGTCATACCATTGCTCAATCACCCAAATATATACAGCTGACGGTACTTGGTTTGATCATGATGATCATTGGCATTTTTGGCTGGCTACTTGCGATTTTACCAACCATTCAAAAGCTTAATGCAGCCCAAAGTCAAGAATCTGCCTTAATTGATGAATTTGCCACTAAATATCATAAAGCCCAGCAGTTTGACCATCTAAGCCATCAGGTCATACAAAAAAATACACAACTTGAAAATCAGCTCAATGCTCTGCCACGCACAGCACCGATGAGCGAGATTATCGGAATGATAAATACCAAAGCACAAGCGGTTAATGTGCAGGTGGTGAGTGCATCAGTTCAAGCAGGTCGTGAACAGGATTATTATACCGAACGCCCTATCGCAGTGAGTGCGACAGGGGATTATCATGCTTTGGGTCGATGGTTGCTTGAGTTGTCAGAGGCTAACCATTTGCTGACAGTGCATGATTTTGATCTGAAGGCTGGTTTGAACCATCAGCTGATGATGATTGTTCAGATGAAAACTTATCAAGCAAACAAACGCCCAAAACCAGTTGCTCAGCAGGTGCCTGATGTTCAATGAATATTATCGGTGGGGCATTTTGGGTGCTTGGATTTGGGTTGGGATTGGATGTGCTGATAGCACCAGTCAAGTTGTTGATGATAAGCTTGCACATATTACCCATGAAGAGCGTATGGCGATCAGTGAGCCTGTGCCGATACCCTTATCTGTGCCGATGATATATCAGCAAGGCAAAGATCCTTTTATCAATCCTTATAGAAATGTTGAGGTTCTTGATACCAATCATGCCGCTGATCAGCAAGATGAGCCAAAAACCGAATCTACCAAAGCTTGGCCTATGGCAGACACTATGCCATCTCAGCCATCTGATACTCATCAGTCTGCCAAGGCTCAGGCACAAGTCTTCAAAGGCGATCCGATAGTCATTGATACCAACCGTGTTCGAGAGCCTTTAGAAAGCTATGAGTTATCAAGCCTACGCTATCATGGTCGTATTTTTGATGATATTAGACTTGTGGCACTCATTATGAGTCCTGATGGCATCGTTCATCGTGTGAGTACTGGACAATATCTTGGTAAAAATCACGGAAAAATTACCCATATTGACAGTCGTACGATACATCTGATTGAAGCGGTCGCTGATACACAAGGTGGCTATTATCGCCGTGATGTAAACATTCATTTTATTCATAAGCAATGACACATGGACAAAAAATTTTTAAAAAATAGCTTGGTAATCGCCGTGATGCTCGGTGTGGTTCATATGGAGGTACGTGCTGATACTCATATCGATCATGTGTCTGTTACCCAAACAGCAGAGCAACATTATACAGGCAAGCCTATTAGCCTTGAGTTTGCCGATATTCCTGTACGAGCGGTTTTTGATATTTTAGCAGGTTTTACAGGTATTAATATCATCACTGATGATAGTGTGACAGGCAGTATGACCATTCGCTTGATGAATATCCCTTGGGATCAAGCATTTGATGTGATTTTGCAAACACAAAATTTATCAGTATTAAAGCATGGTAATGTATGGCTGATCAGCTCAAAATCTATCCAATCCAATCAGCCGACAATAACCGAATACATTCGTCTAAACTATGCACTTGCCGATGATGTGGCAACACTCATCATGGGCGAAAAAACCCAGCGTGGTAATGTCAATCGAACCAATCACCGTGATGTTATTTATCCTGAAGCACCATTATCACGGGCCTATAATACCCAGACTGATGAACTTATTACCACCGCTGTGCGTGGGACATTACTGTCTGAGCGTGGCACAGTGACGGTGGATAAGCGTACCAATACTTTAATTATCCAAGATGTGCCTGCAAGCGTTGCCAATATCAAGGCACTGATTGAGCGTATTGATATCCCTGTTGAACAAGTGATGATTGAAGCTAGAATTGTTTCTGCGAATGAAAATTTTGGGCGAAAGCTTGGCGTAAGTTTTGGGGCGCATGGTCAAAATGGTAAAGTGCATTATGGCGGCTCTCAGGGAAGTTTATGGGCGATGCGGCAAGAGGGTGTGGCGGCAGGTGGTCATCAAAACAGTCATCTGAATGTTGATTTGGGCGTAGATAACGCCATGGGACGCATTGCTTTTGGGCTGTTAAATTTACCTGATATCATTTTAGATTTAGAACTCTCCGCCATGCAGGCAGAAAATCAAGGTGAGGTTATCTCAACACCAAAAGTCTTGACGGCTGATAAACAAACCGCGCGTATTTCATCAGGGCTACAAATTCCTTATCAAGAAACCACGCATTCAGGTGCCAGCACAACAAAATTTAAAGAAGCGTCTTTAATTTTGGAGGCGACACCAAATATCACACCTGATGGTAAAATTGGTCTTAAGCTAAATATCAAAAATGGCAATCCAGTACCAACACTTGGTCATATCGCCATCCAAGAAGATGCCATCGAAACGAATGTCATCATCGAAGATGGACAAACCGTCGTTCTTGGTGGTATCTATCGCACCAGCCAGAATGAAGGTGCAAATAAAGTGCCTAGATTGGGTGATATGCCTGTGCTTGGACGATTGTTTCGGCATGATTCCAAAGCGCATGATAAGTCGGAGCTTTTGATTTTTATTACACCCAAATTGGTAAGATAGCTGGCATTATATTGGTCAATAAAATAAATGAAATTTTTATCTAAGTAATCGGTATCTGAATGGTCAATACATAAAAATACTGGTAACAAATTGCCAAACATTGTATGATAAGATAATTTTCATTCATTTTATTAAGTCAAGTTGGTGCATAAATACCCATCATGGCGAATATGTTATATTAATTGGAAAATCACAATGCTTGATGACGATTCGGCTTTCATTGAAGAGGTGATGGTCGAAAAAGCAGGTAATGCCTTATCAAAACAACTACCTGCGATTTTTTTGGTGGGACCTATGGGTGCAGGCAAAACAACGATAGGAAAGCTGCTTGCCAAACATTTGGGGCGTAATTTCATTGATTGCGATTGGTATATCGTTGATCAAACGGGTGCTGATATCCCATGGATTTTTGAAAAAGAAGGTGAGGAAGGCTTTCGAGATCGTGAAACACGCGCACTACAAGAGCTGACCGCACTGCCTAATATTATCATGGCAACAGGTGGTGGGGCGGTTGGACGCACCAAAAATCGAGAACTGCTTAAAAAAGGCTTGGTGATTTATTTAGATGCCAGTGTCGATACACAGCTGGCTCGTACCAAAAAGGATAAAAACCGCCCACTGCTACAGGCACAAAATCCACGAGCAGTACTTGAGTCTTTGTACAAAAAGCGTCATCCGCTGTATCGTGAAGTAGCAGATATCATCATATTGACTGGACGAGCATATCCCAAGCAAATGATCGGAGAGATTTTAGAAGTGCTTGGAAATTATGCTTTGGATCATGCACCCAATAAATTAAAAACCGATCAACACGCTAAGGAAAATTCATGACCCAAGCACCACTTATTGTCAAAACCCAACGCCATGATTATCCCATTTTTATCCGAGCAAGTGATGATCAAATTGACTTGGTTAGCCAAATTATCCCATTTATCACCGCCAAACAAGTCCTTATTGTGACCAATGATGTGGTTGCACCTTTATATTTGGCACAAATGCAAGAAAGGCTATTATCTGCTGGATTTCATGTTGAGGTATGCGTACTGCCTGATGGCGAGATTTATAAAAATCAAGACAGTATTAATGCAATCTATGATGTGCTACTTGGGGTGCATTTTGCACGAGATTGCACATTGATTGCACTGGGCGGTGGTGTGATTGGTGATATGACAGGATTTGCAGCTGCAAGTTTTATGCGTGGGGTAAATTTTATCCAAGTACCTACCACGCTGCTTGCCCAAGTGGATTCAAGTGTTGGTGGCAAAACGGGCATTAATCATCCATGTGGCAAAAATATGATTGGCGCATTTTGGCAGCCCAGCTGTGTTTTGGCAGATATGACGACATTTCAAACGCTGCCTGAGCGTGAATTTGCAGCAGGCATGGCAGAGGTCATCAAATATGCACTGATTATGGATGATGATTTTTTGATTTGGCTGGAAGAACATGCCGATCAAATCAATGCCAAAGATAGGCATTTACTTGCAGAGATGGTTTATCGCTGCTGTGATTTTAAGGCTCAAATTGTCGCTGCTGATGAGCGTGAATCTGGCAAGCGTGCGTTGTTAAATTTTGGTCATACCTTTGGTCATGTCATTGAGACACATCAAGGATATGGCAAATGGTTACATGGCGAGGCGGTGGCAGCTGGCATGGTGCAAGCTGCCCAAATGTCGTACAGATTGGGTCTAATTCGTGCTTGTGATGTCGAGCGTATTGAAAATATCATTAAAAAATATCATCTGCCGACCAAGCCTCCTAAGATAGATGTCGCACAAGCGCTGGATCTGATGGGGCATGACAAAAAGGTTAAACAAGGTCAAATCCGCTTGGTGCTACTGCGTCGTATCGGTGATGCGTTTGTAACAGCGGATTTTGAGTTATCAGACTTAGAGGCTGTGCTGGCAGGGCAAATAACGACCGCAAGTCTTTTAGTTGATGAATGAGTGGGTAAAATTATGTCAAAAATTCCCATGATGAATGAAAAGTATTTTCGTCGTCAGGCACTTTATTGGTTGATTGCGGCGGCTATCATGGCAGGCTTGTGGTTGATTGTTTGGTTGACCAGCTCCGTACCAGCAATGATTAATAAACAAAACGCCAATCAAACATCGTCCTATGTTGCGACATTGCCGACCACAATCACAGCGTTAAATGAGCTTGATCATGTTGTTAAGCCCATGGATAATTCGGCACTTGTGCGAGACTTACGCAACTATCCACCTGAATTTAAGGACAAAGTTTATTTTAATGGTATTAGTGGTCGTTATACCATTGAGCTGATGGATGTTACCGAAAATGAAGTTATCGTGGATTATCTAAACAGCCGAGAAGATCGTAACAATTTTGCTTATTTTCGCTATACTGATGCCAATGATAATAAGCGATATGTACTGACTTATGGTAAATTTACCAGTCCAGCTGATGCAGAATCTGCTTTGCAAACCGTAAATTTTAGACTGCCAAAATCAGTGACACAAAAGACCACCAAAATCTCTGAGTTGGTCGCAGTAATGGACAATTATGAATTGGGTCAAGATGTGGTGGATTTGGCAGACTCCCAGCCTCGCCGAGTTCGCCTGCAAGCGACGCGTACCGAAATTCCAGTCAAAGCGGCCACGCCAGCAGATGAAGAATTGGCACGCCTAAGCCGTGAGCGTGCATTACAAACACAAATTTCCCAGCAAACTGAGTCGGTCAGGCAGCCGACTGATTTGGATATCCAAAACGATATCAATCGTTTGTCTAATCAAAGATCTCAAGTCAGCTCTAGCGATTTGCCTATGGCACCAACTGCACGCCCACAGTCACCGCAGCAAACAGCCGATATAGTACCCAAAAATGAAATATCTAAAGGCACTGCACCAACCCAAAGCCATTCGGCAGAGACAGAATCGCAATAAAAGATGGGCAAGGATATCCTATGTCAAATGAATATGCAAAACAGATTTTAAATGCACTTAAGGCAGGCAATGATCGATATGTGGAAAATCTATCAAGTACCAAAAAAACGCCATTATCACCACCAACTTTGGTTAAAGAGCACAAACCCAATGCCATTATTTTGGGGTGTTCAGATGCGCGTGTACCTGTTGAGCTGATTTTTGATCAAGGTTTGGGCGATTTGTTTGTGATTCGGGTTGCTGGCAATGTTGTTGCACCCAGCCAAATTGGTTCAATTGAGTTTGCTGCTGAAAAATTTGGGACACGATTGGTGGTGGTGCTCGGTCATTCGCATTGTGGTGCTGTGACCGCTTGTGTTGAAGCTTTAATCAATCCAGATCAATATTATTCACCAAATTTACAATCTATTGTAGATCGTATCCGCCCCAGTGTGTTAAACTTGCATGAAATTGCGACGGCATCAGGTGATGATGTGGATATGGATGAACTGATTGAACGCTCTGTGCGTGCCAATGTTGGTATGTCAGTTAGTCAAATCAAGTATGGATCGCGTATTTTAGAAGACATGGTCAGACAGGGGGATTTGCTGGTTATTGGTGCTGAATATGATGTCGCCACAGGCAAAGTACATTTTTTAGATGACTGACCAAAAACAAACCCATGATTAATGACAAAAGGAGAGTATGATGAGTATTCAACAACCCAAAAATGCTTTGGCTGCAGAAGGTGTTAAAGACATTCCTGTGCAGTCAGAGGGTTATATTCTTAATCACACCATGCTAAGAATCAAAGACCCAGTTCGATCTTTGGAATTTTATACTGGCATACTTGGTATGACTTTGCTAAAGCACAGTCGTTTTGCTGACAGTGGGTTTGATTTGTACTTTTTGGCCCGATTAACCGAAGATGAACGAGCAAATCTACCTGCTGGTGATGAGCTGAAAGATTTTGTATCACGCCAACGCAGTATTTTGGAGTTGACCCATAATTACGGTACCGAAAATCAGGCAGATTTTAGCTATCATGATGGCAATAGTGAACCACGAGGCTTTGGTCATATCTGTTTTAGCGTACCAAGTTTAAAAGAAGCGGTCGCTTGGTTTGATGAAAATGGCGTAGAATTTAAAAAGCGTCCTGAAGAGGGTACGATGAAAGACATCGCCTTTATCAAAGACCCAGATGGATATTGGATTGAAATTATTGAGATTAATAATAATCGCTAAATAGATGATAACACTAACACAAAAAACGCTGGCATTGTCCAGCGTTTTGATAAGATGGTGTGCTTGGCGGGAATCGAACCCGCGACCTTCAGCTTCGGAGGCTGACACTCTATCCAACTGAGCTACAAGCACAGAAATATTTTTTGGGTGCGTTTGGATGCATAAATATAAACCGCTCAATTGTAGCAAGTTTTTGGGAAAAATGCCACCTAAGCTGATAAAATAATGACAAATTTATGCAATTCTTGCTAAATTTTAACAGATTCTATAAAAAATATGGCTTTTTACCTGACTTTTCCCTTATAATAATAGGGTGAATTTTATATTGTAGGGATGGTGGCTTTGCACAATGACTTGCACCGCTGTTCGACACCCCCAGAGCGATTGCTCAAGGCTAAAACGAGATGATGACAATGAAAAAAGCTGTTATGTTTTCTGTTGCTGCATTGTTAGCAGTGTCAACAATGGCAACCCAAGCACAAGAAGCTGTCGCACCTGCAGAAACTCAGACTGCTGATGCAACTGAAGTAACTACAGCGGAAGCCCCTGCTCAAGCGGCAGCGCCTGTAGAAGAAGCACCAAAAGAAAGTCCACAGGTTCAAAAGCTTGTGGCGATGTATCCCAATTTGATCGCTCGTATAGCACCTTATGGTAAAGTTTGTTTTGATGGAGAAGAATGTGATATTAATATCACAGTACTTGCACCAGCCGTTGAAGGTCAAGCTCGTGATGGTGAGAGCTTGTATAAAGCCATATGCTCAACTTGTCATGATGCAGGCTTGATTGGTGCACCAAAAATTGGTACCAGCGATTGGGCATCAAGAATCGGTAAAGGTACAGCAACGCTATATAATCATGCCATCAATGGTTTTAATGCGATGCCTGCTCGTGGCGGTGCTGATATCTCTGATGAAGAGGTTCAAAATGCGGTTGATTATATTATCCAGCAGTCAAGCTAAGCCATCATATAAATTATCTATTTAAACTATCCCAAATCATTGTTTGATGATTTGGGATTTTTTTATGCCAGTCATTATAAGTCTTGAATGGTAAGCCTTGAAAATTTTACATTTGTCTATATTTATTTATCTTTTGTGGTATTATGATTTGTCTGATCAATCCAAAAGCATCAACCAATGTGCCAAAGCCTAAAATTTGTGATTCATCTTTAGAGTGCCATTATGACAAAAAGCCCAGATTATGCCCAACCAAACATACCCGCCTTGCAACTAAAAGGACTCAGTAAAACCTACCATAATGGTTTTACTGCTCTAAAAGGTATTGATTTGACTGTACCACAAGGTAGTTTTTTTGCGTTACTTGGTCCTAATGGAGCGGGCAAATCAACCACCATCAGTATTATCAGCTCTTTATTTCCCCCTTCTGCTGGGACTGTAGAAATTTTTGGTATTGATTTGGTCAAAAACCCTGCAAAGGCGAAGCAATTTTTGGGTATTGTTCCCCAAGAATTTAATTTTATGCAATTTGAAACAGTACAAGATATTTTAATCAATCAAGCAGGATATTTTGGCATTACCGCTAAAGATGCCAAGCTAAGAGCAGAAGAGTTGCTCAAAGCATTGGGTTTATGGGATAAAAAAGATACGACCGCAAGAATGCTTTCTGGGGGCATGAAACGCCGCTTGATGATAGCTCGTGCATTGATGCATCGCCCCAAATTATTAATTTTAGATGAGCCAACCGCAGGCGTGGACATTGAGCTGCGTCGCTCGATGTGGGAATTTATAGAATGCATTAACCAAGAAGAAAAAACCACGATTATTTTAACGACGCATTATCTTGAGGAAGCTGAGCAGCTGTGTAAATATATCGCTATTTTGGATAAGGGTGAAATTCGTATTAATACCGACATGAAAAGCCTGCTTGCCAGCTTGGATGTTGAAAGCTTTATTTTAGACTTTTCAAGACCGTTTGAGCCGCCCATTGTGCTTGAGCAAGTCTTACATTATCAAAAAATTGATGCACAAAGCCTTGAGGTCACGCTCAAAAAAGGTGAAAGTTTAAATGATGTCTTTGCACAATTATCCAATCAGGGCGTTCAAATTGCCAGCATGCGTAATAAATCAAATCGTTTGGAGGAGTTGTTTATGAATTTGGTTGAAGAAGATATCTCCAATCAGCTTGGTTAGTCATGCCGACTTAATTTTGACCAAATCGTTAATAACCACTCATCAGATAACCAGCCAATTTAAGAGTACGCCATGGATTTTAGTAAGCAATCGGTAGCATTTTTCACCATTTTAAAAAAAGAGATTAAAAGAATATTACGGATTTGGCTACAAACTTTATTGCCACCTGTCATTACGATGACTTTGTATTTTGTGGTTTTTGGGCAGATGATCGGTAGTCGCATCGGTGAGATGGGCGGCGTGTCTTATATGCAATTTATCGTCCCAGGCTTGATTATGATGGCGGTGATTACCAATAGCTACTCTAATGTTTTATCAAGTTTTTTTAGTATGAAATTTCAAGGTAGTATTGAAGAGCTTTTGGTTTCTCCACTTTCAAAACATACGATTTTATTAGGCTATGTGGGTGGCGGTGTATTTCGTGGCATTGTCATTGCATTGCTTGTAACGATAGTTGCACAGTTTTTTACTCAGTTGACGGTGGTGAATTTGGGTGTGATGCTGATGACTATCTTAGGTACTTCAGTACTATTTTCAATTGGTGGGTTGATTAATGCGATATTTGCTCGCTCATTTGAGGATATTTCCATTATTCCAAGTTTTGTGCTGACGCCATTGACTTATCTTGGCGGTGTCTTTTATTCGTTAGATAATTTATCATCATTTTGGCAAAATTTATCTTTACTTAACCCCATCGTTTATATGGTGAATGCGTTTCGCTTTGGTATTTTGGGGCATAGTGATGTCAATGTTTGGTGGTCGCTAATTGCAATTTTGGTATTTTGTATTCTGCTTTATGGTTGGGCGTATCGCTTGTTGGTCAATGGGTCGAGACTAAGATTATAATCTATTAACCAAAATTATTAAAAAATAATGAATAAAATCAACAATTTAAAGTATAAACTTAGCTTGAGTGATAAAGGAGCTAAACAATGAGTATTCATGGTGTTTTAGGTGAGACAACAAGTTATCCAAAAAATTATGATGCCAGTATATTATTTGCCATTTCTCGTAGTTTGGGTCGTGATGAAGTTTTAAAACAAACTGGCATTCAAGCTGATCAGCTGACAGATGGCGTGGATGTATGGCAAGCGTTTGAGTTGTCATGGCTAAACTTACAAGGTATTTGTAAAGTTGCGATTGCTCGCATTCGCATTCCTGCCAACTCACCCAATATTGTGGAATCCAAATCATTAAAACTTTATCTAAATAGCTTGAATTTTACCAAATTTGGTGACATGGCAGAGGTTCAAGCACTCATCCAAAAAGACTTGTCGGCTTGTGTGGGGATCAAGGTGAGTGTTGAGATTGTACCACTTGGCGGCAGCGGCTTTGAGGTACAAGAGCCACTGGGTGTCTGTATTGATGAGGTGCTTGATACAGAAGGTGAGGTTATTGCTTGTGATGATATTAATTCAGCGATATTAAGTCAGCCACCTGTGCATCAGATGATGACTTATCAATTTCATACCAATTTATTACGCTCAAATTGCCCTGTGACCAGCCAGCCAGATTGGGGGACGCTGTCAGTTTCAATCACAACCAACAAAGCCTTAGATTACCAAAAAATCCTAAGATATGTACTTACCTTCCGTCAGCATAATGGTTTTCATGAACAATGCGTTGAGCGTATTTTTGCAGATTTTTTAGTGAATTTTGAGCCATCGGCCTTGATGGTGCAAGCCAACTACACTCGCCGTGGGGGTATTGATATCAATCCTGTCCGTGTGCTAAACCATGCTTTGCCAGCTGTAACCAGACAGGTGCGTCAATGAATGATGGATAAATTTGCTAAATTATTCAAAAACCTTGTCTTTATGACAAGGTTTTTTATAGCACTGATTTTATGATTTAAATTAAAATAATGCCAATAGTTCATCTAGGCTTAGCATTTGCTGATCACCTGTGGCTCGGTTGGTGTATTCGTATTTATTTTCGGCAAGATTTCTTTGTGAAACTACAATACGATGCGGAATACCAATCAATTCAAGGTCAGCAAATTTGACTCCTGCTCGCTCATCACGGTCATCAAGTAATACATTAATACCACGAGCTTTTAGGGTTTGGTATAGCGATTGGGCCTTAGCTTCCGCATCGCCATCTTTGGATTTCATCGGTACGATGGCAACATAAAAAGGAGCGATGCTATCAGCCTTGTCTTCTGGTTCTGCCCAAATGATGCCATTATCATCATGATTTTGTTCAATGGCAGCGGCGATGATGCGGCTGACACCAATACCGTAGCAACCCATCATCAAAGTGACAGGTTTGCCTTCTTTTCCAAGGACAGAGCAGTTTAGGGCTTTTGAATATTTATCCCCAAGCTGGAAAATATGACCCACCTCAATCCCTCGCTTGATGCTAATGACACCGTTACCATCAGGAGAAGGATCACCATCAACGACATTACGAATATCAACAATTTGCGTGATGGTGGCATCACGATCCCAGTTCATGCCTGTGGTATGTTTGTGTTCAATATTTGCACCTGACACAAAGTCAGATAATGCCGCCGCCGCACGATCGACATAAACAGGCAGCTGCAAATCGGTACTGATATAGCCTTTGATAAGTCCAATTTCTTTGAGTTCATCTTCGGTTGCCATCGTCAAAGGCGTATGAGCATCGGCAATTTTTTCAGCCTTGATTTCATTGAGCGTGTGGTCACCTCGTAAAACCAAAGCAATAAATTTGGGTGCTTCTGGATTATCTTGGCTATGACGACCTTTGACAATCAGTGTTTTGACGGTTTGGCTGAGAGGAATATTTAGGTGCTCGGCAACCGCTTCACATGTGGTCATATTTGGTGTATCCACATCGGTGCGTGCTTGTGTTGGTGCTGCTCGCTTATCATAACAAACCGCCTCGGCAAGCTCTATATTGGCAGCAAAATCAGAATCGCTTGAGAACGCAATATCATCTTCACCGCTGTCTGCCAACACATGAAACTCATGTGACGCAAAGCCACCAATCGAGCCTGTATCTGCTTGTACGGCTCGAAAATTTAATCCTAAGCGTGTAAAAATGCGGTTGTAGGCATCGTACATGTCTTGATAAGTGTTGGCGAGCGATTCTTTATCAATATGAAAAGAATACGCATCTTTCATGGTAAATTCACGCGCACGCATCACACCAAAACGAGGACGGATTTCATCACGGAATTTGGTTTGAATCTGATAAAAGGTAATCGGCAGCTGCTTGTAGCTTTTAAGCTCATTGCGTGCAATATCAGTGATGACCTCTTCGTGTGTCGGCCCTAGCACAAAATCACGGCTGTGACGGTCTTTGAATCTTAAAAGCTCAGCACCGTAATCCTCCCAGCGTCCAGATTCATGCCACAGCTCTCCTGGCTGGGTAACTGGCATCAAAAGCTCTTGACTATCGATTTTCTCCATTTCCTCTCGGACAATACGCTCAACGCGTTTTAGTACACGCAACCCCATCGGCATCCAAACATACAACCCTGAGGCAAGCTTACGAATCAGACCTGCACGAAGCATCAGCTGGCTTGAGGCAATATCGGCATCATTGGGTGTTTCTTTTAAAGTGGCAAATATAAATTGGCTAGCTTTCATAAAATAACTCTTATAAGATGAAATATTTAAACAAGATAATTTAAACAAGATAATTGATAATTTGATTTAAAATTAAGGTGTATTTACTGGATTTTATCCAATAAAGTGTGATAAAAATGACAATAAAAGTTTACCTGATTCAGCCAATTTGATGAAAAGATCATACAATCAACGCATGGCACTTCAAAAATCAGCATTCAATGACTTATATTACGGTAAATCTTAGATAATATGCAACAAATTTTTGTTGATTTTGCATACATTTGTAAGCTTTTGTGGTATTTTAAGCACTTATTATTTTCAGCTGTCAAATGTGTTTGGCTGATTGCGTGATTAAGGTGATATGAAACAAGTCAAATTTTGTGGTTTAACACGCCCTCAAGATGTCAGTGCTGCTGTTTGTGCAGGGGCTGATGCGATTGGACTGGTATTTTATCCACCCAGCCCCAGAGCGGTTGATGTCTTACAAGCCAAACAGCTTGTGGCAAATATTCCTGCGTTTGTCAGTGTTGTTGCCCTTGTGGTAAATATCGATGATGATATGCTGATTAAAATTGCCCAAGCAGTCAGCTTTGATATCATTCAGTTTCATGGCGATGAAACGGCGGATGAATGCCAACGGCAGGCGGCACTTGTAAATAAGCGTTGGATTAAAGCTGTGCGTGTTGATGCATTACGCTATGACGCCAAGGGCATTCAAAAGATTATCGATGATTATCATGCCAAAGGTGCTGCATCGATTTTACTGGATGCTTATCACGCTGATAAATTTGGTGGTACAGGCGAGCGTTTTGACTGGTCAATTATTCCAAAACAGTCATCATTACCGATTATTTTAGCGGGTGGCTTGACGCCTAACAATGTTGCACTAACTCGGCAATTGCCAATTTATGCAGTGGATGTTAGCGGTGGCATCGAATTAGCCAAGGGCATCAAAGATTTTGATAAAATGAAAGCTTTTATTGAAGCGGTTAGATAGATTTTGCTTGAAAATAGATGGTGGCTGGATTGGTGGTATCAATCTGCTCAAACCTATGCAAAACTTGCGATTGCATGAGATATTTAAATTGAATAACACCTAATTTAAACGATTAAAAAGGGCAATATATGACAACACAATTTAAGTTTGGACAATATCCTGATATCAATGGATATTTTGGTAGACACGGTGGTCGTTTTGTGTCCGAAACTTTGATGGCGGCACTTGAAGAGCTTGACGAAATTTATCAAACTGCCAAAGCTGACCCTAAGTTTTGGGATGAATTTATGGCGGATTTAACGGACTATGTTGGTCGTCCGACACCGCTATATTTTGCTGAACGCTTGACCCAACAAGTTGGTGGCGCTCAGATTTTTTTTAAGCGTGAGGATTTAAACCATACAGGTGCCCATAAAGTCAATAATACCATCGGTCAAGCATTGCTCGCCAAAATGGTGGGCAAAAAACGCATTATCGCTGAAACAGGTGCAGGACAACATGGCGTTGCAACCGCTACCATTGCCGCACGCCTTGGCTTGGAATGCGTGGTTTATATGGGTGCAGATGATGTTGAGCGTCAAAAGATGAATGTATATCGCATGCGCCTTTTGGGGGCAACTGTTGTGCCTGTTACTTCAGGTTCTCGCACCTTAAAAGATGCCATGAATGAGGCGATGCGTGATTGGGTGGCAAATGTTGACACCACTTATTATATCATTGGTACAGTCGCAGGCCCGCACCCATATCCGATGCTTGTGCGTGATTTTCAGGCGATTATTGGTCGTGAGGCACGCATACAACATTTACAAAAAACAGGCCGCTTGCCTGATGCATTGGTTGCATGTGTTGGTGGCGGTTCCAATGCCATTGGGCTATTTTATGATTTTTTAAATGATCATGAGGTGGTGATGTATGGTGTGGAAGCCAATGGGTTAGGCATTGATACACCCAATCACGCCGCTCCTTTGCAGGCTGGGCGTGTCGGTGTATTGCACGGCAACCGAACTTATCTAATGGCAGATGATGATGGTCAAATTCTAGGTACGCATTCGATTTCGGCAGGTTTAGATTATCCAGGTGTTGGCCCTGAACACAGCTTTTTAAAAGATATTGAGCGTGTTCATTATGTCGGTGTAACGGATGACGAGGCATTACACGCCTTTAAAGAAGTGACTTCAAAGGAGGGTATCATTCCAGCACTTGAAAGCTCACATGCGGTAGCTTATGGGCTAAAATTGGCGGCGACCATGAAGCCTGAGCAATCAATGATTATTAATATGTCAGGTCGTGGTGATAAAGATTTACATACGGTTATGGCAAAAGATGGCATGCAAATTGATTAAGCCACCCAAGCGACCGATAGCGAATGATTTGATGAGAATATGATGAAAACAAGAATTGAAATGACTTTTGAGACATTGCGTCAAGCGGGCAAAAAAGCCCTGATTCCTTATATCATGGCAGGCGACCCATGTCCTGATGTGACGGTTGATTTAATGCATAAGCTTGTTGAGCATGGTGCGGATATTATTGAGGTGGGGTTGCCTTTTAGCGACCCGATGGCAGATGGTCCCATCATTGCCCATGCTGCCGAAAGGGCATTGGCGGTAGGCGTTAGCACTCGTGATGCACTAAATATGATTGCTAAATTTCGTCAAACCAACCAAACAACGCCTGTTTTAGTCATGGGTTATTTAAACCCTGTTGAAATCATTGGTTATGATAATTTTGCTAATTTGTGTGCTGATGCTGGCGTTGATGCAATTTTGATGGTGGATTTACCGCCCAACGAAGCAGATGGCTATGCAAAATCACTGACCGAGCGTACCGACCATCCCATGAATCAAATTTTTTTGCTGGCACCAACCACAAAATCAGATCGCCGTGCCAAGGTTATCGAAAACTGTAGTGGGTTTATTTATTATGTGTCACTCAAAGGTGTCACAGGTTCAGGCGCGCTTGATGTCGCAGCCGTGCGTGAGCAGGTAGCAAAAATTAAGCAACAAACCACAATACCTGTGTGTGTGGGCTTTGGGATTCGTGATGGTGATTCAGCCAAGGCATTGGGTGCGGTTGCTGATGGCATCATTGTTGGGTCTGAATTGGTCAAGCATTTTGCTGATTGTGGTCATGATGAACAAAAAATTCAGCAAGCCAAGGCTGGGTTATTAAACAAAATGGATGAGCTTAGAAAATCACTTGACGAGCTTACATCAAGTACCAATTAATATTAAATTAACTTTAACAAGTTATTTAGTTTTATCATGATTAAGTGGTACTAAAAATTTACAAAGTTTGGTTGATGAGTTTGGTTTATAATAAATGCATCATAAGACCAAAGAGTGATTGGGTAAATAGTGTTTGCCAAAATTAATTTACAAGTGTAAACTATATGCCGTATTGGGTGGATACCCAAGTATGTTTAAAGGATGAATTATGAGTCAAACCCAACCGACAGAGCCAGTTATTTGGCTAAAGCGTGAAGTACCGGGCGTTAAACGCACAACCGTTCCGACACTAACGGCTGTTGAAACTGAGCCATCAACCGAATGCCCAAACTGCCATGCACTGATTACCAATACCGCATTAATCTTAAATCAGTATGTATGCCCTGAATGTGATCATCATTTGACCATGACGGCTCGCCAGCGTTTGGAGTGGTTTTTAAGTAGTGTAGAAACAGAGCTTGGTCAAGAATTTATAACAGGCAACCCATTAAATTTTATTGATTCTAAGCCATATCCTGAACGCATGAAAGAAGCTCAAAATAAGACGGGTGAGTCTGAAGGCTTGGTGGTCATGGCAGGCAAGCTTAAACATTTGGATATCATTGCTTGTGCGTTTGATTTTCGGTTTATGGGCGGTTCGATGGGTTCTGTCGTGGGCGACCGCTTTGTACAAGCCGCCGAAAAAGCCTTGACAGAGAACAAGCCTTTGGTATGCTTTGCTGCCTCAGGTGGGGCTCGTATGCAAGAAGGCTTATTATCACTGATGCAAATGGCCCGCACTTCAGCAGCTATTGAAAGATTGAGGCTGGCAGGCGTACCTTATGTGGTTATTTTGACCAACCCTGTCTATGGTGGTGTGACAGCATCTTTGGCAATGCTTGGCGATGTACATATCGCCGAACCTAAAGCAATGATTGGCTTTGCAGGTAAGCGAGTGATTGAGCAGACTGTGCGAGAAGTGCTGGGTGAGCCTTTTCAGCGTGCTGAGTTTTTGCTTGAAAAAGGTACGGTGGATATGGTGGTGCATCGCCATGAGCTTATCAATACCACGCATCGTATTTTAGCAAAACTAACAAAATCTGCCGTTTAGCCTTCACTTAAATTTGATGCATTAAAGACGCTTTGTGGGCGTCTTTTTTATTATCAAAAGATCATCTTGAATAATGAATTGTATCTTGATAGAATTACTTCTTATTTGTAAATGAAAACTGGTTATGGAGAATCTTATGCATATAAAAATGGCTATGATGGTAAGCTTATTAAGTTTGGGTTTATTAAGTCAAAATACATACGCACAAACGCCCAGCGATGAATCGATCGCTCAGTGGGCGCGGATTACTGATTTTAAAAATGATTTTGAGCAAGGCGTGGTAATTGGCTATATCAACTCTGCTAAAACAAGAATCTTATTATCCATTAAAAAAGCTTATCCTGATGCCACGGCTGAACAAATTGCCGCTGCCGATCAGCTAATTGAAGATATGCTTAAGCAACCCGCCGAACGAGTTTCTGAAAACCCACACTTTTATCAGAAAGTGCAACAAGTATTTAATAAGACGGTAAAACAGCATTTCACGCAACAACAGATGGATGCTTTGATTGAGTTTTATAGTTCACCAATAGGTAAAAGTATACACAAAAAACAAATGGCGTTTAATCGAGATCTCATAAATAGCTTATCAAATATCGTCATGGAGATGGATGAATTGGGTACGCCCAAAGAAGAGCTTGAAGCGATATATGATAAATTGTTCCCGCAATTACATCAAATTTTTGAAAAATAAAGTCACGCTACTGCCTTGAATAAAATCCTCCAACCCTGAGTGATTTTTGTTTTAAAAGCCCACCAAACCAAGTACAATAGCCTAAAGTATTTGGGAATCATAATTATGACAAGAACTTTAAGCCAGTGGCTAGAATATATTGGCGGCATTCATGTGTCTGCCATTGATATGGGGCTTGAGCGGGTGCTGCCTGTGGCAAGTTATTTGGGCATTATTCCGATAAAGACCCAACAAGATCAGACGGACAAAAAACCAATCATTTTTACTGTCGCAGGCACCAACGGCAAAGGCTCAACCACGAAAACTATCGCTGCCATTTGTGAAGCTTGTGGTCTAAAAACAGCACTGTATCAGTCGCCACATTTGGTATCTTTTACAGAACGCATTTGTATTAATGGCAATGAAATTAGTGAAAGTGATTTGGTGGCAGCGTTTGAGGCGGTAGAAAATGCACGAGTGGCCAAAAATGTCACGCTGTCATTTTTTGAGATGACGACTTTGGCGGCATTTTGGCATTTTAATCAAAAAAAATGTGATGTTTGGGTACTAGAAATTGGGCTTGGTGGGCGATTGGATGTGGTTAATATCATCAATCCTGATGTGGCAGTGATTACCAATATTGGTATTGACCATGTGGATTGGTTGGGTGATGACATTGAGCGTATCGGTCAAGAAAAAGCGGGTATTATTCGAGAAAATATTCCTGTCATCTTGGGTGCAAGGCAGTTACCAAATAGTGTGCATGAACTTGCAAATCGTTTGACAAAGCATGTGCATCAGTTGGGTGTCAACTATGATTATATGGAGCAAGATGAGACATGGATTTTTTCAAATGCAGCGTTAACCATACAATTACCCAAACCAAAATTATCGTTACAAAATGCTGTTAATGCTGTTGCAGCGGTGCTAGAAAGTGGGATAAAAATTCATTTAGATAGCGTGATCGACGGACTTCATCAGGTACAACTGGCAGGGCGATTTGATCAGCGTATCATTAATGATCGGCATTGGATATTTGATGTGGCGCATAATTCACATGGAATAAGCTTTTTTTTGGCACAATGGGCTGATGAATGGCATAAACACAAAAAAATATATCCGGATGCTAAGCTTAAGGTCATATTTTCAATGTTGGGCGATAAAGATGTTGATGCGGTTCTTGAGGTGATTAAAGCTGCCCTTGATGATAAAAAAATAAGCATCCATGATTGGTCTGTCGCCGCAATTAATCATCCTCGTGCGATGGATTTACAGACGCTTTTGGGCCATGTTCATACGCATATCCAGCCATCAAACCTTAAAATATACCAAGATTTAGCACAAGCTGCCCAAAGTGTCTCAACCGATGCCAGCACCCAAGATTTGATTGTGGTTTTTGGCTCTTTTCACACCATCAGCGAAACTTTGGTGGCGTTATTGGGCAGACCGTATTAGGACATCAATCAGCTTTTTATGTACTGGTCATTTAGACAAGTGTGATTGTTATCGCTTTGGGCAGTAATCATAATGCCAAAAATAATAGCGTATGCAAGATTTACGCTATTATTTTGGTGGATAGTGATGCTATCCTGCTCTGCCATCAATACGAGGTGTTCGCCATATATTCATGTAGCTGACGCTAAGCAAGAAAAAGGCTATCAACCATAATATTTGTGCGTGAATGATCCATATTACCAGATGTTGTGGCATAAGCCACGGTAAAATCACACGAAAAACTGTTGCCACGCTTAATAAACTGATAGCCCAAGGCACTGTTTTTGGTGGTTGATGGATGCTACGCCCTGAGTGTCCAAGGCTGACGCGTGCCATCATAGAAAGACTGAGTATGCCAATGCCGCCAACTGCCATCATATGCATTGCTAATGAATTGGTGATGCCAAATTGGAAAATTCGCAAAAAATACATGAGCTGCCCAAATACAATGCAGGCCATCGAAATAAACATACTCCAGAGCAAAGGTTTTTTCCAAATCCCTCGCGTATACCACCCTTGAAGCCGCCAAGCTTGTACTAATGCACAAACCAACGCACATAAACTGGCAAGCAGCTGCTGTGAGGCAAAAACCTCAAGCAAGAAGAAAATCACGAAACTAATCAAGCTGATGCGATCGATGTAGTGATTATTGCGTGGTTCAAACGCATAGCCCACACCCCGTGAGATAAAAAAAGGCGTTACCCGCCTTCCTATGGTAAGGACAAGACCGATAATCACAAAAGCCCCTAAATAAAGTGCATAATACCAACCAATGTGCCAGCCTAATGTTGCTGCAAGACAGAATAAATTTGCAATCAGCATTAGGATAATTTTTGATAAAATGCCCATTTGTCGCCATTGTTTGGTTTTTATCACAGGCTTTGTAATACTTATTAAAAATAAAATCGTAAATACAATATCTGCCAATACACCTAGCCATAAAAACTGTGGTAAAACAATGAAAATAATGCGTGCAAATAACCACGGCAACCAAATAAGATAAAGTTGTTGTCCGCTCGGCATGGTTTTTCCTGTCCAGTTACCAACAGCGGTCAATAAAAATCCTGCCACAACTGCCATTGAGTAGCCAAAAACCATTTCATGACCATGCCAATATTGCGGTGCAATGCTCATATGGGCACTAAACACGCCGCCACGATATACAAATAGCCAAAGCACCATACTAATCACAGCATATACCGCCGCACTTGCAAAAAATATTCGGAAACCCAAATTAAAAATTGCTCGATCTGCCAGATTCGGAAGCATTTTATTCATCAAAAAATCCTTACTCGCCAAATTTTTGATTTAAATTCATCACATATATGATTTAAATCATAAGTATATTATAGTCAATTCATTTCAAAATAACACATGATTTTAAAATTAATTATCATATGACATTCATCTAAGAGGTTTGATAGAATCAAAGGTATTTTGATAAGATTGATGATAAAATAAAATATTTTGGTGGCAGATTGGTCATATCACACAAATTTTATCCATGATAATCTTGACAATTTGATAAAAAAACTATATTTTTAATGGTTTGGGATAAAATTAGCCTTATGATTACACATGCAAATTCTATCCATAAAGTCAATAACAGGTCGGTGGTTTGGTTATGATTTCTAAACAAATTGCATTGGGCATTACGCTGGTCATTGGTAGCGGCGTGGCTTTTTTTGCCTTGGCAAAAAATGACACTCAAACAACCAAATCAGTACAAACGCCCCAGCAGATACCAAGTGATACCAAGGTGGCAAAACCTGTGGTTCAGCCTTTGACGGCAGATATAGCTACCGAAGAAAAGCTACTTGCCGAAAAGCAGCGTGTGCGTGAAGCACATACGCTTCAAATGCAAAAGCAAGCGGCTGCCTTGCTTGAAGAACAAAATAATGCACGCAAACAAGCACTTGAAAAAGCCAGTGCTGAAGCTAATGGACGCATGACGAACGATACCCAAACAGTTTCAGCGGACAGTGCTGCCAAAAGTGAGTTGATCGCAGCACCAACAGTTCAGACACGCCCCGAAGCAATCGAAGCTGCCCGTAAGGCCGAAGAAGCCAAAAAGGCTGCTGAGATGCTTAAGAACTCTGAACAAGAAACAAAGGATGAAAAAGCCAAAACCGCTGATAAACCCACCGAAAATAAAGCTGAAAATAAAAAAGAGAATAAAAACACCCAAACCAAAGCACCTGTGAAGGCGGGTACTCACGATGTTCAGCGTGGTGAAACTTGGCAGGGTATTGCGAATCGTTACGGCATTTCGGTTGCCGCCTTGGTTGAAGCTAATGGCGTGACACGCAATGATATTTTAAGAGCAGAGCGTCGTATCAAGATACCATCTGCATCTCAAATAGCTCGTTTGGAGCGTGATAATAAAGCCAGAGAATCCGCATCTAAAGACGGTAATAAAAAATCTGACAATCAGCCTCAATCTAAGACAGATAAAAAAACTGAATCAAAATCTCAAAGTTCCCAAACATCTGAGCGGTACATGGTTCAAGTGGCAATCTCTCCAGATAAAGATCGGGTTGATGAGGTGGTTAAAAAGTATCGTGATGCTGGCTATAAAGTCACAACCAGCAATACAAGTCGTGGGTTGCGTATCTTGGTTGGTAACGAAAAAACAGAAGAAGAAGCAAAAGCACTGCGTACTAAGATTGCCGCAGATTCTCGTGTCCCTTCATCGGGTGCTTTTGTGCATAAAGCCCAATAATCATAAGATACGCTGGGTAAATTGTCCTGTCAAGTGGCAAAATGTGGATAAACGCCGTACTTTTTTATATTGCTTTGATACAAAAAAAAGATAAAATATTGGATAATCATCTTATTTATGGACTGATTGGTTATTGATTTTTATTTCAATATGTATTAAGTATGACGCCATTACCAAACCAAAAAAGGGCAATGATGGAACAGTTAAAGACACTGACTGTACAAATCGAACACCAAATCGCCACCATCACACTCAACCGCCCCAATAAAAAAATGCCATCAGCTTTCAGATGATGGATGAGCTGATTAAGGTTGCTCATAAACTCAAGCGTAATCGTGAAGTTCGAGCGGTGATTTTGATGGGTGTAGATGGGAATTTTAGCTCAGGGCTGGATTTGGTGGATTTAAATGATCCTAAAAATTTAGGTCTTGCTTTGTATGAACTTGCCAAACCGACACCCAGTAAGTTTCAAAAGGTTTGCTTGATTTGGCAGAGTTTGCCTGTGCCAGTCATTGCTGTTGTACAGGGTGTGTGCGTTGGCGGCGGTCTTCAGCTGGCACTTGGGGCGGATATTCGTATCGCAGCGATGGATGCTTGCTTATCAGTGCTTGAGACTAAGTGGGGTTTGGTTGCTGATATGGGCATTACGCATACCGCTTGTGATATTCGCTGAGATGTGATGCAGCAGATTGCCATGACCGCTGAGATGATGGGTGCACCGATTGCCAAGGATTATGGACTATTGACGCATATCAGCGATGACCCTGTTTGTATGGCGATATCTTTGATAGATGCCATCAAGATGCGTTCACCTGATGTAGTACTTGCAAGCAAGCGTGTGATGAATACCACGCAGCGGCAAGATTATTTGGCACTGTATCAAGAAAAGCTTTGGCAGATCAAACTGATGCTCGGTGCCAACCGAAAGCTTGCCATCAAAAAAGCAAAAGATAGCACGGTGCAATTTATTCAGCGTCAATTTGGGTGATTGATTTGGGGTATTACGGCTTTGGCATCAAGCACGCTTAGCATTGATGATATTTTTATAACATACGATCAAAACTTAAAACCCTATCCATGATTGTACTAAAAATACCCCCATATATTAGGGGCATTGATAGGGAGATTAAACGACTGCTGGGCGTGCTATTTTTTCTTATAAGCCTTATGGCAAGAACCACACTGGCTGGCCATTTCACCATAGCTTGCTTCAACATCAGCCGCCGAGGCAGCTTCTGATGCTGCTAAGGCAAGTGCATTAATTGAGCTGGTAAACGCTTCGATTTTGGTTTGAAAGCCTTCAGGGTCTGTCCATATCTCATCTTTAGCATGACCACCTTGAGCCATTTCTCCTTCAAAGTGTACCCACATGGTGGCATTGGTATCAGCAATAAAATCAGCTCGCTCTTTAAAGGTGATGGCATCAAAGCGACTTGGGTCTTCAATCATTGCCTTCATACCTTCATTGGCATGACGCCAATCTTTCATGAGTTTGGCACGGTCTTCAACCTGTGGATTATTGGCGGTGGCAGTCCCTGAGCTGTTGCAACCTGCTAAAATAACAGTCATAAAACATGCAGCAGCTAAGGTAATTTTATGAAACATGGCGGCGGCTCCGTTTTGTTAAAATACCTTATTTTGGTAAAACAGGTTATTTGGTAACCTAATATTATTTACCAAAATGATTGATGAAATGTCTATTCTGATTACAAACAATGATGACATGCAATCAGGATAACAGTGTTTTTTGATGAAACAATACCTAAAAAATTGACCAAATTTGATTGACCAGCCAAGACAACGGCAATTTATGTTATGGCTTATCTGATAAGTTTAGCCAATCTTGGGGTTTTAGATAAAAATCGGTCAACTCAAATTCGGGCGTCCCTTGCTTGGGTTCATATCTGTATTCCCAAGCTGCCAGCGGTGGCATAGAAACCAAAATTGATTCGGTACGCCCATTAGATTGTAAACCAAAGAGTGTACCACGGTCAAATACCAAATTATACTCCACATAACGACCACGGCGATATAGTTGGAATTGGCGTTCATGCTCGGTATAGCTTTGGTGTTTATTATGCTCAAAGATTGGTATGATGCCATCGAGATATCCTTGACCGACGGCCTGCATGAACTTAAAACATGTCATAAAGTCCCAGTTTGTGGATGCTGTATTCATGTCATCATAAAACAACCCACCCACGCCACGACGCTCATGACGATGTTTAAGATAAAAATATTCATCGCACCAAGTTTTATACTTGGGATAAACTTCATCGCCAAAAGGCTGACATAACTCATAAGCCACCTGATGCCAATGCTTGACATCATTGAGATTTGGATAAAAGGGTGTCAAATCAAATCCGCCACCAAACCACCAAATTGGTGCACTACCATCGGTGGGCGTGGCAACAAATAACCGTACATTGGCATGACTTGTCGGTACATAGGGGTTTTTGGGGTGGACAACCAAAGAGACCCCCAGTGCTTGTGCTTGAGCACCAACCAGCTCAGGGTGGCGTACTGTCGCAGAAGCAGGCATCTGCTTGATATGAATATGGCTAAACATGACGCCTGCTTTTTCGATGACTTGCCCGCCTGATAAGACACAAGAGCGACCCCCGCCACCTTCGGGACGCTCCCAAGTATCTGCGATGAATTTGGTATCAGTACGACCATCAAAGCCACCTGAATTTTCTTGGTTTTCAAGGGCGTGAACGATGGCTTGTTGTAAGTTTAACAAAAAATCTCTGACTGCTTGGATTTGTGCTTGCATAAGATGTTCCTGCTGGATTAGGGTTTTTGGCTCAAATCATCTGTATTGATATAGTGATTCATGCGTTCACCTTTAACGGTTAAATAAGAAGTGTTGTGTTGATTGATGCCAACAATCAGAGGAATTCGCTCAACCACTGTGATGCCCAATTCATTTAACTCATTGACTTTATTGGGATTATTTGTCATTAAAGCCACTTGATTAATGCCTACATGTGCAAGCATTGCTTGGCACATCTCATAAGTGCGTGCATCAGCTGGCAGACCTAATAATAAATTTGCCTCTAGTGTATCATGCCCTTGATCCTGTAGCGCATAGGCGCGTATTTTGTTGGTTAATCCAATCCCGCGCCCCTCTTGTCGCAAATACAAAATTGCACCCACGCCATGTGATTGAATGGCACTCATGGCAGCATTTAGCTGTGGGCCGCAGTCGCATTTTAGTGACCCAAACGCATCGCCCGTTAGGCATTCTGAATGGATACGGATAAGAGGTAATTTATCTGTATGATTGGGTAACCCTGTACTTAATAAAATATGCTCTTGACCATCGTCATTTTCAAAAATATGAATGTCAAATTCACCATGAATGGTCGGCAGTTTGGCTTTGGTAATAAACTTATACAAGGGAAAATACCTTAAACATTTTTAAAATCGGTTTTTTATCATAAATAATTGCCCAAATCTTTGGGTCGGTCTAACCACTTAAGCGATGGGTAACGAGTGTTTTTACGATTTGAGTGTTACTAACATCTCAATTTCAATAAAAATTAAGCAATCAATGGGGTTTTTCTAGCAAAAATAAAGCTTGTCTTGTAAAATAACGCATCAGTACCATTGTGTAAACTGATAATAATAAAGCCGTGATTTTGTTAAAAGATTGGCGGTATATCATCAAAAATGCTATTATGCCATACTCTTTTTGATGATGAAATATGAATTTCTTGATAATTGGAAGCGAAACAGTCATGACGGATTCAGCCACCTACCGCCAACCATATACCGCCAAAGTCTTTGATGAGATTTTGACGATGCGTCCTGACACGCCGATTTTGGATTGTATCGCCAGCCCTGATGATTTAAAGGCACTGACAAACGATCAATTGATTCAGTTGGCTGATGAGCTGCGTGCGTATTTACTTTACTCAACAGGCGTAAGCGGAGGGCATTTTGGTGCTAATCTTGGCGTAGTTGAGCTGACGATTGCACTACATGCTGTGCTAAATACCCCTTATGATAAGCTTGTTTGGGATGTTGGGCATCAAGCTTATGCGCACAAAGTTTTGACAGGTCGCCGTGAACGCCTTCCAAGTATCCGTTCAAAAGATGGTCTGACCGCCTTTCCTGAGCGTGAAGAAAGCCAGTATGATACTTTTGGCGTGGGTCATTCATCAACCTCAATATCAGCAGCGTTAGGGATGAGTTTGGCGGCACGATTACTTGGCGAAAATCGTACCGTGGCAGCTGTGATTGGCGATGGTGCGATGACAGGCGGTATGGCATTTGAGGCGATGAATGATGCTGTCCAACAAAATGCCGATTTACTGGTTGTCTTAAATGATAATGACATGTCAATCTCAGCGGCAATTGGTGGTTTTTCACGCCATTTGGCAAAGCTATGGCAGCGTGGACTTGCCATGGATATTGATAAGCATGGTAATATTTTGATGGTCAAACGCACCATCTCCTCTGATGACCGCCGTATTCGTCATTATTTGCATATGGCAAACGGTGCTTTTGAAGATGTTTCAAGTCGCCTACCGAGTAAAATCAGCGAAAAAATCAGTGAGCTTTTTCATGGCGTTACCTCTTCACCTTTGCCAGATAAAATTGCTGAAAAAATTGGCGATAAATTATTTGCAGATAATCTATTTAAAGCCATTGGTTTTACTTATCTTGGGCCGTATGATGGGCATGATTTACCCAAACTCATCCAAGTGCTTGAGCGTGCCAAACAGTTAAAAGGTGCTATCTTAATTCATGTACATACCATCAAAGGTAAGGGTTTTTTACCTGCCGAAGCTGATCCGATAGGCTATCATGCTATCGGAAAGTTACCCAAAGCAGGCAAAAATCAAGCACCCACATCTGCACCAACTGCCAAAAAATATTCACAGATTTTTGGTGATTGGTTGTTGCATTGGGCAAATATTGATGAGCGCTTGGTTGCCATCACGCCAGCTATGGCGGAAGGTTCAGGTATGGTTGAGTATGCCACCAAATACCCCAAGCGATTTTTTGATGTGGCGATTGCTGAGCAGCATGCGGTAACTTTGGCGGCAGGCATGGCAACTTCAGGCAAAATTAAACCTGTGGTTGCGATTTATTCTACTTTTTTGCAGCGGGGTTATGATCAGCTGATTCATGATGTCGCCCTACAAAATCTTGATGTTACCTTTGCTATTGACCGTGCAGGTTTGGTCGGTGAAGATGGTGCGACTCATGCTGGGGTTTTTGATTTGGCATTTTTACGCTGTGTGCCTAATGTCATAATCGCTGCCCCAAGTGATGAACATGAGTGCCATCAGTTATTGAACACTTGTTATCAGTATGACGGTGTGGCAGCCGTACGCTATCCTCGTGGTGTTGGCGTGGGGCGTAAGGTTGATATGACAGATGAGCATTACCCAATTGGGCGGGCCAATGTGGTCTGGCAGTCATCAAACTTTGATACAAAAAGCACCAAAAAACTGGCAGTATTATCGTTCGGCACTCGCCTAAAAGATGCTCTGACCGCCGCCCAAAGACTGTCAGAAAGTCAAGCAATCGCTTGTATCGTGGTGGATATGCGTTGGGTTAAGCCTTTGGATGAGGCACTTATTTTAAGGCTGATTGAGATGGGTGTGACGCATATTGCTACTGTTGAAGAGCATCAAATCACAGGCGGTGCAGGCAGTGCAGTGAATGAATTCATCGTAAGCCTACAAGCGTTGGTTAAGCTGTTAAATATCGGTATCAAAGATGCGTTCATTCATCATGCCAGCCATGAAGAACAGCTGTTGTATTGCCGATTGGATACTGATGGTATTTATCAATCTTTAAGTAATTTAATCATCAAAAACTAAATCCTTGTCGGGTTGGTTGTGTTTTGTGTATTTGTTGCCATGACCATAATTTTCATTGGTTTTTTGGCAGTTTTTGGCGTATAATAAAAATCTTTTGCGTGATGAGTGCAAATTAACTCTTTAAGCAGTTTAATTTAATAAAGCAGGTGTAGTATGGAACCGATGGTTGTCATGGCGGCAAACGCAGCCAAAAAAGTGGGTCATGAAATTTTGCGAGCACATCAAAATCGCCATCGCCTTGATTTGGCGGTAGAATCCAAGGGGCTTGATGGCTTGGTTACCCAAATTGACCGTTATGCTGAAGAGCTGACGATTGCTACACTCAAAGAAAGCTATCCCAATCATTCGTATTTGGGTGAAGAATTTGGCTTACAAGAGGGTAAGGGTCATGATGCTGATTGGTGTTGGGTGATTGATCCACTAGATGGCACCCAAAACTTTGTCCATGGCGTCCCACATTTTTGTGTGTCTATCGCTGTCCAAAAAAATGGCGTCACTGAGCATGGTGTGATTTATGATCCTGTTCGAGATGAAATGTTTTCTGCCAGTCGTGGTCGTGGTGCTGTCATGAATCAGCGTCGCTTGCAGGTGAGTGAACGCAAGACCATTGAAGGCGGACTGTTTACGACAGGTCATCCCTATGAGCGTATGGTGGGCGAAGAGCGAGTCAGCTTTGCCCGTCAGCATTTTGCCAGCTTGCAAGCCATCTGTGAAAATGGTGGTCAAGTACGCCGCTTTGGTTCTGCTGCCTTAGATTTGTGCTATGTTGCAGCAGGTCGCTATGATGGTTATTTTGAGATGTCGCTTAAGCCTTGGGATATGGCGGCAGGCGAGCTAATTGTCACCGAAGCGCGTGGTGTGGTGGTTGATCACAAAGGTGCATCAAATGCGATGACAACTGGCTCTGTGTTTGCTTGTAATGTCAAATTGCTCAAACCATTAATGCAATTGGTCGTACCGCGTTGGGAAAATGCTTTGGTGGGCTAAACGCCTTTGCATGTATCATGGTCATATCTAGTAACGCTCATTTTTGAGCGTTATTTTTTATTGGGATTGATTAAATTTAAGGGGATTGTCTTAAAATTAATAAAGATGTGACAAGATATGTCAAAAATGAAACAAGTGTTTACACTTTATGGGCATAAATTGGCAATAATTGGTTGTGTACATATGTAAACATAAGCTATACTAATCTCAACAAATCAATCAAACACCAAAGCAAATTTATAACAGCTGCTGGTGATAGACATAGGATATGACAATGAATCAGCCAAAACGCCAAAACATTGAAATGAATATTTTATCCAAAGGCACCGAAAAGCCAATCACCACCGAGATGATCACTGCTGTCCTAAAAAAACTTGCCAAAGGTCATTGTGAATCATTGGCACTAACTGCTTAAATGTATAACTAAATTATTTAATCGTTTATTATTTAATCATTTCTCCAAAACTTGTTGGCTTTCAAGCAGACATACCGCCTTTAATGGCGGTTTGTTTGTTTTGGCTAAAATATCATCGAGATTGATATCATAAATGGTCTTAGCTGACCGATTTATCAAGACTTAGGATATGAGTTGTTATTGTTATCAAGTATTGTGTATAAAAAAGGGCTTGCAAACTTACAAACCCTTTTTTATGAATTGAAAATGGTAGGCCCAGCAGGACTTGAACCTGCGACCAAAGGATTATGAGTCCTCTGCTCTAACCAACTGAGCTATAGGCCCAAATTTGGATAAGAAAAAAACCAATGATGAATGTCACTGGCTCTTTTAAATTTGGTGGGGACGGAGAGACTCGAACTCTCACACCTTGCGGCGCTGGAACCTAAATCCAGTGCGTCTACCAATTCCGCCACGTCCCCAAGTTATTTTTCAAGCGATATACGCATTCTTGATGTTGGGTATTATATAGATTTTTAAAATTTTGGCAAGCTTTTTTTTGATAAAATGATAACAATTTCATAAAAATTTTATAAATTTTTGATTTTATTGGTTATTTATAAACTCATTTCGCCTGCTTGTTGGATTTTATATGAGAATCAGGGGTATTTTCACGAATTTTGTGGGAAAATTCTGCCGATGATATGGGATTGTGATGATTGTATTGTTCAACTTTTGGATTGATGAATGCCAAAGCTTTAAGCTCATTAAAACTTAATCTGTATCGATTATACCAATTTCGTATAAATATTCAGGCAAACGACCCGATAATAAGATGCGATAGTCATTGGGCGCGTGCGTATTGGATTTATTAAATCAAATATTGCTGTTGTACTGTTTTTTAATAAAGTATTATACCAAGAAGGGTGGGTGGCAAGAGTTTTAGCGGCATACAAATAAGCCAAATGAAAGCAAAGTATGTGCGATATTGTCGTTATCCCAAATTGAGACAATCAAATCCAGTGATTTAATTTGGGATAAATCATAGCGGCGTACTTCCCATCTAGGCAAATAGTCGGTTTTGCTGATCCATTCAAAATTTCTGACATTTTTGACAGTAACTTGATCACCGATTTGATGAAATTGGATCTGTGCCTTAACTTCATCTTGCCAAGGTCGATCATTGCTTGGCTTTTGAGCATATAACCAAAAGGTTGTTATGCTTAGCGTGGCTTTTAATAACAGTGTCTAAGTGGCAGCTGAGCGTCGAAAAGCGTATAGATAAATGATTGGGTAATACTAGTATGACAGGATAAGCTGCTGAGCCAAATGGTCTATGCACCAACGCTAATACTGCCCAAATTTTCCATAGCCCAAATGCCAAGTGCCGTAAAAAAGATGCCAAATCCGCCAAACTGGGCTTAGCAAATGGATTTGGGTGCTGTAATTTTTGTCGTAACTGATTGGGCTTAAATGGTATCATGGGTATTGATGAAATAATTTTTAATCATCATAGCATATATGATAAACTGAGTATATGTGATAAACTGATTGATAAGAATTATTTGGATAATTAAAGGCGTTAACAATGATTACTGAGCTTAAGATAACTGAATTTACACCAACCAAAGATAAGGTCATTTGGGATGTGCGTGATGCCGAGCAGTACCAAGAAGGGCATATTGAACATGCGGTCAATCATCCGCTTAGCACAATTGATAAAACGCTTTTGGATGCCACAAAAGGCGATATTTATGTCTTATGTGGCGGCGGTACTAAGGCACAAAAAGCAGCAAAGCTCATCAATGAGCTGGATAATGACCGTCGTATCATTCATTTAACTGGTGGTACCCGAGGGGCAATCGCCAGTGGCATGGCGATTATTTCTGAGCAACCGTTAGAAAGAAATTAATATTTTTTATATTAAAATCAATAAGTTATAGATTTTATGGTTTATTTTATAAATTAGTGGTTGACAGCTTGGAGCCTTAGTTGTATTATACGCACCACAACGACGAGCTGATAAAGAAGCTTGAAGTGATAAAATCGGAGTGTAGCGCAGCTTGGTAGCGCATCTGCTTTGGGAGCAGAGGGTCGGGGGTTCGAATCCCTCCACTCCGACCATTTAAAGCCGATAGGATTTTTTATTGGCATTGTCAACACATTAAGACACTCGAGCGCCTGTAGCTCAGTTGGATAGAGCATCTGCCTTCTAAGCAGGTGGTCGCAGGTTCGAATCCTGCCAGGCGCGCCATATGCCTGCATTACTATGGCGGCTATAGCTCAGTTGGTAGAGCCCCGGGTTGTGATCTCGGTTGTCGTGGGTTCGAGCCCCATTAGTCGCCCCATTTTTCAAAATCCCATCAATAAATTATTGATGGGATTTTTATTTGTTGCCATAGTTGAAATTATAAGGTGAATGATTGTCATAAAAAGGTCTTTACTGTACAATATTTGGCGTATTTCATGATGATGAACCAATCAAAGTATGAATAATTTTAGATGTTATGGGGGTAATATGTTGGATCAATTGATTATTGGTAGCAGAACTTTTAATTCGCGTTTGTTGGTTGGTACAGGTAAGTATAAAGACCTAAATGAAACCAAAGACGCTATCCATGCCAGTGGTGCCAATATTGTTACGGTTGCGATTCGCCGAACCAATATTGGACAAAATAAAGATGAGCCAAATCTTTTGGATGTGATTTCACCGAATAAATACACCATTTTACCAAATACTGCAGGGTGCTTTGATGCCGATAGTGCAGTGCGTACTTGCATGTTGGCACGAGAGCTGCTTGATGGCCATAATTTGGTTAAGCTTGAAGTGCTTGGTGATGAAAAAAACCTTTATCCAAATGTCACCGAAACACTAAAAGCAGCAAAGGTGTTGATTGATGATGGTTTTGAGGTCATGGTCTATACTTCAGATGACCCAATTGTTGCCAAAGAGCTTGAAAGCATGGGCTGTGTGGCAATTATGCCATTGGGTAGCTTGATTGGCTCAGGGCTTGGGATTTTAAACCGCCACACTCTAAGCTTAATTATTGAGCAAACCAAAGTGCCTGTTTTGGTCGATGCAGGCGTAGGTACAGCATCAGATGCAGTAATAGCGATGGAGCTTGGTTGTGATGGTGTTTTAATGAATACTGCCATCGCCCATGCCAAAAATCCAGTGATGATGGCTTCGGCGATGAATCATGCAGTTGTCGCAGGTCGAGAAGCGTTTTTGGCAGGGCGTATGCCTGCACGCCATATGGCACAAGCAAGCTCACCGCAGACAGGGTACTTTTTTAAATAGCCAGATGGTATCTTAAATTGAGTGGTTGTCGCTTGATTTGGGAAATACTTAATGGTATCAAAAATAAAATTTGAAAACTTATCATTAACCCAAAATTTTGTTATCATAGAAAATTTTGGGTGATTTTAGGTTAAGGGAACTTGGATTATGCGTGCGCTGAGCATTGTGGATTCACTATTTTTATGGCTAGAAAATACCAAACAACCCATGCATGTGGCTGGCATTTGTGTATTTGAGTTACCCAGCGATCAAGATGAAATCAGCTTTATCAATGAGCTTGCCAACCAAATTGACTCTGATGCTATTCCTAATTTCCCATTTAATCAAGTGCTTTACCATAAATTTGCTTGGAAAACCATTCGCAAATTTCATATCGACCGCCATTGTTATCGGCACAGCCTACAGACTGGCAAGATGTCGGAGGCGATCGCTCAAATCTCAAGACTGCATGAACAGCAATTGGATCGCAACAGACCATTATGGGAGCTGCATTTATTTGATAATCTTGAGCCAGAAACGCAAAACGGCACTCGGCGATTTTTATTGTACCTAAAAGCTCATCATGCCATGATAGATGGCGTTGCTGCAATGCGTTTATTTCAGCGTTCGCTATCGCACTCACCTGATGAAAAGCTGTCTAAACCAATTTGGCTTCGTAATATTCGCCGCAAAGAATCAAGCTTTGTGATGGATAAAAAGCCAATCGTTGAGCGTTTTAAAGACCAAATTGCGGGCCTAAAGCCAGTCTATCAAGAGCTTAAATCTGATTATCAGCTTAGCCAGTCTACCGCATCCCAAACATCAAAAACGCAGTTTATCAGTAGTTTGCAAGCGCCGCCATCAATACTCAATCAACGCATTGGCACCAGTCGGCATATCTGTGTTCTGACCTTAAAAAAAGCACGGTTTGTCCAAGTTGCAAAACGGCTCAATGTCAGTACCAATGATATGATTTTGGCAGTTTGTTCCACTGCCATCAGAAACTACCTGCTGTCTCAAAATGCTTTGCCAGATATGCCATTGATTGCTTTTGTGCCGATTTCTTTACGAAAAAATGATACTGCTTTGGGCAATCAAATCTCATTTATTCCAACCAATTTGGGTACAAATAACCCTGATGCCATCGCACGCCTTAGGTTGATTCATGACAGTGTGCAAGCAGGCAAGATGCGCGCTGGGCGTATGACACAAGCTGAATTTATCAATTATACGGCAGTGCATTATGCTTGGGCAGGGATAAATTTGGCAATGCGTCTTTATCCAGCTAAGCAGGCATTCAACCTAATCATCTCCAATATCCCAGGTGACAGTACGCCTTTGTATTTAAATGGGGCGAAGCTGACAGCCATGTATCCTGCTTCGGTTTTATTTGATGGTCAAGCACTCAATATCAGCTTTACCAATTATCAAGATTGCATTGACTTTGGGATTACGGCATGCCAAACAGCCCTACCAAATATTCAATCATTACCATCATTGCTAACACAAGCACTTGTCGAGTATGAAGGCAATGATTATAGTAGCAATCAAGTATAAAAACTGGTCAAAGACGAGTTTAACCAGTTTTTATGAGTTTGATTTGTCTTGATAAAGTTAAGCCAAAACCGCTCCGATGGGCATGGTGTCAGGCAGTGTGATGACTGTTAATACCCCTTGTTTTTCAGCTGATAAAATCATACCCTCTGAGATACCAAACTTCATCTTGCGAGGTGCTAAGTTGGTTACACAAATCACTTTTTTATCGGTCAGCTCTTCAGGTTGATAAAACTTGGCAATACCGCTAAATACATTGCGAGTATGCTCTTCACCCACATCTAAAGTAAACTGTAGGAGCTTATCGGCACCTTCAACACTTTGGCATTTGACCACATGGGCAACTTTCATAGTCACTTTGGCAAACTCATCAATACCAATGTATGCCGATTTGGCGGTATCCGTATCATCTAAAACTGTTTTTTTGGTGTTATCAGTGCCTGAGGTTTGGGTAAGATTTTCTTTAGAGTCATGAATCATCGCATTAACTTTATCTTTATCTATACGCTGCATTAATGGTGTAAAGGGGTTGATGTGATGGCTGAGTAAATGGCGATGGCGTGTATCAAACTCTAAGCTGTCAATATTTAAAAATTCACGGGCTTGTTCGGATAATTTTGGTAAAATGGGTGCAAGATAAATGATCAGTTTATGAAAAATATTCAGCGAAACCGTACAAACCTTTTGAACTTCATCAAATTTACCTGCTTTATTTAATGCCCATGGTTTTTGGGTATCGATATACTCATTGGCTTTGTCAGCACAGGCCATAATGAGACGGGTGACCTTGGCAAACTCACGCGCCTCATAAGCGGCAGCAATCTCATCACCTGCACAGATAATCTCATCAATCAGTTTGGGTTCGGTCAATTCATCTGATAATTTACCATCATGATTTTTGTGAATAAATCCTGCTGAGCGAGAGGCAATATTAACCACTTTACCAACCAAATCTGAATTGACTTTTTGCATAAAATCTTCAAGATCAAGGTTAATATCCTCGACATTTGCTGACAGTTTGCTGGCAAAATAATAGCGTAAATATTCAGGATCTAAATGCGTCAAATAGGTTTCTGCCTTGATGAATGTGCCACGAGATTTACTCATTTTTTCACCATTGACGGTCAAAAATCCATGTGCATTAACCGCTGTTGGGGTGCGATAGCCTGCACCTTCAAGCATGGCTGGCCAAAACAGTGAATGAAAATATACGATATCTTTACCGATAAAATGATATAGCTCAGTTTGACTGTCTTTATTAAAATATTCATCAAAATCCATATCGGTACGGTCGCACAGATTTTTAAAGCTTGCCATATAACCAACAGGGGCATCTAGCCAAACATAAAAATATTTATCAGGCTCATCTGCAGGTGTATCTGGAATCTTAAAGCCAAAATATGGTGCATCACGACTGATATCCCAAGGTGCAAGACCTGCGTCAAACCATTCAGATAGCTTATTATAGATGCTGCTTTGAAGTCGTCCTTGAGACTTTGTCCAAGTCCTTAAAAATTCATCAAACTGCGGTAAATTGAAAAAATAGTGCTTAGATGATCGAATGATGGGTGATGAGTTTGAGAGTGTTGAATAAGGGTTTTTTAGTTCGGTGGCATTGTAGGTGCTAGAGCAGACTTCGCAATTATCGCCGTATTGATTGGGTGCGTCGCATTCAGGACAAGTGCCTTTGACAAAACGGTCAGCCAAAAAAAGCCCTTTTTCAGTATCAAACAGCTGTTCCACATCTTTGGTAAAAATATAACCATTTTGCTTGAGTGTGGTGTAAATTTTTTGGGAAAAATATTGATTTTCGGAGCTGTGGGTAGAGTGGTAATTATCAAAATCAATCAAAAATCCTGCAAAATCCTTTTCATGACTTGCCTTAACGGTAGCAATTTGTTCTTCTGGGGTGATGCCATTGTCTTGTGCTTTTAGCATGATTGCGGTGCCATGTGCATCATCGGCACACACATAAGTCACATTATGCCCCATGGCTTTCATGGCACGCACCCAAATGTCAGTTTGGATGTATTCAACCAAATGCCCCAAATGAATGGGTCCGTTGGCATAAGGTAGGGCAGAGGTTACCAAAATTTTACGGCTTGTTTTCATAAAAATCCCATTAAAAAATTGCTATAAAAATGGTCTCATTATAGCATAATCGTATCAAAATAGCTCAATCGTGCATCAACTCAATCAAAACTCAGTTTGATGATAAAAGACATTAAGCATCTGGCATGGTAATCTTTAAGATGCCAGTATGTATGCTAAAGTTACTTTACTGAAAGTTAAGGCCATTTGATGATGGTTTGGTTTGTTTTTTTGGTAAAAATGTTTTGATAAATTTACTGAATTTAACAGCAAAATTTGTTATGATGGCAGTTTTTATAGTGATGTTTGGAAAATAAAACCATGAGTGCATTACGCCAGACCCAATCGCAGTTACAGCTTTATGATACCCTAAGTGCCAGCAAGCGTCCATTTAAACCGATTCATGCAGGGCAAATTGGGATTTATGTGTGTGGTATGACAGTTTATGACTACTGCCATATGGGTCATGCGCGTGTCATGGTGGGGTTTGATGTGATTGTACGCTGGCTTAGAGCCATTGGCTATCAGGTTAATTATGTACGAAATATTACGGATATTGACGATAAAATTATTCAAAGAGCCTACGATAACGGCGAGACCATTACCGAGCTGACCGACCGCTTCATCACAGCTATGCATCAAGATGAACAATTTTTGGGTTGTCAATCTCCCAACATAGAACCTCGTGCGACCGAACATATTGAAAATATGCAGCATCTGATTGATGTTTTGCTGACAAAAAACTTGGCCTATCAAGGCAGTGGCGGCGATGTGTATTATGCAATCGAAAAATTTCCTAATTATGGCAAGCTCTCCAAGCGTCATGTAGATGATATGCAAGCAGGTGCATCAGAGCGTGTGAGTACCGCAGAAGATAAACGCCATCCTTTTGATTTTGTATTATGGAAAACCGCCAAGCCGTCTGAACCACATTGGCAATCGCCGTGGGGTTTGGGTCGACCTGGTTGGCATATTGAATGTAGTGCCATGAGTACTTGCTGTTTGGGCGAAACTTTTGACATTCATGGCGGTGGGCATGATCTGCAGTTTCCACATCACGAAAATGAGATTGCCCAATCTGAAGGTGCAACTGGTAAAACCTATGCCAATCATTGGATGCATATGGGGTTTATTAATATTGATGGCGAAAAAATGAGCAAGTCTTTGGGTAATTTTTTCACCATTCGTGAGGTTATGGATAAGTTTCATCCTGAAACGATACGGTTTTTTTTATTATCCAGTCATTATCGCAGTCCTGTTAATTTTTCAGATACAGCACTCAAAGAAAGTCATACCGCATTATCACGCATCTACCAATCACTAAAATCGGCCGAAAACTTTGGCGTCATATCAATCATGCCAAATGCTTGGGAGAGTGAAGCAGGGCAGGCATTTGCCAAAGCGATGAATGATGATTTTAATACCCCCAAAGCGGTGAGCGTGCTTTTTAGCGTTGTTACTGAGATTAATCGAGCCATGAAAGCAGGCGAATACCAAAAAGCCACTCAAGAAGCATCGACGCTCAAGACGCTGGCCTCGGTGCTTAATATCGCCCAATCATCGCCCCATGAGTTTTTGCAAGCCAATATTGGTAATAAGCCTGATGGCTTAAGTGATGCCGAGATTGCCAATAAAATCGCCCAAAGACAACAAGCCAAAGCTCAAAAAAACTTTGCCAAGGCAGATGCGATCCGTGATGAGCTTAACCGTCAAGGCATTGAGCTTGAAGATGGTCGTATGGGTACGACTTGGCGACGGATATAAGGCATAAGCGTTTTAAAGGGTAATTTGCTCTTTACCAAATTACCCTTGTCATTGTGCCAAAAATACCCATAATAAAGGCTGATTTTATATATGAGAACGCTCTTATGAAAATGTTGATATGGTCGCTGATGGTTTTGGGTTTGGTCGTGGCATCAAATGCGTATGCTGATATCGAAAAAATATACGCTCAAAGCTGTGCAACTTGTCATGATAGCGGTACTTTTAATGCACCCAAAAAAGGTGATGTTGCCATATGGCATCGCCTAAATCAGCAAAAGGGTCAAGAGGCATTGATTAAATCAATCCGCCAAGGCATGCCGCAGATGCCTGCCATGGGTCTGTGCCAAAATTGCACAGATGAAGACTTTGCTAAGCTGATTGACTATATGAGCAGATAAATTAAATGATAAAAATCGGTCTGCTTGGCTGTGATCAAAATGTCATTCATACCATCATTTTATCAATAAAATGACGATTATTTGAAAAAATGTTACCAAAACCACAATTTTTGTAGGAAAATTTAGCTAACTCTTGCTATAATAACAAAAGTTACTCAGATAAATTGCCATAAGTAGTTTTTTGAATTATAAATGATGGGCTAAATAAACCAAGATTTAGCCACAATATCACCCAAGACTTAGCCAAGTTAGTAGGAAATTATTATGAAACCTGCCAAAAAAGCAACTTTAGCCAAACTCACTCTAGCCTCAGGAATTGGTCTTGCCAGTTTTTCAGCGTATGCTGCTGTCACTGTCCCGACATATGACATTGAAGCAGGCAAAGCCATCGTTGAAGCCAACTGTGCTGCCTGTCATGGTCTTGATGGCATGAGTCCTGTGCCTACTCAGCCAAACCTCGGTGGTCAAAATATCAAGTATCTTTATAAGCAGTTGGTTGATTTTAAGACCAAAGCACGCCGTAATGGTATTATGGAAGCTCAGCTGGCTGGATTGACTCAGCAGGATTTGGCAAATTTGGCAGGTTATTATGCCAGTAGAACCCCTTGGACACCAGGCTATGGCAATAAAGCAACAGTTGCCGAAGCAACCAAACTATACTTAGGCGGTGATAAAACTCGTGGCGTTATTCCGTGTTCAGGTTGTCATGATCCCAAAGGTGCAGGTAATGCGTACGCAGGCTTTCCTCGCTTAGGTGGTCAGCACGCTGCCTATTTGGCAACACAATTAAAACTGTTCCGTGCCGCAGGTCGTGAAGATGATGTTTCGTCAGATACAGAGGTGCGTACCAACGATTCTGCCAAGGCAGGTGATAAAGGCATGATGCAGATGGTGGCATCACGATTATCAGATCGTGATATTAAGATTTTATCTGAATATTTATCAGCACTTCACTGATACACGAGGCGATGATATACATCAAGCTGCTTAAGTCTTAAATATGATGATTAAAACACAAACATAACAACGATACGATAGCCATCAACGGTTAGCGTTAGGCATATACTTTAGATTTGATGGTCGGTATAACAAGTGTATCAGAAAATCTACCATTATATCTATTATTGTATTAAAAATATTGTATTAAAAAGCTCCCAAAAAGGGGGTTTTTTAATGTATGGCAGTTTTAGGGCTTTATTGGTTTTTGTGTTAAAATATGCCAAATCTTTATCATGGTATCAAATATGCTTCATCGATATACGGTCTTTTTTGTGGCGTGTGCTTTGCCTTTGATGTTCATTGGTCAAGTTGCACCAAATATGGCACGAGAATTGGATTTTTGGCTGCTTTGGGTGGCAGCGATGGTTTTGGTTGGCTTGCCTGTCTTATTTGCTGAATTTGCCTTGTCGGCGCGTTCAGGTGATATGCCGTGGCAGGGTATGCAAAAACTGACCCGTGAAGCAGATGCAGGCTTAGTTTGGCGAGGTTTTGCGCTGCTGTCTGTTGTTATCTCAATATTAATCGCAGCCAATCTCTCAGGGCAGATTGCTATAAGAGCTTATGTACACTTTGGTTCGGTGTTACAGCAGTCAGGTATTCCCATATTTGGTATGGCAGCAGGCTTGATGGTCATTGCATTGATATTAAGCTTATTAAAAAGTCGTTTGCTGATGGTGGGCGTCTTGTTGATTTTATTGGGTTCACTGTTGTCGTTATATGACAGTGCGGTTAGCGTTCCTGTCATGACCGAGGTTGGACTGCTTGAGTGGTCTCGTGCAGTCATACTTGCACTTTTGTGCGTTGGTATTGGTACAGGCTTATACTGGTTTGGGGGTATGGCGACCGCACCAAGTTTGATGACTGCCAAAAAATCTTTGGCAGGCTATATTTTGCCTGTTTGGCTCACTCAGCTAATCTTTGGTTCAATTGCCATCTTAGCAGGCTCAGCTTTGGTAGGCGTGGCGTCATTTGTCGTTACCAGCCTAGGCATGTTATTGGTTGCGGCATTTTTATTATATTATGCGTACACACAGCTTAGTACACGCTTTGGCATACTGATGGCGGTGGCGATGGTATTATTATTGGCGATTGTGTTTAGTATTATTCCTGCTAATATTTTATTAATCATCATTATCTGTCTAAGCTTGGTGGCGGTTTTGATGTTGTCTATTTTTTCAGGATTTGTGATGAAAATTAGCCATTTAAGAAAAACGCTGAATATGAGTAGTGAGCTTCGATATAATACTTGGCGTGTTTTTGTACGCATTATTGTGCCTATTGCCATTATTGTAGCAATCATCGGTTTGGTGCTTGAATGGATTGTTTAGAGCAATGTATGACCATCGCCATCAGCCATGTTGCATCCTCAGGTAAGCAGTATTATAGTGAACTTAGCCTACCGATGGGTACAACCATCTATGAAGCATTGACGCTTGTGCCTTGGGTGCATGGCGAAGAGTTTGAAGATTTTTGGCATTGGGTACAAAATAATTTGGACAACAGCCCAAATCATAAGTCTTGGTATGTGGGTATTTTTAGCCAAAAAAAACGCCTTGATACCATACTTTTGGCAGGCGATCGCATAGAAATCTACCGACCCTTGACCATTAATCCAATGGCTAAGCGAAAGGCACTTTCAAAAAAATAGCCAACAAAATCATTAGTTTGATGGATATTAATCTTAAAGTTTTCCTTACAGTTCTATATTAATAAAATGCAGCCAGCAATTTTGACTGCATTTTATTAATGGTGGTACTTATCTTAGATGAGATTACATCAAAGCAGGTGAGTCGGTACGGCAATGTAGCGTATGTTCTTGATCTGTTTCACCAAGGATGACGGATAATAAAGCCTCAGAGCCTTTGGCATGCCAATCATAGACACTGTTTGGATTGGTGTCATTAACAAAACGCATGCCTGATGCTCTAACAGCTGGACGCATCACGATCTCTTGGTTGTGTAGGTGCCAAGTTGGTGCGCTGACGGTCAATACTGCACGATCATTTTCTGGTTGATAGTTTGCCACAACTTTGGCACCTTCATCACATTGATAAACCGCTGTGATGTCTTGCCCATAAACGCCATGTTGGTGTTGGGTACCATGATGATGAGTACCAGCTGTTGGCACAACAACAACGCCTGCTTGATTGGCTGGCACACTAACAGTTGATGGTGTTGTACAGCCTGTAATTGCCATCATAACAGCAGCAGAACTCAAAAGTAATTTTTTCATAAGTTATCCTTTTATTTAGATAAAAAGCCAGAATTGGTAAATTCATTATAGGTCAAATCATGATGGGCTGAGTGATTTTTGATGGCTAATCTGTGATAGTCATGTGAAAAATGTTGCTTAACTCTTTCTTTTATTGATTGTTAGTTGCTTTGGTGCTTGGTGTGGGTCAAGATTTCGACGCATCACCAAACCAAGCTTAGAGATGTGTGGGCTTGGTTTGATAATTTTGGTTGTTAGAGCGTGCCTGATTTTGAACAATTTACGACGGCTTTACTGTTTAAATAGGTATTTTTTATCATAACTAGCAAAGATAAATATACCTTATTTAAATGGATTAAGCCTGAGCGTCGTGTTGTGTGGGAATAAACCCTTCGCCTGTATCTTTGGCAAGGACGGGATGGTCAGCATTTGGAATATTGCCTCGTAAAATCATATAACCGATCACGCCTGAAATGATTGAGCCTAAAATAATCCCTAGGCGTGGATCAAAATCCTTAGGAGTGTTGCCAAACGCCAAGCCTGAGATGAATAAACTCATCGTAAAACCAATACCACACAGCAAAGATACCCCATACAACTGCTTGATGGTTGTGCCTTTTGGTAGGGACGCTAACCCAAGCTTTAAACATAAAAAGACCGCTGCCATCACACCGATTTGCTTGCCAATGAATAATCCTGCGGCGATGCCAAGTGGGACTGAATGTAATAAACTGTCAATGCCTGTTCCTGCCAACCCAATGCCTGCATTGGCAAAAGCAAATAAAGGCAGCACGCCAAAAGCGACAGTATTGTGTAAATCGTGTTCAAGCTCTTCTAGGGGCGAATGCTCAGGGTCGCTTTTATTACGCAAGGGGATAAAAAATGCCAGCAAAACCCCTGCTAAAGTGGCATGAACACCTGATTTTAAAAATGCCGCCCACATGACCAAACCAATCAATAAATAAGGTGTCAGTCGCACGACATTCATTTTATTTAGAATGAACAAAAATGGAAAACAAACCCCAGCCACCGCCAAAGATGATAAAGATAAATCGCTGGTGTAAAATAAAGCGATGATGACAATTGCACCAAGGTCATCAAAAATGGCGATAGAGACCAAAAAGACTTTTAAAGCATTTGGTACACGATTGCCCAATAAGCTTAATACCCCCAAGGCAAACGCAATATCGGTAGCGGCAGGAATCGCCCAGCCTGCCAACTGTTCAGGATTGCTCTGATTAAAAGCAGCATAAATTAACGCTGGCATAATCATACCGCCAACCGCTGCCAAGGCAGGCATTAAAATTTGTTTAACATCAGACAGCTCACCAATTAAGGCTTCTCTTTTTAACTCAAGTCCAACCAAAAAGAAAAATATTGCCATCAAACCGTCATTAATCCAATGATGGGCATCTTTGGCAATTTGAAATGTGCCTATTTGAACCACAACAGGCGCATGAATAAAGGCATGGTACATCTCGTCAAGCGGTGAATTGGCAATAATCATCGCCAGTAAAGCTGCCGCTGCCAGTACAATACCGCCTGCAGCTTCAAGCTCTAAAAATCGTTTGAATTGTGCAAACATAAACTTCCCAACTTAGGTGCGTTCAGCTAACAGGATCTAAAAAATCAGTTGACCAGTTAGGATGATTTAATTTTTGTTAGCTGATGGCAAAATTGATAAATTAGATTAATTTGGGATTAACTTTATCATAAAAATATGGTAATGATAAAGGCTTGATTACAAAATTTGAGAAATTTTATTTTGGGGTATGTCCCAAAATAGCTATGACTCAAAATTACTCTGATAAAAATTGATAGTTTATTTTTCAGTATTTTGATTAAAATTTGCCTGAAAACTTGTCTCATAGCGTGATTGTGCGTGATGATAAAGGCGTTATCGTGTATAATGATGGTTTTTGCCAAATGTCAGATGAAGGTTATGACTCAATTACCAAAAATTTTATTGGCGGTGACAGGGGGCATTGCTGCCTACAAGTCTGCCATGCTTGCTCGCCTGCTGATTAAATCAGGCTGTCAGGTGCGTGTTATGATGACAGCAGGGGCGTGTGAATTTATTACACCTTTGACATTTCAAGCCTTGACGGGGCAAGCGGTACATACTAAGCTACTTGATGAGACTGCCGAGCGTGGTATGGGACATATCACGCTTGCTAAATGGGCGGATTTGGTGGTTGTCGCACCTGCGTCTGCCAATACCATCGCAAAACTTGCAGGCGGTTTTGCTGATAATTTGGTAACAACGGTTTGCCTTGCAACCGATGCACCCATACTCATTGCACCTGCGATGAATCAGCAAATGTGGGCAAATGCCATCGTCCAAGATAATCTTAAAAAATTACGCCAATTTGGTTATCACATCATGACCCCAGATAGCGGTGAGCAGGCGTGTGGTGATGTGGGATTGGGGCGCTTGCCCGAACCTGAAGACTTGTGCCAGCAGATTCTGGCGTTTGATAAGTGCCGACATATCCAGCCGTCATTATTAGGTAAAACAGTTGTCATTACAGCTGGTGCAACAGTTGAACCGATTGATCCTGTGCGTTTTTTATCCAATCACTCAACAGGCAAGATGGGTTATGCTTTGGCAAATGCGTGTTATCATGCAGGTGCCGATGTTATTTTAGTGTCAGGTAAGCATGTCAGTTTAAAGACACCGTTTGGGGTTCGTCGCCTTGATGTGGGTACAGCAGAGCAAATGCTAAAGGTTTGTTTGAGCGTCTGCCAAAAGGCAGATATATTCATTGCAGCTGCCGCAGTGGCTGATTTTAAAGCGGCATCAGTTGCTGACCATAAAATCAAAAAAACCAAAGACCAGCAGACCATGACACTACAATTAATTAAAAATCCAGATGTGCTTGCCACAATTTGTCATACTTATCCCGATCTTATCTGCGTTGGCTTTGCCGCAGAAACTCAAGATGCTAACAATTGTGCCAAAAGCAAGCTGGCCGCCAAACAGTTGGACATGATTGCGGTGAATGATGTTTCGGATAAAACCATAGGTTTTGGTAGTGAAAATAATGCGATGACCGTTTTTTTTGCCGAACAATACGACCAAATGCCCCAAAATCTACCCAAGGCACATAAATCAAAAATTGCTGAGCAATTGGTGGCATGTGTGGTAAAAATCATGAATCAAAAACAATGAATCAAAAAATCATCTGGCGGTATGATGGGTTCATCATTTGTAGGCGAATGATTTTGTCATCATTTAGAATTTAGATTAAATCATCTACATATGGTAGATTTTAACGCATTTGTCAATAAAAAATAATGAAGTATGATTCACAAAAATAGGTTGTCAAGTATCGGTAAGCTTTGTAGGGTGGTATGATCGTGCATGATGCATCGTGTTTGTGTTTGAGGCTTTTTGTCTTTTTTATTACTTTTGATACAATACATCATCATAAATAGGAGTGTTTATGACTCATTATTCAGACTTTATTACGCCAGCGGATCGTGCTTGGCAAGCAACTTATCAAAAAAATAAGTTAGACATTCAATTGACCATGCCCAAAGAGGTATCGTCATTACTTGATTTTTTTGATGTTCATTTTCGTGCCAATCGAGGGCAGCGTGGCATAACATTTATGGGCGTACATATTGGCTATGATGAGCTAGATGGTATTAGTCAAAATATCGCAGGTTATTTGCAGTCTTTGGGCTTAAAAAAAGGCGATAAAGTGGCGGTGATGATGCCAAACACACCGCAGTATTTGGCCGTGATGATAGGCATTGTACGAGCAGGCTATATATTGGTGAATGTCAATCCGCTGTATACCGCACATGAGCTTGAGCATCAGCTCAATGACTCAGAAGCCAAAGTGTTATTTATTGTAGAAAATTTCGCCCATACCTTTGAAAAAGTGGTGAATAAAGGTCAAATTCAACAAGTAATCATCACAGGCATTGGCGATATGATGCGCCTAAAAGGCTTGCTAATTAATGCTGTGGTGCGTCATGTCAAAAAAATGGTGCCTAATTATTGTATCCCTAATAAAATAAAATTTAAAGATATATTAAATAAAAAATATCCATACACTAAGCCAAGTGTCGGTTTGGATGATATTGCTGTATTGCAGTACACGGGCGGTACAACAGGTGTGGCAAAAGGTGCGATGCTAACCCACGGTAATTTAATTGCCAATGTCGAGCAATGCACAACTTATGTCAAATCTGGATTTGAAAAATCCCATCAGCATGGTGAATATATGGCGGTAGCGTTACCTTTGTATCATATTTTTTCATTTATGGTAACGATGCTTGGCATGAAAATGGGCTTTGCACTTTTATTGATTCCTAATGCACGAGACTTAGATGATCTAACCAAGCAATTTGGCAAATATCGCCCACAGTTTTTCCCTGCGGTGAATACATTATTTAATGCTTTAGCACATCATGATGGTTTTAAATCATTAGATCATAGTAATCTTAAGGTATCATTGGGTGGCGGCATGTCGGTATTACCAAGCACAGCTGATGCTTGGGAAAAAATAACAGGCAACTATATTATCGAGGGCTATGGTTTGTCTGAAACCTCACCTGTTTTGACCTTTAATCCATTGGGCAGTTATACAGGTAAAATCGGCATTCCTTTTCCTTCAACAGACATTCTTTTATTGGATGATGAGGGCAATCAAGTTGCTCAAGGCGAAGTAGGTGAGATTGTCGCCAAAGGTCCTCAAGTTATGAAAGGCTATTGGAATCAGCCTGAAGAGACCGCACGAGCGATGACAGCGGATGGTTATTTTCGTACAGGTGATATTGGTGTGATGGACGAAAATGGTTACTTTAAAATCGTTGATCGCAAAAAAGACATGATTTTGGTTTCAGGATTTAATGTCTATCCTAATGAAGTTGAAGAAGTGATTGCAAGCCATTCAGGCGTTTTGGAGTGCGGTGTTATTGGCGTGCCTGATGAGCATAGCGGTGAGGTGGTTAAGGCCTTTATCGTTAAAAAAGATCCTGAATTGACCGAAGCAGATATCAAAACTTGGGCAAAACAAAATCTGACAGGCTATAAACGCCCCAAAAAAATTGCTTTTTTGGATGAATTACCCAAGTCTAATGTCGGTAAAATCTTAAGAAAAGAGTTAAGAAATCTTTAAATTAATACTTGAGATAAATGAATACTTGAGAGTAATATATAGCAGTGGCATCAAGCGGGGTTTTCTTGCTTTGTTGCATGACATAAGATCACAAAGTAAATTGTAATTTTTTGGTCATAATTCTTGTCTAATTAGGTAACTTGTGCTAGATTGACAAGCATACCATACGCTATACATCATGCCTCTTTTTTGGCTTTTGATGGCTTGATTTGATATAAGGAAATAAATGAATATGAGTAACATGACTGATTTTACCGTTTCAACGGATGCACCTTGGTATAAAACCTATCAAGAACATGGTCTTGATTTTAACTTTGATTTGCCTGACAATATCAATTCACTCATGGATATTTTTGATCAGGCATTTGCACGCTTCGGTAATCAAGTTGCGTTTACTTGCATGGATAAATCTATCACCTATCGACAACTGGATAACTATAGTCGTCAAATGGCGGCATATTTACAATCGCTAGGCTTGGTCAAAGGTGATAAAGTAGCGGTCATGATGCCAAATATTTTGCAATATCCGATTGCGATGATTGCGATTGTGCGTGCTGGATTGACATTGGTGAATGTCAACCCTTTGTATACCTCGAATGAGCTTGAACATCAGCTCAATGACTCAGAAGCTAAAGCGTTATTTATTGTAGAAAATTTTGCTCATACTTTTGAAAAAGTGGTTAATAAAGGTCAAGTTCGCCATGTAATTGTTGCATCTTTGGGCGATATGCTTGGCTTAAAAGGCTTTTTGGTCAATGCAGTGGTGCGTCATGTTAAAAAAATGGTGCCTGAATGGAATATCCCTGGTCATGTATCATTTAAAGACGCACTCAACAAAGTGCCGATAGGTAACTACAATCGCCCTAATTTGGCTTTGGATGATATTGCTGTATTGCAGTATACAGGCGGTACAACAGGCGTGGCAAAAGGTGCGATGCTCACCCATCGTAATCTTGCTTCAAATGTTGAGCAGTGTGCGCCATTTCTTAGCTTGGTATTTTCTAAAGACAATCTATCTGGTCAGTATATCGCAGTTGCCTTACCGCTTTACCATATTTTTTCATTCACAGCGTGTGGTTTGTTGGGGATGAAGATGGGTTTTAGTATGTTATTAATTACCAACCCAAGAGATTTTCCAGCACTGTGTAAAGATTATGCCAAATATAAGCCTGCATTTTTTCCTGCAGTGAATACTTTATTTAATGGTTTGGTGCATCATGAAGGATTTCGGTCACTTGACCATAGTAATTTAAAATTATCATTAGGCGGTGGCATGTCAGTTTTATCCGATACTGCCAAAGCATGGGAGCGTTTGACGGGTAATTATATCATCGAAGGCTATGGTTTATCTGAAACCTCGCCTGTTTTGACCCTAAATCCACCAGGTGGATACACAGGTAAGATTGGCATTCCAATTCCTGCCACCGACATTAAAATTTTGGATGATGAGGGCAACGAGTTGGCGATGGGCGAGGCTGGTGAAATTTGTGCCAAAGGTCCACAAATCATGGTCGGCTACTGGAATCGCCTTGATGAAACCGAAAAGGTTATGACCAAAGATGGGTTTTTTCGTACAGGCGATATTGGCGTGATGGATGATCGTGGCTTTATTAAAATTGTTGATCGCAAAAAAGATATGATTTTGGTGTCTGGATTTAATGTCTACCCCAATGAGGTTGAAGATATCATTACTGCCCATCCAAAAGTCATTGAATGTGGCGTGATTGGTGTGCCTGATGATCACAGTGGTGAAGTGGTTAAGGTCTTTGTGGTCAAAAAAGATCCCTCCTTGACCGCCGACGAGGTGCGTGCTTGGGCAAAAGAAAACCTAACAGGTTACAAACGCCCCAAATATATTGAGTTTATCAGTGAGCTTCCCAAATCTAATGTTGGTAAAATTTTGCGTAAGGAATTAAGAGTACTTGAGCAAAGCAAATAACAATCATCTGTTATGACAATTTTTTAAAAACCGCCACAAAAACCCGCCACAGTTGGTGGGTTTTTGGTATTTATAATGCAGCAAATGCAACATAAGATTTAGCCATTTTTCATGCAAATTTCATGCAAAAATAATTATTTTATTTTTATAAGCTGTTTAAACTATCGATGATGCGATAAAGGCTAAGTACACCCCTAGGTTACCCTGATATTTTGTAATATCATACATAACCTGATAAAATAATGCTTACAATCGTTAACAAAAATGTATAGTGAGAAAAATTATGCGTAGCAACAATCGCCAAAATAACGAGCTTCGTCCCATTCATTTTATCCGCCAATATACCAAACATGCCGAAGGTTCGGTATTGGTGTGTTTTGGGGATACCAAAGTTTTGTGTACTGCCAGTATCGAAGCTGGTGTGCCTCGTTGGCTTAAAGGTCAAGGTAAGGGCTGGCTGACCGCTGAATATGGTATGTTGCCACGCGCGACAGGTACTCGTACACAGCGTGAAGCAGCACGGGGCAAGCAATCAGGACGCACCCAAGAGATTCAGCGTTTGATTGGACGCTCACTGCGTGCCATGCTTGACTTATCAAAACTTGGCGAAAATACCATTTATATCGATTGTGATGTTATACAGGCAGATGGCGGTACACGCACAGCCAGTATCAGTGGTGCTGCGGTGGCACTCATCGATGCTTTAGAACACTTGCAGCGTCGTAAAAAGCTTACCCAAGATCCGCTTTTGGGCTTGGTGGCAGCGGTTTCTGTGGGTGTTAATCAAGGCCGTGTATTGCTTGATTTGGATTATGCTGAAGATTCAACTTGTGATACCGATTTAAATGTGGTCATGACGCAGGCAGGTGGGTTTATTGAGATTCAAGGCACAGCAGAAGAAAAGCCATTTACTCGTGCTGAAGCTAATGCGATGCTTGATTTGGCAGAGCTGGGAATTGGGCAGATTATCGAAGCCCAAAAGCAAGTATTAGGCTGGTGATATGCTAATCGTTGAAGATAATGGCGTGATCATCACATTAAATGGACAAGTAAAAGACCCATTATTTTGGTGGTCGATGATATTGCTGCTGCTGGGTGTCTTGGTGGCAATCATTTGTTTGATTGCACCCGTTTTTTATGCAATCGGTGCGTTGGCTTTATTTGCAGTTGTGGTATTTGTGTTTAATATTCAAAGGCAAAAAGCTAAAACTTGTCATATGTTTTCACAAGGTCGCTTAAAGATTACGCCCAAACGCTTTGAGATTCATAACAAATCACTAACCTTATCAGCATCGGCAACAATATCTGCTAAAGATAACAAAATGACAATTGTTGATCGGGGCATTGAATATCATTTTACAGGTTTTGCTGATGACCGTGAAATTAATATAGCCAAACAGGTACTTTTGGGAAAGTCAATCAAAACCAATGCGGTGGCGGTGACATTGGCTAAGTAGTTGTTGTGATACAGACAGGTTGGATGGTCTTTAACTCCACCCACCTAACTTTTTCTTTGTTTGGATTTAAGAGTATGTTATGATGGGCAGGATTTTATTTTAAGTCATCATTTAATGCAATCAGTTGTCCAGAGTAGCCGTTCATGAAAGTTTCACTGTCTACATTGACTTTATCTATTTTGCCATGTTTTGCTATCCTAGCCATTCAGCAAGCACAAGCTGTACCAAATCCTGTGGCATTTGTTGACGAAGTACGCAGTGAAAATGATCTTGGGCAAGACAATGAATTACCCATTGATGTCCAAAGTGCGACACAATCAGCGTCTACTGATACGGCTAATCCTTTAGACGAACATGAACCAGAGCTTTATACGACAGCTTTAGAAAATAAAACCATGCTGATTAACTGCTCAGCACTTAATCAAGATATCATGCGTTTGGCGTGCTATGACACTTTGGTGCATGGTGAGACGCCAGCGGTAATTAAAACCAAGCGTTCCATTCGCCTTGATGAAACAATTTGGCAGACCATCAAAGGCAAACCCCAGGTTATCTATCAAGAAACGACAGATCCGATTTTTTTAATGGGTAATGAAAAAGGCATGCTGACCAAAAAAGATGCCAAACAGCTTGAATATGCAGCCAAACAGTTTACACCACTGAGCTTATCATTTGATTTAGACCGAAATAATACACCACTTTGGTCATCACGACCACACAATCCGATGTATGTATTGCCCATATTTATGCACGGTAAGCCTAATCGAAGCCCAAATACGCCCAGTCATGAAGCAAAACAATTTACCCCAAATGAATTTCGTGCTCCCGAGCTAAAATTTCAGGTTTCTGTTAAGGTTAAAGCTGCTGAGGATTTATGGGGGACGGATTCAGATTTATGGTTTGGATATACACAGCAATCGCACTGGCAGATTTTTAATGGAAAAAACTCTCGTCCTTTTAGAGTACATGACTACCAGCCAGAGATTTTCTTAACTCAACCTGTATACTCAGACTTACCATGGGATGGCAAAGTCCGCATGATTGGCATGGGTGCGGTACATCATTCCAATGGTGAAAGTGCCAAACTGTCTCGCTCATGGAATCGTGCTTATTTGATGGCAGGCATGGAATGGAAAAACCTGACTGTCATGCCACGCATTTGGGGGCGTATCTTTAAAGAGGGTAGTGGCAGCCAGCCAGATGATAATCCTGATATCTTGGACTATTATGGTTATGGTGATGTGCGTTTTTTATATCAACTAGAAAATAAAAGTAATATTTCAGGTACGGTACGCTATAATCCACGCTCAGGCAAAGGTGCGTTGCAACTTGACTATGTCTATCCGCTTGGTAAGGGAATTAGTGGCTATTTTCAAATATTTCAAGGCTATGGGCAGTCTTTGATTGATTATAATCATGAGGCGACAAGCTTTGGCGTCGGACTTATGCTTAACGACTGGATGGGTCTATAACTCAACGGCAAATCAATATGGAACACGGCTTGATAAACTTGCTAAAAAACCATAAGCATAAGCGGGCTTTTAATCAGGGCTTTTTAGCTAAGCCCGTATTTGATCAACCATACTGGGTGCATCATCAGGCCGCAATTTGGCTATTTAGGTTGCATCGTCGCTGTGTTTTATGCCAATTACACCATCTGGATTATCAGATGGGTCGGATGAATTTTATTTGTGCTGATTGCCAAGCAAACATTGCCACCCAAGTTTCGTATTTTAACATCCACCTAAACATTGGCAAAGATTTTCCTACCAATAAAGATAGGTTGACCGCCCAACAAACCCCAAAGCGACAACATATCCGTGCTTATCCTATAAGCTATTATCAGTATCCTGTCAATCAGCTCATCAAAAAATTTAAAGACCATGAAAATTCACAATCATTGTTAGCATTGTACGCATTGATTGCCCACTTACCAAAGCCTGACTATTGCCATGCAGGTAATACGGTCATTTTACCCATACCAACGACCCAAGAACGCATGCGTCAGCGTGGATTTGACCCTGTTGCAATCTTAGCCAAATTTTTGGCGTGGCACTGGCAATTACCACTTTGGCAGGGTGTGGCTCGCCATGATGGCAAGCGTCATCAGCGTGGGCTAACTCGTCATGAGCGTTTAGTTAATACTCAAACAGATTTTTATTTATGTCAACAAATTCCCAATCGTCAAATCATTATATTTGATGATGTCATCACCACAGGGGCAACAGTAGCAGCGGTGGCAAATTTATTAATACGGCATCGTCAAGATATTCGACTGATTGCAATTTGTATGGCACATGGTTCTGCTGATTTCGGTTTTGATACTCATGACAGATAATAATCCATCCACCGCTTTGATAACGACTAATGAAGGTGGTTTTGGGCTGATTGAGGTATTGATCTCACTTTTATTGTTATCCGTGGTGGCACTTGGACTAATCACAGTACAGGGACGACTGCTTGTGCAAACTAAGCATGCTGATCTTCGTTTACAAGCAGTTCAGCTGATGGCAAATGACTACCATGCAGTTCGGTCATTTACGCCAGAGCAAAAGCAGATTTATATCCAAACACTTCAAAGGATCGCACAAACAGCACAAAGCCGCTCAGAATCAGACATGAATAGTTATCGTATCGCAGCTTATGCTACCACTATCCGTTGTCGCCCAGAGTGCCATTTGAATGAACAAGCCCAATCTTTGGCGATACAATCAGCACAAGCTGCTGCACGGGCAAATATCATACTGTCGGTCACCGATTGTCAGTTGGGTCATTGCTGGGTCGCTGGATGGGGTATGCAAGCTTTTGAATTAATCAAAACTTGTTCTAACGATGAGCTTGGGTTAAATATCAGCTCATTAGACTGTGCCATCATGGATGGTCTATGAAACCAATATTGACAAATCAGCAAGGCATGACTTTGATGGAGCTGGTGGTTGCCTTAGGTTTGGGTTCATTCATTGTTTTGATGGCAGTGAATTTTTATGCTTTATCAGCCAAAAATAGTGCCTATACGCACAGTATTGCACAATTTATAGATCGTGAGACTTTGGGCATCACGGCCATGACCGAGCAGCTTAGACTGGCAGGCATTGGCATCATAGATATGCCAGCTGTGCTTGTTCATAAAGAACAGTTACTTGGCATCAGTAGTAGCCAAAGTATTAATCTTAATCATCAGCTATCCCAAACAGGTGGCTTACCAAGCCACTATCCTAAATCCTCCGATCAGCTTACCATACATTATATTGCGCCTGCGGATATGTGGGATTGTGAAGGGAGTGTTGTTCTTGGACCCCGTCCAGCTCGCCTAAAAAATGGTAAGATGGCTATGGTAGATGGTCAAGTTGTTATCGAAAGATATTTTGTACAAACAGAAACAGACGGTTCTTTATCCTTACGCTGTGATGCAGGGCGATACATCACCGATGAAATCATGCGTGATGGCACTCGAAATCGACACGGTATCAGCGCACCTTATATAACTGCAGTGATTGATGCTCAGGTCAATAAGCGATTTGGCACCGATAAACCAAACCATATTCGTGGGCTTGGTAAAGGAGATGTGATACTGTCAGATATTGAAGGTTTTTGGGTGAGACTGATCGTGGCTGATGGATCAACCAGACATAGCATGACGATTGAAAATTATCAAACACATTGGTATGGTTATCCCATTATTGGTGTACAGCTTGCTATACTCAGCCGCAGTTCACCTGCACCACATGCAAGCCAGACACACAACTTTTTAATTTTTGATGAAAGCATCTCGCCGCCGAATGATGGTTTACCAAGAAGATTACATACGATGAATGTCAATTTTGTCAATGCTTCTTTGAATCAGACCAAGATGAACCAAAATAACGCCAAAATCATCCATGAATAAATCCACCAACCAATTTAATCATTTAAAAGTATTATCAATAAAAACTTATGATAAATTGCAATCAGGCTTTGTATTATTGGTCGTTTTGGTTGTGCTACTTTTCATCAGTGGGCTGACGGCACTCATGATGAGCCAAAATTCTGTGGATGTACGCAGTGTACTTTATCACCAAAATCAATACAAGCTTTTTATCGCAGCTGATAAGGCGGTGATGAATCTATGGCAGTTGTCTCCCAAACATCTTGTTCATATGGCTCAGACTGATACATGGCTTGCCTCACTATTATCCGATAAGAATGATTTGACAAAAATTTATACAGCTCAAAGCTGTAATGACTGGCAAACATTTAGTATCAGTACGCTTGACGATCCGCCAATACAATGCCATCACACTGCACCTATTGTAAGTTGGCAAGCTACTTATATAGAGCCAATTGGTGCCAATCATTATCTAAATACATTGCTCCAAAATACACTGTCAAAAAAATCAGCCCATGATATTCAAAACCCCGATCAACAAGCAGTGAATGATGACACAGCTCACTATGAAATTTTTCACTTAAGATTATATGCCATCGCCGCTCAAAATTCACAAGATATCATCCAGTGTCAAGAACCGCTATATCAAACACGCATCACCACTTGCCTAAATGACCACGGGATTATTCATAAAATCAGCGTTGCTGAATGGTTAATTTGGCGTCAAAAAATTCAAAAGACCGATTCATCTGCCGAAGCGGCCAATGCTATTCGTATCATGCCTTTGCGAACCTATGATATACGCTCAATGCGTGAATAGATTTAGAAGAACTGATGGTTCACAAAAAATTACCGTAGCCACTGTAATTTTTATTTGGCTGTGGTAAAATAGTCAAGATTTTTTGTGGATTTGTTGATGTTGCTATAATTGTAAAATATTGTAACAATACTAACGCATTTCTATCATATAATAGATAGCTAATACAATTTTGACCTATTTATTTACATAAACGCATAGAAATACCATAAAAATAGGGGTGGCATTAAGCGATTAATCGTATTAAAATGTAACCATTAATAACTTAGATATGCCTTTAGGTTGTTCGGTGTATCGATTTTAGGAGAAAGTGATGAAAGCTATTAAATTATCTGTAGTTTCTGCTGCAGTTCTACTGTCAACTTCTGCAATGGCAAATGTTGTTACCAATACTGGTGCGACCGTTGTTGACGGTACTCGTACCATCTTTAGCACACTGGTTAAACCTGCAGCTGTGAGTGCTGAGGTTGGTACTTTGGGTTATGGTGCTAACATTGGCTGGGCAGTGAATGATACTGTTGAGCTACAAGCAGGTTGGGCTGGTGGCAATATCGCAAAATCTATCAATGATAACTTTAATGCTAATGGCGTTAACTATCAACTTGAAACTGATTTTTCTAACCCATACTTAGGTGCTCAAGTGCGTCCTGCTGCCAACTGGTTCACCGTTGGGACAGGTATCATCGTACCTAAGAACGACATCAAAGTCCGCTCAAATAACACAACCGATGGTGTTTTCCGTGTTGATGGTAAAGACTACAAACAAAGCGATGTAGGTCAGTTGACTGGTAAGCTTGAGCATCGTAATAAAGTAGCACCTTATTTGACACTGGGTTTCCGCCCAAATCTACACAGTAACTGGGGTGTATTTGGTGAAGTTGGTGCTGCTTATTTGGGCAAAGTAGACGCTACTGTTGAAGCAAAAAATCCAGTTAAGGTAGTAGAGGGTAAGGTAACTGCTACTGATGGTATAACTAAGAAAAATGCAGCTGACATTGCAAAACAAGCAGAGCGTGACATCGAAGATAAAAAATATGCCAACTGGTTCCCAATCGCTAAAGTTGGTGTAACTTACCGCTTCTAATTTAAGCTTAGGCTTGAATCAAAAGGCAATGCTTATGCATTGCCTTTTTATTTGTTAAATTAAAATTTAAAATAAAGCTGTTAAGTTGAGCTTAGGGTGGTTATAAAAGTAATCGTCATTATTTTTTATTAAATTGATTGAATTGGGCCGAATGTCAGTCAGATAACATGACATATCCGCACCCATGCCAGTGTACAGCTGATCTTGAATCAGTTTAATTCGGCACTCTTTTAATCGCCATAAGGTATTAATAAGCTGTTGCCTATCAGTATAGCTAAATTTATTAAGTAGATAAATTTCATTGGGATGAAAGTATCGTTCAACCACACTGTATTTAATATCGTTAACTTCTATGTCAATGGCACAAGGTGTTAAGCTGATGATGAGAGCGACTTGATTATCTGAATGGCTAAAGCTGACAAAGTAGCGTATTTTATTTGAGTTAATATAATAAGGGTGTGCATGGTCATGAAATTCACCAACAATGTCAAAGCGGTGCATGGTGATTTGTAAAAGTGAACGCACACACGCAGATTGAGCCTTTTTTTGTTTAAGTCGCTGACGGCTTGTTTGTACCATTTTTGCAAATGCGATGATGACTTGTGGTGCAGGTTGTAAAAAAATGGCAGAGTGAATCTTAAGCATGATGATCAAAAAATAAAAAGCTCAAAACAGGCTGACCCTGATTTGAGCTTGCTTGACTGGTTATCATTAATAAGACAGTTCAGCACGACGATTTTGTGACCATGCTTCTTCATTTGTGCCAAATGCGATAGGGCGTTCTTCACCAAAACTGATAATCTCAACGCTGGCTTGATTAATGCCTTTACCAAGCAAATAGTTGCGTACCGCCACCGCACGGCGTTCCCCCAGTGACATATTATACTCACGACTACCACGCTCATCGGTATGACCTGCAACCAAAACACGAGCTGTTTGATTGGTGGTTAAAAATTGTGCTTGTTCGTCTAAGATGGCAGCAGCTTGCGGTTTAATCTCATCAGAATCAAAGTCAAAATAAACCAAACTGGGTAGCGTGCTTGCTAGAGCCTTAACGGTCTCATCATTATCTACCAAAGGTGCAACACCAGTATAGATAACCCCAGTGTAACCTGTGGGTGCATTAGGAGCAACCATAACTTGACTTGTTGATTTATTGGCACAGCCTGTCATAAAAGTTAGTACCGATAAAGCGGCGGCAGCGGCGGCAATTTGAATATGTAACATCATAAGGATACCAGATTTTGGCTTGTCAATTATTGTAACGGTTTATAGTGATTGTCAATTAATAAGGGTAAAAAAGTATTTATCAAGTAATAATCTTTCTTATATGTGAATATAATGACAAATTTATCACATTTTTACAAGGATTTTTTATCAAGATTAGGATATGTTCCAGCTTAATTATTAGTGATGAGCGTGTGATTATTTGGCATCGTTAAATTTATGAGTGCTAAAATTGCCAAATGATTAAAATTTTGCTAACATGATAGCCCCTTTGGTAGGCTTTATTTGGTATTGATGAGCAATAATAATATACCGAGTTAAATGGAATACCGAGTTAAATGGATTAACTTAACATACGCCAAAAACTTAACAACGAAAAGTAGATGATTATGACAGATACAGTACAAAAAGATACAGCACAGTCCCCCAAAAAAGTTTATCTAAAAGACTACACGCCGCCAGTATATGCAGTTGATAAAGTGGATTTGGATATCCGCTTGTTTGATGATCATGCTGTCGTTGGTGCCAAACTTAAAATGACACGAGCACACGCAGGCGAGCTTCGGCTTCTTGGGCGAGATTTAAAGCTTAAAAGCATTCACCTAAATGGTCAGGAATTAGAGTCGCAGGCGTATCATCTTGATAAGGAAGGCTTAACAATTTTAGATGCACCAAATGTCGCAGTGATTGAGACATTGGTTGAGATTTCACCACAAACCAACACAACACTTGAAGGGCTATATCAAGCAGGAACAGGTGACGATAAGATGTTTGTGACACAATGCGAACCTGAGGGTTTTCGCAAAATCACCTTTTTCCCTGACCGCCCTGATGTTTTGACAGAATACACCACACGCCTAGAAGCACCAAAGCATTTTAAAACCTTGCTTGCCAATGGTAATTTGGTTGAGTCAGGAGATGTGGATGAAAATCGCCATTATACCATTTGGCATGATCCTACCAAAAAACCCAGCTATCTATTCGCCGCTGTCATTGCCAATCTAGAAGTGCTTCAAGACCACTATACAACCATTGAAGGTCGAGAAGTTTTGCTTGAGGTGTATGCCGATGCTCAAGATATTGATAAATGTCATGTTGGTATGCAAGCGCTAAAAGATGCGATGAAGTGGGATGAAGATAATTATGGTCGTGCTTATGATTTAGATCGCTATATGATTGTGGCGACAGGTCAGTTTAATATGGGTGCGATGGAAAATAAGGGTTTAAATATCTTTAACACCAGTTGTGTATTATCAAGCCCCGAAACAACAACTGACGAACGCAGTTTTTTGGTTAAATCGGTGATCGCTCATGAGTACTTTCATAACTGGACGGGTAACCGCATTACTTGCCGTGATTGGTTCCAGTTATGCCTAAAAGAAGGATTTACTGTATTTCGTGACCAAAGTTTTTCAGGTGATTTTCGCTCAAAAGCGGTTCAGCGTATCGAAGATGTTGCTGTATTACGGGCAGCACAGTTTGCTGAAGATGCAGGTTCGTTAGCACACCCTGTTCGCCCTGAGAGCTTTGTTGAAATTAATAACTTTTATACAATGACCATCTATGAAAAAGGTGCAGAGATTGTCCGTATGATTGCCAATTTCTTGGGTAAAGAGAAATTTCGCCAAGGTTCGGATGAATATTTTGCTCGCTATGATGGTCAAGCGGTAACCGTTGAAGATTTCTTATCTGCGATGTCAGTGGCAGATGCTCGAGTGATGGATTTTTTAGCGTGGTATCGTCAGCCAGGCACACCAGTTGTATCAGGTGGCTATCGTGTTCTTGGCGATAAAGTTATTATTAATTTATCCCAAAAAACCCGCCATGTACCTAATTATGATGCACCCGTTGCACTACCAATCCCCGTAGATACGGCAATTTTTGATAGCCTAACAGGTGAGATGTTGGCAAGCAGAATGTTGCTTTTGACAACAGATAATGCACAATTTGAATTTGATCACATTCAGCTGTCTGATGGTGCTCATCCTGTGGTATCAGTGTTGCGTAATTTTTCAGCACCTGTCAAGATTGACTTTGATTATACAGATGAAGATTTGGCAAGTTTGGTGGCGTTTGAAAGTGAGGGATTCAACCGTTGGCAAGCACTGCAAATACTGATGAATCGATGGTTATCCGGTAGCGTAGAGGACGCCACTTTAATCATTTCAGTTATCCAAAAAGCTGTTGATGAATTGATTGAAGATGATCCTATGCTGGCAGCACGATTATTTGATATTCCAAGCCAAAAAGAGCTTGCGATGGCTTATGATGAAAATTATGACCCTATCAGTGTTAAAGCTCGCCGAGATGAATTGATTGGCAAAATTGCTGATGGTTTGCTAGAAAATACCAAGCTTTGGTATCAAAAATTACCATTACAAGCGTATGAAGACACACCGCAGGCACGAGGTCGCCGTTTATTGCGTAATGTTTTATTGAATTTGCGTTTGACGGCAGGCGATGAGATGGCTCATCAAGATGCTTATCATCAATACGATAATGCGTCTTGCATGAGTGAGCGACTGGGTGCTTTGATGGCAATGATTGAGCATAATTTGGATAAAAAAGACAGCTATCTTGATGATTTTTATGCCAAATTTAGCCATGAAGATTTGGTGATTGATGCTTGGTTTGTCGCACAAGCAACGCCAGATAGTACCAGTGTCTCTCAAATAGCCTCACTCATGGAGCGTACCGATTATGATTGGAACACACCAAATCGTGTACGCACGACCTTAAGTGCTTTGGCTGCCAAACCTGTGCAACTTTGGACAGCTGAGGGTCTTGATTTGTATTTGTCATCGGTTGTACGCTTAGATGGTAGCAATCCGCAGTTGGCGGCACGCTTGCTTTCTGCGTTGGCTCGTTGGAATACTTTGACAGCTGATAAAAAAGCGATGGCTCAAGAAAAACTGGCTGCAGTTACTTCTCAGGTTTCATCAAAAAATGTGCTTGAATTTTTGCAAAATATGCAAACGGTAGCATAAGTATCAGTCATTTTAATTCGGGCAGGTAACCGCTTGCCCGTTTTATTATTTGATGATTTTTATTCTCATCAGGATAGTCTTTTATTAACTTAACTAAACAAATATTAACTCAACAAAGAATGCAATCTTATCTTAGTCATAAAATCACTTGATAGCCATGTCTGATACCCATGCTGTTCGACCGCCGTTATATTATCGTTTGGCAACCGTGATGCTTGCACCCATTTATCGGCAAATGGTTATCAAAAAATCCAAAAATAAGCCAACGCTTAAGCGGGAGTTAAATGAGCGTTTTGCTAAGCACTATCAGCCGCCACCTGTTGGCAGGCTAGGCGTTATTTGGTGTCATGCCGTTTCTTTGGGTGAGCTAAATACAGTATACCCATTATTGCTTAAGCTTTTGAATCACGGTTATGGGCTGTGGGTAACGAGTACCACCCAAACAGGTTTTGAGCGTGCGGCTAAATTATTTGATAATGAAATCCGATTGGGGCGTGTGGCACATAGTTTTGTACCTGTAGATACGCCTTCGGTGATTGATACTTTTTTAACGCATGTCAAGCCCATTGCAGCATTGTTCATTGAAACAGAGCTTTGGGCTAATACTTTATATGCCTGCCGAAAACATGGCATTAAAACATTAATGATTAACGCACGCTTAACCCAAAAATCTTATCTAGGATATGCCAAAATTGCCAAAGTAAGCCAAACGATGATGGCAAATCTTGATGGTATCATTGCTCAAGATGCCAGCTCTGCAAAGCGATTTGGACAGCTGGGCAGGGTTTATATTGTCCAAAGTGATTCGTTAAAATGGGCAAGTGTCAGTACGCTAAGCGATGCCCAGTTGGCAGCCGTTAACATCCTAACAAGGCAGCTTAATCAAGCATGTAAAACATACATTTGGGTGATGGCAAGTTCGCATGATGGTGAGGAGTGCATTGCCCTAAAGGCACATCAGCAATTTTTACAAAAATTCCCCAATGCACTACTCATCCTTGTGCCAAGACATCCTGAGCGATTTGAAGTCGTCCACCAAATGTGTTTACAAGGTGGTTTTTTGACTGCTCGCCGTTCAATGGGTGAAACCATTAGCCCAAAGACACAAATTTATCTTGCCGATACGATGGGGGAGCTACTTTCTTGGTATCAAGTCGCTCAGATTGCGGTAGTTGGCGGCTCGTTTGTGCCAATTGGAGGGCATAATCCCATTGAACCTGCCAGCCTTGCTACACCTGTTATTATGGGTGCTTATGATGATAATTGTAAGGATTTGGTTGAAGCACTAAAACAGGTTGGTGCATTGGTACAACTGCCAGATGAGCCTAATATTTCAGAGCAATTATTTAAAAGCTTATTGCAGGCATCTTTATCTCAATGGACGGGCAGATCAGGTGCTGTATTGGTACAACAAAAACAGCGTGCTTTACAAGAGCAGTTTTTATTTGTGCTGCGTATGATTTAGCCATATGTTATGCAAAAATAATCATGTTATTTTTTAAACCATCTAAATGATATAGTGTGTAATCAGGGTAGGCATCTCCTAAGACATCTTAAGACTTTACCGAATTGGATGGGTGTGATTTGATTATTAAAGCTGTGCTAAACTTGAACCAACATCGACGACTATCTTAATCACATATCATCACTCATGAATATTATTTTATTAAACGATAACGATTTTATCACCGCCGACAGTGCCGTTATTCATAATCAGTCAACCATTGTACATCTAAAAACGGTATTAAATGTACACCATGGCGATTTTATAAAGTTGGGAAAGCTGGGGGGCAATATGGGTCATGGCAGGATTGTCCATATGGATGAAAATCAGGTGATATTATCAGAGATTACTTTGACCAAGTCGCCACCTTGTAAACTTAATCTTGTGGTTGTTTTGGCACTACCACGCCCAAAAGTTTTAAGAAGGCTGGTGATGGATATGACAGCAGCAGGTGTTCGCCATATGGTCTTTATTAACAGTTATCGTACGGATAAGTCCTATTGGAGTTCACCATTACTGTCACGATTGGATGAATTTGTCATCGAGGGTCTGCAACAAGGCATAGATACAATAACTCCACAGATAACACTTGCCAAACGGTTTAAGCCATTTGTGCAAGATGACTTGCCAAGCCTTATCGGTGATGGCGGTGCAATTGTGGCACACCCTTATGCCGAAGAACACTTTGGTAAACTCACCCAAAACCAGTTACCACAAGTTTTGGTTGTGGGGGCAGAAGGTGGATTTATTCCTTATGAAATTCAGCTTTTGGACAGTGTAGGCGTTCAAGCTGCCAGTTTGGGCAAGCGAATTTTACGCACTGAAGCTGCGGTCAATGCGTTACTGGGTAGATGGCTATAATCAATCACTAAAGTATCATTAACGGTGCTATTTTTGATAAAAAGTGCGTGTTGTTGATAAAGATGGTGCAATTGATATGGGTGATGGGGATATCATCTGTGGCGGTGATGTTAAGTGTGAAGATGAATTTAATGCAGACAATGAGATAATGTCATCAGCCATTTGCCTGCCCAATTGTTGATAACCTAAATGGGTAAAATGTACCCCATCTTTGGTAGCTTTGCCACTTTTCATCCACTGCTTCATTGAGCAGCTGCCACCCATGGCCGATTGCCAATCCCAAAAAAGCGTGTGTTTATTTTGGGCAGTTTGACGCTGCACTTCTTGAATGGCATGTAAAGTTGGTGGGCGTACACCGCAGCTGCCTGCTGTATTTTTTAGCACCTCAGGCGACGAGACAATCATAATCGCTGAATGTGGCGATGCTTGACGAATTTGTTCAATACGCTCATCTAATACGGTAGCGATGCGTTCGGCACTAAGATTGTTATAAGCTTCATTTGTGCCATAGGCAAGTATGATTAGCTCAGGTGCAATGGTTGCCAACTCTTGTTGCCATGCGTTTTGATTCCAGCGGCTCCAATGTGATAGCTCTGCACCATTGATACCAAGCGATGAGACAATGGCACCAAGTTCATGTTTTGACCTACCCCACCAGCCACCAATGGCGGTATTTGTCATACTGCCTTCAGCAGTGAGCGTAAAAGGCAATTTGGCATCAAAAGTTGTGGTTTGCCAAGTATCGTTTTTAATCGGTGCTTCAAGTATCAGATGATTGCCATCTGCATCACTGATTTTAAATAAGCCATCAGTGGCACTTTGGCGAATGCTGACGGTCATTGATTGCATAGGCTCTTGATTTTTTGCTTTAATAGTCAGCGTACTGCCTGAAAAATTTGGCTTAGCGATTAAACCGCCTAATGTATAATCCTCATTTTGATTGCGGCGACTTGAGATGGGTGTCCATTGATAATTATCATAGCCATAGCGTGCCATACGCTGACCGCTAAAATACATCGGCATCGCCCAGCCCATACCACCGTTACCATAGCGACTTTGTAACTGACTACGCAGTGCTTCGGTCATGCTGTCGCCTGCAGTATGTGAGTCGCCCAGCTGTACGATATGGATGCGGTTATTATTGAGAGCTTGAATGAGCTGATCGGTATTTGGATCTTGATAATTGGTTAAATAATTTGCCGATGTGCTCATTGACATGGCTAACACAGATAACGCAAAAAATTGTTTCATAAATTTGCCTAATAGATATTATGGTATGATGGTGATTTGATCTTGTACAGCTTGGGCGATTAACTTTTGTCCTTTGACACTAAAATGAATACCATCAGCGGTACGCATTTTAACGCTTTTTCCATCTTGTATCAGATAATCATTATAAATATCATCGCTTGTGCCTAATAGCTTGCGTGAATCAATGATAAGTACATGATGGCGTTTTAGTTCATCTTGCATAATCTGATTTAGATAAATCATCTGCTTATTGAGCTTTTGTTTTTTCATATTTGGCGGTGTGATCCAAATGACTTGCGTATTGTGATTTTTGGCACTGTCCAAAATATCCATCATACGCTGACGGTAGCCCATCTCCCATTCTGGCGTTTGGAATTTTAATTGACCGCCATTGACCAAATCAGGCATATCCCAAGGGTCATTAGGCCCCAAAAATACAACCAAAATTTTGATATTGGCATTGATGGACAGTGTCTCTTTGATGGTTTTTGGCCAATTAAATAGGCTTGGATAAGCCAAACCTGTACTTTGTTTGGCAAGATTGACGGATTTGATGTTGTAATTTTTTTGAAGATATTGCTGGATATGCGGTGCGACGCCTTGCATCATTGAGTCGCCAGCAAAAAAAATCTCATCACCTGAATGTATTACATAAGGATTGTCAGGTTTGGCCTCTGATACGCCAACATTATCCATCTGTGCAGCGGGCGTAGATTCAAGGCTTTTTGCCATCATTGCCTGATATTTGGGGGTATAAGCCAAATTGTCATTAAAATAATCAACAATTTGCTGATTTTTCTGGTTAATAGCACTGGTTAAATCACCATGCCAAGCATACAGTTTATTGCCGATATCACCACCCATTTTCCAAGCAGGATAACGATCAAGTAAGCTTAAAGGGCTGCTTTTGTGATAAGTTTGTAGATAATATGCATTAATGGAATTTTGCATTATCCATACACCAAGTGTGGCAAATAAGCACAGCACTATCAGCAAATAGCTGTAACTTTTGCCGTGAAAATAAGGCTTGGGGCGCAGCTTTAGCCGAATATGCTTAGGCTCAGGGTATTGCTTGGTTTGGGCGACCTTTGAGATTGGTTGATTAGAAGTTTGCATAAATAAATCCTGGAATGCCTGACGGCGCAAAAATAACAACAATCATCAAACAAACAAATAAAAGACTGATTAGGATGGGCTTGGGCAATAGACTACCAAGGCGAATAATATTAAGAGTTTGGCGTGTGTAGATGGGGTAGATGAACCAAGCTATCATAAAAAGTGCCAGTATAAACAGCGGATTACCACTCCAAGCAATGTTGGTATGGTTGTATGCCAATGCCTCAAAAATTTGTATTGCCTCACTCCAGCTGGTTGCACGAAAAAACACAAAACAAAATGCCACAAAATGAATGGTCACAAAAATCCCAATCACTTTACCTAGCCAACTGTGGCGATATAGTGCATTGCGTGCATGTTTGGCATCGACAGCATAAATATTTTGGTAGAGTTTATCGGTACAATTTAACCAAATGATGGCAAGCCCATGCAACACGCCCCAAAGTAGAAAATTCACACTAGAGCCATGCCAAATGCCTGATAATGCCATGGCAATTAATAAATTGACTTGGGTTTTTATAAAGCCCTGGCGACTGCCCCCTAAGGGAATATAGATATAATCACGAATCCATGTAGATAAACTAATGTGCCACCTATCCCAAAAAACACGAATATTATGTGCGATTAATGGTGCTTTAAAGTTGACAGGCAAGCGAAAACCAATCAATAAACCAAATGCTACCATCATCTCACTGTACCCCGAAAAGTCCAAAAATAGCTGTAGCGTATAGCCATAAATTGCGACTAATACCTCTAAGCTATGATATTGCATGGGATTGGCAAAGATGGGATTGACCCAATGGTCAGCCAACCAGCCTGCCAGCCACCATTTTTTAATGAGTGCTAATAAAATCAGGCAAAGTGCGATGGTGGGAAATAAAATACGGCGTGGATTTTGGCTGATGATTTGTTCGCTCATACCACAAGGATTGCCCTCAATATCAGTCAGTCCTGATACCGACTTGGTGCGTGCGATAGGTCCTGCACTGATTGTCCCAAAAAAGGATAAGTGGTGCAACAGTGCCATAAAACTTAACTGAGGTACATCATATTCATCATAATAACGACTGACCATATAACTGATGGCTTGGAATGAATAATAAGAAATACCGAGCGGAAAAATGATATTTGCCATCACCCCTGATGAATCCAGCTGCATGGCATCAAGGCTGTACTTAATCCCTTCTCGGAAAAAATCATAATATTTAAAAATGCTCAACTGAATCAGTGTGATGGCAATCCCTAAAATCAGCCAAAATTTCTTGATTTTAGAGCCATTCATCATCTTTGTGATGAAAAATACAAATATTGTATAGCCAAATAAAATCTCTGTCGCAAGCGTACCTGCCATTAGATAAATGACCGTATAGCTAAATAGGATAATGAGAAAATTTTGGAATTTTGGTGTTTGGCGAAACAGCCAATAAATTGCCAAAAAACCAATGAACATTAAAGTAAATTCTAAAGACAGAAAAGAAAACATGGCTCAATTCTATAAAAACCAAGAAAATCACTTATTTTAACACATTATGATTTTATGATTCATACATTTAAATATGCTTGCTAAGTCTGATATCAAGCAGGATTTTTGAAGGCGATGATATGCAGATATCGCCCCATGGCACGAAAAGGCAGCTGGCGTGAGTATTCAAGTTCCATCGCAACCACATCGTCGGGGTTATTTAGGCCACCACGCTTCAGGGGTGCATAATCTGAAAATACCCGAATACCTGAGCGAATACTGATTTTATAATAATGAGCAATTAGCCATGCTTCGACGGTATCGGGGGCGACAGGGTGATTGGGCGTTAAACTTTTATCATCAGCAGGGCGAGGCGTATTAAGCTGATAAAAATTTCCCATGATTAAATTACGATAAATTTTACTGGCAGGATTATAAAAACACAAAGACAGCATGCCACCATCTGCCAAATACTGATCAAAAAAAGTCATGATTTTTTCAGGCTCGCCCAACCACTCAAGTAGTGCATGACATAAGATAATATCAAACTGCTCACCTGCCAAATGATTTGACAATGCCTGATAAGGGCAAGTGATAAACCGTACTTGATCATATACCCCAAGCGATTTGGCATGATCTTTTGCCATATCTAGCATATTGGTTGAAATGTCATTGACCGTTACATGATGATCTGATGCCAAAGATAGGCTAATCTGAGCCAGTCCTGCGCCCACATCTAAGATGCGTAAAGGGCGATTGAGCATAAGCTGATCCATCGCTTCGCTTAAATCTTGCTGAAGCACGGCTAAGCGAATGCGTCCTTTAAGACCGCCATATACTTTTTTGGCAAAGTGTTCGCTAATGGCATCAAAATTTCTATCGTTGGTGATGGTCATAGTTAATTGATAAATAAAATAAAGCAACCAAATGTAAAGGTTGGTGTGCGTGATTTGTTGATGAATTGTGTTATAATAAGGGCATTTTCGCCAATCAAGTATTATAGCACAGCGTGCTTTTCTTCGATAAATTTTATAAATTGGCTTTTGAGTGATGAGCATCTTTATGAAAAAATCTACCATCCAATATTTAAGCTTACCAACTGCTGCACTATTAACGCTGGCTGGTTGTAGTCATGACAACCACCGTGATGATGAGATGGCGGTGGCTGAGCCTGTCGTTCAGCAGATTGATGACATTTGCCAAGCACCAGCCATGCAAGCAAATCTACAAAATGGTATCAAGCAGTCCATTCTTGATGCCGTGATGAGCCAAATGACGGATGCAGACCCCAACCAACGCCTCGCCATACAAAATACCATTGGTCAGCAGCTGAATACTTTACAAATCACCACCCAAAATGCCACGAATTTTGCCGATAGCTGTATGGCGGATGTACATATAACGGTAAACCCCCAAGATTTGGCGAATGCAGAATTTGCTTTTGCTCGTTCAGGGGTAACTTTATTACAGCGTGCTAGCCAAGATCAAGTTGAGTTTTATAATGGCACAATTGTCGCCAAACAAATAACTTATCAAATGGTCAATGGTAATGTGGTGATGTATGGCAACAATCATAATGCCATTCTTCTGATTGCCGATATTTTGGCAGCTTCTACAAGCAGTTTGCCACAAGTATCCATACAATCTGATGTTACCGCACGACCACAAGCAATTGAGCGACTGCCAGAGGCACCAATAGCTATGCCATCAAATCCTCAAGAAGATTCTAGTGTAACGACGTACATTGAACAAAAGCCAGCACCTAACGCACAGGTGTCATCTCGCCCACGCAGCGAGATGTCTTCAAATAATTCAGCACAGACACCCACACAAAACTCGGTAGGGCAATCTTCTGCAGCTGGTAGCACCCCTCGTGTGGATCGTGATAGTCAAGCCAAAGCCAATACCGAGCGTACCACCGAGCGTTCTGCAAATAAGACATCTCAAGACTTACCACACCCACAGCCACCAACGGCGAATGCCAGTAGTGATGGCAAAACAAGTATCAGTATCGTTGAGTCAAACGAAACCTATTGATTGCCGTTTGACCCTGAAATCAAAAAACCCTTTTGACCATCAAAAAGGGTTTTTTGATGGCTATAACGGCTTGGATGAGCTGTTGAAATGGATACGCAATCTATAAAATTTATGTTACAATCAATGAGATTTTTAAGTTTTTATTTTATCACAATCAACATATAATGGAGAGATTTATGACCTTGGCTCGAAATAAGTTTGCTCAAGTCATGCCAAAGTTTGCCGCTATAGCCATCGCAGCTTTGGCGGTTGGCTGTAGTCAACCCACCCAAACAATCTCACAAGCACCTGCCGATACCTCAAATACCCCCACCGAAAAAACTACCAAAACCATTGCGATTACCGCCATCGTTGAGCATCCGTCATTGGATGATATTCGCTTGGGCGTGGTGGATGGTTTGGCAAGCTTAGGTTATAAAGACGGTGAAAATTTGACCGTTAATTTCCAATCTGCCCAAGGTAATATGGCGACTGTCGGGCAGATTGCCAAGCAGTTTGTGGCGGATACACCTGATGCCATCGTAGCTATTACCACACCGAGCGCCCAAAGCTTGGCGGCAGCGACTACAAGCATTCCGCTGATTTATACGGCTGTCTCTGACCCTGTGGCTGCCAAATTATTAAATAACAATCATCAAGCTACCCAGCCTAACATTACAGGTTTATCCAGTCAGCTGCCCATTGAGCCACAAGTTGAATTATTTCAAAAAATCAAGCCTGAAGCCAAACGCATTGGCTTTGTTTTTAGCCCTGGTGAAGCCAATTCTGTTGCCGTCAAAAATAAGTTAATTGAAATTTTACCAAAATATGGCATGACTTTGGTGGAAGTGCCCGCCAATCGATCAAGCGATGTGGGCGATGCGACGCGTTCATTGGCTGGCAAGGTGGATTTACTTTATACATCACTAGATAATGGTGTGGCATCAGCGATGGAAGCGATGGTTTTGGCTGCTAATGAGTTACAAATACCTGTGATTACCTCAGATGAATTTTCGGTACGCCGTGGTGCGACAGCTGCTTTGGGTGTGAACGATTATGATTTTGGCTTGACAACCGCAAAATTGGTCGCTCAAGTGTTAGATGGTAAATCCCCAAATGAAATTAAACCTGAAGTGATGAATACTTTGACCTTATTTATCAGCCCAAAACACGCAGCCAATCAAGGCGTAACGGTGGATTTGACAACACTGGGTGAGAGTATCAATGTTGACACCACGCCAGCGCGTCAGCCGAATAAATAGCATGTTCTTAGCCAAAATATGCGGCATTGGGTGTGAGTCTATGGGTCGGTGTATTTTATAAAGTATGATTGATAAATTCTTAAATGAGAAAGTTTTAAACAGTAAAGTAGCTGACATGGATTATCTATAATTTGTTAATCCCATGTAAATAAATCTTACCAAATATCTTGGCAGGATAATCTGCAGTGTGATAAACTGCATAAACGCTTAATTGAAATGATTTAAATTAAGCGACTTGGCATGACAGGAGTTGCTATGAATAACTTTTTAAAAACGACCCTTTGGGCAAGTTTGGTGGCACTAACCTTGGCGGCATGTGGTGGTGATAAGCCTACCGCTCAAGCTGATTTGGCTACCAGCCAAGCCAAAACAGTGGCAATCACCGCCATTGTTGAGCACCCTGCTTTAGATGCCGCTCGCCAAGGTGCGTTAGATCAATTGACTAAGGAAGGTTTTAAGGAAGGTGAAAATCTGACCGTAAATTTCCAATCTGCCCAAGGCAATATGGCAACGGCAGGTCAAATTGCCAGACAGTTCACCTCGGATAATCCCGACCTTATTTATGCCATTGCCACACCGTCAGCACAGGCTATTGCAGCGGCAACCCAGGATATTCCTGTGGTATTTTCGGCTGTCACTGATCCGATCGAAGCTCGGTTGGTTGCAAACCTAGAAAACTCAGGTAATAACATCACGGGCGCGTCAGATGCGCTGCCTTATGAACCCCAAATTGCCTTAATCCAAGAGCTTGTGCCAACTGTTAAAAATGTTGGTTATGTTTTTAGCCCAGGCGAGGTAAACTCAACTGTGGTACTTAAAACGCTCAAAGAAAAATTAGCACCGCTTGGTATCAATGTCATCGAAGCACCTGCCCAAAAATCTAGCGATATTACTCAAGCTGCCAACTCATTGGTTGGGCGTGTTGATGTGATTTATACTTCAACAGATAATAATGTCATTAATGCTTATGAAGCGTTATATCAAGTTGCAAAAACCGCCAAAATTCCATTAATTTCAGCAGATACCAGTACTGTTGAGCGTGGTGCTGTGGCTGCACTGGGCGTCAATTATACCGATCTTGGCAAAGAAGCTGGTAAAATCATTGCACGCATCTTAAAGGGTGAAAAACCTGCTGATATTCCTGTTCATATCTCTGAAAATCTAGACTTGTATATCAGCAAAAAACATGCGGCTGAGCAAGGTATCATTTTACCACAAGCGGTCATTGATCGAGCTACCAAAGTGGTTGAATAAGGCTTTTGATAATGACCAGTTTGGCAAAAAGATGCCAATGATGCTTGATGTCATAAGCCAAAGTAGCCATTTTTTAGACCCAAGCCGATTGATAGACTGCCACGCTTGGGTTTGTTTTTTTGGTGAATTTAATCCGATAATAACTTGGACTTTGTTATAATAGGCATTTTAACTTTTTGGGCGGATATGGCTGATGAATTTGATTGCTTTTTTTGGAGCACTGGAGAGTGGTCTGATTTATGCTTTGATGGCACTGGGTGTGCTGATTTCCTTTCGCATTTTAGATTTCCCTGATCTAACCGCCGATGGCAGCTTTCCGTTGGGCGGTGCGGTTGCAGGGATTTGCATTGTCGCAGGCATTAATCCTTGGCTGGCTTGTGTTTTTGGTATGATGGCAGGTATGGTAGCAGGTATGATGACAGCTTGGCTGCATGTTAAGTTGGGTATTTTACACCTACTTGCTGGTATTTTGATGATGACCGCCTTATATTCCATCAATCTGCGAATTATGAATGCCCCAAACCTGCCGCTACTTGGACAGCCGACAGTATTTACACCATTGATTGATGGTGGTAATGGATTTTGGGTGCGTGTGGCAGTCATTGCAGGGGTTGTATTGGTGGTAAAGCTGGTTTTGGATTGGTTTTTTATCACCGAAATGGGTCTGTCAATGCGTGCGACAGGTTCAAATCTGCGTATGGCACAAGCTCAGGGCATTAATACGCCATGGATTATCATTCTTGGCATGGCGATTTCAAACGGTTTGATTGCACTATCGGGTGCTTTGTTTGTGCAGACCCAAGGATTTGCTGATGTTTCTATGGGTATTGGTACGATTGTGATTGGATTGGCTGCGGTCATTATTGGCGAGGCGGTTTTATCTGCCAAGCGAATTTTTTGGATGACTTTGGCGGTGGTGATTGGTGCGATTTTATACCGTTTATTTATCCAAATTGCACTTTCTAGTGAGCTATTGCGTGGCATCGGCTTTAAATCTCAAGATTTAAATTTAGTGACAGCATTTTTGGTGATCATTGTCTTGATGTTGCCAAAAATTAAAGCCAAGCTATCACCAAAAAAACACTAAGGAGTGTACCATGTTACAAGCTACCGATCTTCGCCTAACCTTTAATCTTGGTACGCCCATCGAAAATCCTGCACTGCGCGGACTGTCGTTATCAATTGCTGATGGCGAGTTTGTGACAGTGATTGGTACCAATGGTGCTGGTAAATCCACTTTCTTAAACGCCATCAGTGGGGCGGTGCGTGTCGATAGCGGCAGCATCAAAATTAATGGTCAAGATGTCACTCGCTTAAAGACGCATCAGCGTGCCAAACAAGTAGCGCGTGTTTTTCAAGACCCCATGGCAGGTACTTGTGAGGCACTCACCATTGAGGAGAATATGGCACTGGCTTACAAGCGTGGCGGTATGCGTGGCTTAGCAGGTGCGTTAAATCACAAAAATCGTGAGTTATTTCGTGAAAAGCTATCCATCTTAAAACTTGGGTTGGAAAATCGCCTAACTGATCGTATGGGACTTTTGTCAGGCGGTCAGCGTCAGGCGGTCAGCCTATTGATGGCAAGCCTACAGCCCTCAAAAATTTTGCTGCTAGATGAGCATACGGCGGCACTCGATCCAAAAACCGCTGCTTTTGTTTTGGATTTGACTGATAAAATTGTCAGTGAAGGGCGTCTGACTACGATGATGGTGACGCATTCCATGCAACAAGCACTCACGCATGGCACTCGTACTGTCATGCTCCACCAAGGTCAAGTGATGCTGGATGTATCAGGGGATAAAAGGCAGGGCATGAATGTTCAAGACTTATTAAATATGTTTGAAAAAACTCGTGGTGAAAAGGTGGAAGATGATCGCTTGATTTTGGGCTGAGAGTTGTATGGATTTAGTTTGTATAAGCTTGGTTTATCGTCTGATAAGTAAACCTTTAAAGCAAAACGAATTGATATCACCACACATGACATCAATGATCATGATTATGATAACAGGGTAAGCCATTAACCCTGTTTTTTATTGTTAAGAAAATATATTTTTATTCATCCGATGAATATCATAGGGCGATACTTTTGTGATTTAGACTATCTGATTAAAAAATTATTATATGAGTAAAATCAATAATTTATAAAAATAGTTGTGGATAACTTTAGCCCACTATTGAAAAATCTAGCACTATCTACCATATAATAGCCAATAATGCAATGTATATTTATTGATATTTTGTCATTAATAAATCTTAATGAATATATAGTGCCAATGATTATATTTAAGGATAATTATATGAATTTTGAGAAATATACTCGAACACTGCAAGAGGTTATTCGTGGGGCACAGCAAAGCAGTCTTGGGCATCATCATACTGCAATTGCCCCTGTGCATTTGCTGAGTGCTGTGGCTGATAATCATACTGCACTGTCCATCATTGAGGCGAGCGGTGCAAATTTAGCACGGCTACAAGATGAGATTAAGACACTGCTTTCTTATCAAGCGGTGATCAATCAGCCCACAGGACAAGTGAATTTATCACCTGAAACTATCAAGGTCTTACAGGCAACAGAAAATTATGCGGCCAAAGCAGGCGATGAGTTTGTACCGATTGAATGGCTGATTTTGGCACTATTTGAGAATAAATCACTCAATAAAGCCTTTGTATCATCAGGTGTGACCGCCCAAAATTTACAAACAATTATGAAAAATATTCGAGGAGATGAGGCTGTGACCAATCAAAATAGTGAACAAAATCGACAAGCATTAGATAAATATACCATCAATCTTACTGAGCGTGCGATGGCAGGTAAGCTTGACCCTGTGATTGGGCGTGATGATGAAATTCGCCGTACTGTACAGGTGTTATCTCGCCGTACCAAAAATAACCCAGTGCTTATCGGTGAAGCAGGTGTTGGTAAAACTGCCATCGTTGAAGGGCTTGCTCAGCGTATCGTTAATGGTGAAGTGCCTGAAAGCCTAAGAAATAAAAGCGTGCTATCGCTGGATATGGGTTCTTTGATTGCTGGTGCGAAATATCATGGTGAGTTTGAGGAGCGACTAAAAGCGGTGCTAAATGAGCTTGCCAAACAAGACGGCAATATCATTTTATTTATTGATGAGCTACATACCATGGTGGGTGCTGGTAAGACCAGTGGTGCAATGGATGCTGGCAATATGCTTAAGCCTGCACTTGCTCGTGGTGAGTTACGCTGTGTGGGTGCAACAACTTTGGATGAGTATCGTCAATATATTGAAAAAGATCCAGCACTTGAGCGTCGTTTCCAAAAAGTCTTGGTAGATGAGCCGACTGTTGAAGATACCATCGCCATTTTGCGTGGTCTAAAAGAGCGTTATGAGCTACACCATGGTGTCAAAATTATGGATTCGGCCATCATTGCTGCCGCTAAGATGAGCCACCGCTATATCACCGATCGTCAGCTGCCAGATAAGGCAATTGATTTGATCGATGAAGCTGCCAGCCGTATCAAAATGGAGCTTGATAGTAAGCCTGAAAGTTTGGATAAGCTAGATCGTCGTATCATTCAGCTAAAAATGCAGCTAGAAGCTGTAAAAAATGAAGAAGATGCTGGTGCAAAATCACAAGTCAAATCACTTGAGCAGCAAATTGATGACGCACAAAAACAGTATAGTGAGCTTGAAGAGGTTTGGAAAGCTGAAAAAGTAGGTGTTGAAAAAAGTAAACAGCTTCAAGCCAAGCTAGATACCGCACGCATCACCTTAGAAAAAGCATTGCGTGAAGGGGATTATGCTCGTGCTTCACAGCTACAATATGGTGAAATCATTGCACTTGAAAAGCAATTGGCAGAAGAGCAGACAGATGAGCCAGAACATACGCCCAAGCTACTTCGTAATAAAGTGACTGATAACGAAATCGCTGAGGTTGTGTCGCATGCCACAGGCATTCCTGTTGCCAAAATGCTTCAAGGTGAGCGTAATAAACTGTTGGCGATGGAAGATGTATTACATGAGCGTGTCATCGGTCAAAATGAGGCAGTGGCGGCGGTCGCAAATGCGGTACGACGCAGCCGTTCGGGCTTGTCAGATCCTAATAAGCCAAGCGGTTCTTTCTTATTTTTGGGACCGACGGGCGTGGGTAAAACTGAGCTGACTAAGGCATTGGCAAATTTCTTATTTGACTCTGAAGATGCGATGGTTCGTATCGATATGAGTGAGTACATGGAAAAGCACAGTGTTTCACGCTTGGTGGGTGCACCTCCAGGTTATGTCGGTTATGAAGAAGGAGGTGTGCTGACCGAAGCGGTACGCCGTAAGCCGTACAGCGTTGTACTCTTTGATGAAGTTGAAAAAGCACATCCAGATGTCTTTAATATCTTACTGCAGGTGCTTGATGATGGTCGATTGACTGACAGTCAAGGTCGTGTGGTGAACTTTAAAAATACTGTCATCATTATGACCAGTAACTTAGGCAGTCATGCGATCCATGAGATGACAGACTCGCCTTATGAAGACATCAAGACTGCGGTAATGACCTCGGTCACTGGACACTTTAGACCAGAATTTATCAACCGTATCGATGAGATTGTTGTTTTTCATGGTTTGGGTGCAGATCAAATGACGGGCATTGCTGAAATTCAGCTTGATCGTTTGCGTACACGCCTTAAAGAGCGTGAGCTTGGCCTTAGTGTGAGTGATGAGGCGATGAATCATTTGGTATCGGTGGGTTATGATCCTGTCTTTGGTGCTCGCCCATTGAAGCGTGCGATTCAGCAAGAGATTGAAAATCCATTAGCACAACTTTTATTATCTGGTGAGTTCACCACGGGAGATACCATCTTTGTTGAGTGGTTGAATGATCAATTCACCTTTAATAAGCTGCGTTATAGCTGATTTGTTGATCTAGCTTATTATCAAAAACCATCGGCAAACTGTCGATGGTTTTTTATTTGTATTGTAAATGACCACCAAGAAAATATTTGACCCATATGCTTACCCTGTTGCTGTTTTTCTTGCCAAGTCAGATGATGATTTTGAAGACACAGTAAATTTGAAACCCGTGTACCATAATTTGAGCTTTGAATAAAAATACTGGATAATAACCGCTCCAAATATAGATCAACACCTGTATTGGGCAATTGATTATCCTTGGCTTTTTGTGTATCTTCAAGCACTTGCCACACCGCTTGGCTTAACTTTGGCGTGATGATCAAACCATCAAAATCAAGGTTTTGCCTGACTAAAGGTAGAATTTCTTGATAAAAATGCATTCTTAAATGTGTGCATTTAAACCATTCATCACTGATAAGACCATTTGATAAGGTATACACGCCATGCCAGTAAGGTTGGTGCTACGCCTTTGTTGCTCATGTAGGCAGCTTGAGTGCGATCACCGACAATGAGATTAAATCCTGCATAATCTGTTTGTGATGGTTTTAAGCATGTCAAAAATTGTAATGGTGTCATTTATGAGTCAAGATAATTTTGCACCAATGTGCCATGCGAGGTGGCGTACAATTTTTTATCCTGTCCATCACGAAAATTGGTCAAAACTGCCCAGCGACCTGATAGATTCACACCCATCCAAGTGCCACCCGCCTGCTTGTCTCGCCCTGCAATAATACCATCACAGGCGTGCAGCGGTAAGGTTGGACGCGCATAAAATTCATCTCGATTTGAGATTAATAACAGTGGTGTCTTAGGTAACACCTGTCAAGCCAAAGCAACAATGCACATTGGCTAGTCCAATACTCTGAGCGTTGAGCCTTTTAAAGTTGGTCGATCTTCATCGGTTTTGGGCGATTGATGATTGGCATATTCGCCAGGATCAAAAAATGCACCATGCTTGGGGTCTTCTTTGGCATATATTGCCATCAAGGCTGCCATGGGTATCCAAATATCAGAAGAGACACCGCCAAATCTGGCAGTAAAACTAATGGCATCATTATGAATTTGTAGATTGTGCGTGGCTTGATAAGAAGCAGCTAGCACCAAGCGACCATCTTGGGCATACTCAAGCGGTGCAACAACATCGTCATGTGTCGCATCAATCATCAGATAGGGGGTAAAATCGTTATCCTCTATCCATTCATGAAAAGCACGTGCGATATAAGGGCGTTTTGGGGTCATAATCATTCCTTAAAAGAAATACTATTAATAAAGCTTGGTCTGGCAAATTGCTGTTCTTGATAGTGTATTAACGGGCGTATGAGATGTGTCGGAAGATGAACGCCCATTTTATTTAGTCGCCAAAGTAGTGGCAGTAATAACACATCACACCATCCAAAAGTATCCGACATAAAATACGGTTTATGCCCAAACAGCGGTGCGATTGTTACCAGTGAATCGCTTAATGACTTTCTGGCGGCTGTCGCAGCCTGAATATCAAAGCTGTCAGAATGGGTCAGTAGAGTATAGCCGTGCTTTAGCCAGTCTTTTTGTAGTCGCCACGCCAGTTGACGCACTTTGGCTCGCTCACTTGGTGCATCAGGCATCAGCCGTGGGACTCGGTGGCGTTCTTCAAGATACTCAAAGATGACATTATGCTCATACAGTGAAATGTCTCGATTGACCAATATGGGCAGGGTGTGATAAGGATTTAGCTCAATCAGCTCTTCAGGGCGCTCCTCACCAATGAACACAGTTTCATAATTTAAGTGTTTTTCTTCAAGCAATAGCCGTACGATATGGCTATTAATTCCATGATCAGCATAAAGAATAAATTGTGTTAAAGAAAGATGAGGTAAATTTGCCATGTGTAGCGATGATATAAATGAGCCTCTTAGTGTATCAAAATTTTTGCTTTAAGTGTGAAATTATGTGCTTAGACCTAACATCATTATTTGTATAAAAATAAAAAAGACCGAATATTTTCGGTCTTTTTTGGCAGATTTTATTTGACATCTTTCCAGAATTCTTTATTGAGCAGATAAACTGGAATTAATAAAATTAATAAGAATAAAATAACAAAAGCACCATAAATCTTACGGTCATGGCGAACAGGTTCAGCCATCCATGCCATGAAGTTGACCAAATCGCCAACACGCGCTTCATATTCTTCTTTGCCAAGTTCTTCTTGTAGATTATGAAGAACATGAGGCATGGCTGCATTTGCAAGTACTAGGTTATTAGCCCCCCAAGGACGGCTTGGGTCTTCATAGAATGACAGTAAATAAGTATAGACCCAGTCATCACCACGCAGGCGAGTCTCTAAAGACAAATCAGGCGGTGCAGCACCAAACCATTGGCTTTGTAGTTCTGGGTCAATCCCTGCATTAATATGGTCACCAATGGCATCACCTGTGACAAGCAAATATTTTTCAACCAATTCAGGTGGGATGTTTAAATCTTGAGCCAATCTTGAATGACGCACATATTGGGCTGAGTGGCAACCTGCACAATAATTCATAAACATGGCAGCACCGCGTTGCAGTGAGCCTTTGTTGGTTAAATCAATTGGAGCTTTGCTACATTCTAAGGTAACAACCGTACCATCAGCTTCGGTATATTCACCACAACCATGACCACCAGAGGCTAGGGCGTTGGTACTGGCAAAAGCACCAACCGTTGCCAACACCGCACCTGCACCAAATTTGATCAGTGAATTAAGTACTTTCATCAGTGGCCTCCGGTAACGCGTTCTGGTGGTTGTTTACACTTCTCAATCGATGTATAAAATGGCATCAATAAGAAATATAGGAAGTAGAGTATGGTACAAATACGACCAATAATTGTTGCAGTTGGGGTTGAAGCTGTACCACCCAGATAGCCTAGAGTAACAAAGCTGACAACAAAGATTGCTAATGCAATTTTTGATAACATGCCTTTATAACGAATAGAGCGTACTGGTGAGCGATCTAACCATGGTAGAACAAACAATACGGCAATAGCAGCACCCATAGCGATAACACCACCAAGTTTATGAGGTACTGCACGCAAGATGGCATAAAATGGCATATAGTACCATACAGGTGCAATGTGTGGCGGTGTTTTTAGTGCATTTGCAACCTCAAAGTTTGGCTTCTCTAGGAAGTAGCCGCCCCCCTCAGGTACAAAAAATACAACAGCAAAGAAACAGATAAAGAAGACAACAATACCGACCATGTCATGCACAGTATAGTATGGATGGAATGGAACGCCATCAAGCGGTACACCATTTTTGTCTTTGAGTTTTTTGATATCAATACCATCTGGGTTGTTTGATCCAACATGGTGCAATGCCACTAAGTGCATGAATACTAAACCAACCAAAACTAAAGGAATGGCGATAACATGCAAGGCAAAGAAGCGGTTTAGAGTGATACCAGAGATCAGATAGTCACCACGAACCCATTCAGCCAAAGCATCACCGATAAACGGAATGGCAGCAGGTAAATTCAAGATAACCTGAGCACCCCAATAAGACATATTACCCCAAGGGAGTAAATAACCAAAAAAGCCTTCAGCCATCAAGCATAGGTAGATGCCCATACCGATCAGCCAAACCAGCTCACGCGGTTTTTTATATGAGCCGTACAATAAACCACGGAACATATGCAAATAAACAACGATAAAGAATGCAGATGCACCTGTTGAATGCATATAGCGAATTAGCCAACCACCTTTAACATCACGCATGATATATTCAAGCGATGCAAATGCGCCTTCAGCACTTGGGTTAAACATCATGGTTAACCAAATACCTGTTACCAATTGGTTCACCAAGACGACCATTGACAAGACACCAAAAAAATACCAAAAGTTGAAATTTTTTGGTGCATAGTATTTGGACATATGGTATTCATAAGTTTCTGTGGCAGGATAGCGTGCATCTACCCAGCTCATGAACTTCTTAGCAATACTCATGATTAAGCCTCCCCAACGGTCAAGATTGAGCCATCGATACTATAAATTGGCACAGGTAGGTTTGTAGGGGCAGGTACGCCATTATAAACACGCCCGGCTAAATCATACAAAGATCCATGGCAAGGACAGAAGAAACCACCAAACCAATCAGCACCGCCTAAATCCGCTGCACCAACTTCAGGGCGGTAGGTTGGTGCACAGCCAAGATGTGTACACACACCTTCGACCACCAAAAGCTCAGGTTGTAGCGAACGCGTCTCATTTTTACACGCTTCAGGCTGAACTGAAGCCTCAGAATTGGGATCGCTTAATTTTGGGGTTACTTTGCTAAGATTTGCTACCATCTCTTCGGTGCGTTTGACAACAAAGATGGGTTTGCCACGATATTTAACGGTGATCATTTGACCGTTCTCGATGCCTGAAATGTCTTGAACGACAGCAGCACCTGCAGCTTCTGCTTTGGCACTCGGATACCAAGATCGCACAAACGGGGTGGCAATCGCTCCAACACCAACTGCTCCAATGGCAGCGGTGGTTGCAATCAGGACTCTACGGCGTTTAATATTCACGCCTTCGGCATGGCTCATTAAAACTTCCTCCAGAAAAAGAATGGGAATATTCCCATACTGGGTGTGTGGCTATAATAAAACACTTTTATTAAATTTGCCACATTTGCTGTGCCTATTTTTGCTAAATATGACTATTTTAAGCTATTTTTGTAATAAAATAAATTACTCTTTTACAAACTTATCAAAAAAGTCAAAAAAAATTGAGTGATTGAACGAAAATGTATCTTTATCACATATTAGCTGGTTAAAAGGGTTTGAAAAAACTAATATACTTAAAATTTTCGTAAAAGATTATCTCTATAATGTTACCATATTTTAAAAATTTTTTCTGCATTAAAGCTGATAAAATACGCAGAAATTGCAAATATTTAACTCAAAATTGAGAAATTTAGCACTTGCAATAACTGTCATTAAACCAATAAGACTGATAGGTATTTTTGACTTACCACGATAATTTGATTAATGAGCTGATGAAAAATAAGTGTAAAAAAACTCTCGATAAATCGAGAGCTTTTTGAAACGATAAGTGTGAACTAGCGTTTTGAAAATTGTGGGCGTTTACGAGCTTTGCGTAGACCCAATTTTTTACGCTCAACTTCACGAGCATCACGAGTTACAAAGCCAGCTGCTTTAAGTGCAGGCTTGTGGCTTTCATCAGATTCAATCAATGCACGAGTAATACCGTGACGGATTGCACCTGCTTGACCATTGATACCACCGCCAACAACAGTGATATAAAGATCGACGCTGTCAGTAAGCTCAAGTAGCTCTAGAGGCTGACGAACAACCATGCGTGAAGTTTCACGACCAAAATATTCGTCCAATGATTTGCCATTAACAACAATGTTACCTGTGCCTTTTGACAAGAAGACACGAGCGGTAGAAGTTTTGCGGCGACCAGTGCCGTAATTGCGTTCCATAATGTCTCCTTAGATGTCTAATGCTTTAGGTTGCTGAGCTGTATGTGGATGTTCGGTGCCTGCATACAGTTTTAGCTTTTTAATCATCGCATAGCCCAAAGGACCCTTTGGAAGCATGCCTTTAACAGCTTTAAACAACACATCTTCAGGCTTGTGTGCAAGAAGTTTAGTGAAGTTAGTTTCTTTAATACCGCCTGGATAGCCAGTATGACGATAGTATTTTTTATCCTGAGCTTTTTTGCCAGTAACAGCAATTTTGTCAGCATTGATAACAACGATATAATCGCCTGTATCAACATGTGGAGTGTACGATGGCTTATGCTTGCCACGAAGACGAGAAGCAATCTCAGAAGCTAGGCGACCCAGAGTTTTGCCTTCAGCGTCCACGACATACCAGTCATGTACAACTTCAGCGGGTTTGGCACTGATAGTAGTAGTCATATAAAACCTATTTAGTTGAGTTTGAGAGTAATACAAATAAAAATGTCAAGCCTAAGCTTGATTTTACTTGTTTTTAGATTTGGGGAAACGAAGGGCTCTCAAAAAACAGTTGCGATTATATCAAATCATTATGGCGTTATGCAAGCGTTATTTTGAGAGTTTTTAGCCGATGACATGGTTATTTTTTCTTATCTTTTTTATCGTTACTATCATTTGGAATGATTGCTTTACCGATGGCAACAGTACCTTTTACAACAACTTTGGTTGTTTTATAGGCAATTTTGGCAGGTACAGTGACAACTTTATGAACACAAGCACTCAGTAGGGTGCAAGTCATAAATATGGCTAAAACAGAAAAAAGTTTCATAGGCTTACATAATTATATTAAATATTTCGGTTGTATTAGTCGGTTTTGGTAAAGGTTATTTGGTTAATTTAAGCAAATTTTGACAGTTAAACAAAATTTAAACGACTTAAAAATGACTTAGTGTTATTGAATTTTATGAAATTATCGCACAGATTATGTTAAAATAGCAAGTTTTTATAAAATTAAAATTACTGATTTGGCCTATTAAGCAAGTCTATTGGAAACAATCCATGAATGCAATCTCTTATACTCATCCCAAAACATTTGATGTCATCGTCATCGGCGGTGGTCATGCAGGCACAGAAGCATGCCTTGCCGCCGCTCGCATGGGTGCTAATACCCTACTTATCACGCATAACATTGAGACGCTCGGACAGATGAGCTGTAATCCTGCCATTGGCGGTATTGGCAAATCGCATTTGGTGCGTGAGGTGGATGCACTTGGTGGGGCGATGGCATTGGCAACCGATAAGGCAGGCATTCAGTTTCGGGTGCTAAACAGCCGTAAAGGGGCAGCAGTGCGAGCCACACGCGCCCAAGCTGACCGTATTTTGTACAAGGCAGCCATTCGCCACACGCTTGAAAATCAGCCAAACCTGACAATTTTTCAGCAATCTGTGGATGACATCATTGTTGAAAATACTCGTGCGGTGGCGGTGGTAACAGCCACAGGCATTCGTCTAAATACTCGTGCGGTGGTGCTGACATCAGGGACATTTTTGGGCGGAGTGATTCATGTGGGCTTAGACCATCAAAGTGGTGGCAGAGCAGGCGACATGCCCGCCATTCGTCTTGCTGACCGTTTGCGTGAATTAAAACTGCCTGTTGGACGCCTAAAAACAGGCACGCCTGCTCGCATTGATGCTCGTACGGTGGATTTCTCCGTGATGACCGTGCAGTCAGGCGATACACCTTTGCCTGTCATGAGTTATATGGGTGATGTTGCCATGCACCCACGCCAAATCAACTGTTATATCACCCACACCAACGAACGCACGCATGAGATTATCCGTGCCAATCTTGACCGCTCCCCCATGTTTAGTGGTAAGATTGAGGGGGTTGGGCCACGCTATTGCCCGAGTATTGAAGATAAGATTCATCGTTTTGCTGACAAAGACAGCCATCAGATTTTTATTGAACCTGAGGGGCTAACAACCCATGAATTGTATCCCAATGGCATCTCAACAAGCCTGCCTTTTGATGTTCAGCTTGAATTCATCCATAGCATGAAAGGGCTTGAAAACGCCCACATTACCCGTCCAGGTTATGCCATTGAATACGACTATTTTGACCCACAAAATCTAAAACCGACTTTAGAGACTAAATCTATTGATGCCTTGTATTTTGCAGGGCAAATCAATGGCACAACAGGCTATGAAGAGGCAGCAGCACAGGGGTTATTGGCAGGTCTTAATGCCGCACGCATGGCACTTGATGAGCCATCATGGGTACCACAAAGACACGAGGCTTATCTGGGTGTGCTTGTTGATGACTTGATTACCCATGGTACCAAAGAGCCATCCCGTATGTTCACAAGCCGTGCCGAGCATCGCCTGATTTTGCGTGAGGATAATGCTGATGCACGCTTGACCGCCATCGGACGAGAGCTTGGGTTGGTGGACGATGAACGCTGGGCGAGATTTAGTCAAAAAATGGAGTCTATTGCCAGCGAAACCGCCCGCCTAAAAGACATTTGGGCGACCCCAAACAATGCCATTGGTCAAGATTTTATGGCAAACACAGGTGAGATTTTGACCAAAGAGAATTCGTTACTGGATTTATTAAAACGCCCAAATATCACCTTTGACGACATTGCCAAAGTGTCAGACAGTACAGTGAGTGCTAAGGTGGGTGAACAGATTGAGATAAGTGTTAAATATCAAGGTTATATTGAGCGTCAAAATGATGAGATTGAGCAAATGAAACGCCTTGAAAATACGCTCTTACCGCTTGATTTTGACTATAAAAGTGTGTCTGGTTTATCCAATGAGATTGTCCAAAAATTAAGCCAAATCCGTCCGACAACGCTTGGGCAGGCAAGTCGCATCAGTGGCGTCACCCCTGCGGCGGTCAGTCTTTTGGCGATGACGATAAAGAAACTTAAAAAAACGCAAGCAGTGATGATATGATTGAGCGTGATATGAAGCAAATATCTTTTGAGTTTGGGCAAAATCACCCCCCCCCAAATTCACTTAAAAGCCATTGATTTATTTGCAGGGATTTTTTTAACAACTTAAGATTTCTGTTAGCGATGCCAAGCCTATCAGCAAGTTGGTAATAGCTTGCTGTAGCTGTTTTATGCTTTGGTAAAAGAGATTTATAAGCAGTTTGATGAGTGTTATGATGAATTTATCTAAGCAGATTTTAGCATTGAAAAATCATTTTGGAACCCAATCAAATCAACAGTTCATCAAAACAGTTCAAATGACCTCTTGGGTAGATTAAGGAATGTGATGTTACAAGCCATTGGCTTTGCCTTTTCAATTGTCTTGCCAAATCTTTTTTTGATGGCTTTGGGTTATGATATGAAAAGGCGTTCAGCACTCAATGCTGAATTTATCGAGGTAGCGTCAAGCATTGTGTTTAATTATTGTCTGCCTTGTTTATTATTTTTTAGTGTCCTAAAAAGTGATGTGCAGATTTTGGCACAATCTAAGCTTTTGCTGGCAGGATTTATCACAACTTTTACATTGTTTTTTTTGGCAGAGATTTACGCTAAGTTTTTTATCAGCGAGCTTAAAGATAAGGGCGTGTTTGTGCAAGGGGTGTTTCGCTCAAACATGGCAATTGTTAGTCTTGCGACCGTTTTTAATGCATACGGTAGCGAAGGCTTGGGTGTGGGTGCAATTTATATGGGGGTTATCACCATTTTATATAATGTTTTGGCGGTCATCACCTTATCACGTACCACCCAAAAAGCGGACAGCGTATTTATGCAAGCCAAAAGTATCTTGGTTAAAATCATCAAAAACCCACTGATCATCGCTTTGGTGTCTGCCTTCGTTTATAAAGCACTTGATTTGCCCATGTTGCCAGAATTTATTAATAAAACAGGCGGATTATTAGGGGCGGTCGCATTGCCACTTGCACTGATTTGTGCTGGTGCTACTTTGAATATCAAATCCATGATAAGCTTATCAGGATTGTCCATGCAGGCAAGCATTGGGCGTATTGTCATTGCACCACTCTTAGCGGTGGTGGTGGGTGTGGCATTTGCCTTAGAACCTTTGCAATTTGGCGTGTTATTTTTGATGGTAGCAAGCCCAGCAGCTGCCGCAAGTTATGTCATGGCAAAGGCGATGGGCGGTAATGATATACTGGCAGCAAACATTTTGGGGTTTACGACAGTCTTTGGGATGATTGGCATGGCGGTGGGCATGGCATTGTTAAGGGTGCTTGGCTGGGCTTAACCTCTATTATTTTTTTGTGTATACAAACTGTAGCACAAACACAACAAATGATTAGTGGTAAATTTTGGCTAAATTGTTATTATAAGAATAATCCAATGAAAGATGGTTAAGCCATTAAAATTCATTAAAATTTTTTATACACTTAGCTGATACCGTTTGGTATTAAGCCAAATAATGATAAGGATGCTATGATGAGCCAACAAGATATTTTCCAAGCCCTAACCGAATCACATGATAGACAGCGTAAATTGTGTGATAAGATTGAATCGCTGATGGATTCTGACCTTGATGCTGCCAAAAAAGTCTACCCTGAGCTTGAGATTGAGCTACAGGCACATGCTGCCGCCGAAGAGCGTCATCTGTATGCACCTGTCATGGAATATGATGATGGGCTGGATTTATCTCGTCATGCCATTGCTGAACATCATGAAATGGATGAGATGATGCATAAATTAAATGATGGGCGTATCAGTGATGATACTTGGAAAGAAACTTGCCATGCCCTAATCCATGAGCTACGACATCATCTAAAAGAAGAAGAAAAGAAGTTTTTTATCCAAGCTAAAAAATTATTGGATGAAGAACAGCAAGAAAGATTAGGTGCACTTTATGAAGTGGAACATAACCATTTTGAGCGTAATAATAATGAGTAATCGTTACACATTAAAATAGTAGCGATTTCATAAAAACCTTGTTATGGCTAACAAGGTTTTTTATTGTTAAAATTGATTTGATTTAAGAAAGGTTTTTGACACCAGCACCATATAAGGTGCTATATCCGCCTGCATGTTTTTCAACGATAATTTGGGTATCAATGCGTTCTTTTAGGCTGGCGACATGGCTAATAATACCAATGCTTTTACCGCTTTGCTGTAGTTCAAATAAGGTATTAAGTGCCAAATCTAAAGCGGTTTCATCCAGTGTACCAAAGCCTTCATCCAAAAATAGTGATTCAATTTGTATATTTTGGCTATTGATCTGCGACAAACCGAGCGCTAAAGCCAGTGAGATGATAAAACTTTCACCACCTGATAAATTTTTACTGCTGCGTACCGCATCGCCTTGGTGAAGATCTGTCACTAAGATTTCAAGTGTCCTTGAGCTGTCTGCATCAAAGGTCAACAAGTAGCGATCGTTCATTTTTGCTAAAATTTGATTGGCATGATGTAGCACCAAATCCAGTGTTAAACCCTGCACAAAGTTTCGGTATTTTTTACCATCTGCTGAGCCAATCAGCATATCAAGTTTTGCCCAAATTGCATTTTCTTGTTCTTGGCGTTGGATGTCTTTAAGAATCTGTGTATGCCGCTGACGGTTTTGAAGCTCACTATTTTTGATGGCGTTAAGTTCGCCAATAGATTGGTTGACACTCTCTAGCTGTTGTTGCAGATTGATGAGCTCTGTGTGTAAATCTTCAAGCTTGAATTGATGAACATTGGGATTTGATTTGATTAAATTATCAAGTTTTTCTTGACAGTTATTGATTGATATTGTCGTTTGGCTTAGTTGATTAATGAGAGTATCATGAGCGGTTTTTAGCTCGATTAACTCATCTTCTAAGATTAATGCCGCCAAAAACTCCGCTTGAGTATCAAACTCCGATGCCATCAGTGCTTGCTCAAAGCTTACCTTGCTTTGGCTGAGTTTATTGGCCAGTTCTTTTATGGTTAGATTTAGGCTCTCAATGGTTGCTTTTTGGGCATGTAAGTCGGCAATATCATCATGTACATTTTTAGTGGCATTTTCTAACTGCTGTCTTATCTGTGTTAGCTTATCTTGATAATTGTTTTCAGTATGATCAGGATTTTTATCACCCAATAAAGTGATGCGTTCGTTGGTTTGTGTTTTAATTTCAAGCACTTTATTAGCCATCGTATGCTCAAGCTCAGCAATAACAGGTGTGAGTTCTTGGATTTTTTTGGTATGTGCGTTGATTTGAGCGTCTAGGTGAATCAGCTTGGTTTGCTTATTGATATAATCTTCATTGAGTGCGGTGGCTTGATTGGCTTGATTTTCAAGCATTTGCTTGGTTTGTGATAACACATACTGAACTTTGCCAAACTCTTCTTCCTTGAGCGTTAACGGGCTAGGGTTGAATGCTTCAGCTTCTGGTAGAACATCGCCTTGGGTGTGATGTGTGATATTATCGTACCAAGTGGTGATTTTAGACAAATGCTGTTTAATGGCGTTAAGCTCATTTGGCAGGCTGATGGTATTTTGTGCTTGGATGAGCTGATAAAATGCAGATAATAGTTGATCGCAAAAATGTACTTTACCATCATATATCTCACGCATCAGCACCAAAGCATCATCACGAAGCTTTAGACCATTGATTTTCAAGTTTTCTTTTTCGATCATTTGTCTATCTTTTTGAGCAATCAGCTGATTAAGTTCATGCAATAGCCGATTGCTCAGCTGATAAGACTCTTCTAGATTTTTAATTTTATCTTGACTGTTTTTAATAAATTTTCCAATAGTATTTCGGCTTGGTAGGGTATTTGCATGTTCTAGGCTGCATTCACTGGCGATCGTTTGCCATAGGGCATTAAGATCATGATAAAGAGAGTTACTTGTATTTTGTGCAGTATTTAGATGCTCTTGATGATCATCCAAAGCCATCTGCAGTTTGTGTAATGTGGTCGTGTGCTGAGTAGCGGTGTGATTGAGTTCGTTAAGCTGATTTTCGCAGAATACTAATTTTTCTTTGGCTTGTTTGGCATGTTCATCGTCCAAATGATTGGGCTGTAATTTAAAAGGATGCTCGGTACTGCCACAAAGTGGACAAGGACTACCATCTTGCAGTTGGTCAAAGTGCATTTTCATGTATAAAATTTGCTTGTGTAGCTCATAATTTTCCAAGATGGCTTTGTGGGTTTGGCTTGCTTGATGGATATTTTGAGAAACTGTCTCTAAGATATCCTGAATTTTGATTTTTTCTTCTTGTAGGTTGATAATCTTACGGTTTGTATCGCTGATGTCAGATTGAATGCGTGCATATTGCTCATAATCTTTCAAGATTCGCTCTAGCGTATATAAATGATGTGTTTGCTGCTTGATTTTTTCGTACTGATCTTCTATATTTTTTTGTAAAATATCTACATTAATATCATCTTTTTTTGTTAAGTTTAAATTATCAATAATTTTTATGTTTATAGTGCCAATTTGATTATCTATAGACTGTAGATTTAGATTAACAGACTTAAAATGCTCTCGCTTATCTTTGAGTTCATGAAGATGATTGCTAAATACATTGATACGCCAAAGCTGCTGTTGATGGGCGTGTGTTATTGCTTGAATGAGTGTATCGTATTGTGAGATATGATTATCGCATAATTTTAAGTTTTTCTTTAAATTTTCGCTGTCAATGCCTTTAATTTTTTGTTGAATGGTGTCAATATCTTGTACCAAAGCTGACTGATTTGACTGAGTTTCTTTGAGTAAATTTTGTGTAGATGTATAGTCCTGCTTTGTTTTTTCAAGGGTTTGGATCATGCTTTGATGCTCTTTACGCAAAGAGGCAATATGTTGGTCAAGCCTGCGAACCGCTTGCAAAGTTGGCTTTAAATTTTCATAATCATCAGTTATTTTGTTAAATTTTTCTTTAAGCTCACTGTGTGTTTGGCTACGCTTTTGATGGCTTAATTGGATTTCATTTAAGCGATGATTTAGTATAATCAATTGATCTTGTTTATTGTTATACTCAAGATGGTACTCATGAAACGCTGTATAAAGCGGCTGCAAATTTTTGGCATCATGAGCGTGTTTCATGCGCTGTATATTTGGCTCAAAGTTTGTTAAGGCTTCTTGATGCTCGATCAGTTTTGCTTGATAATGAGCCATTTCCTGATTTAAGGTTTGGTATTCATTGGCAATTTTCTGGCGATCGCTCATCAGCTTAATTTGTGTTTCAAGCAAGTTTTTTTGTTGCGTGATTTCGCTAATTTTCTTAATTAATCCATCATATTCTTCTGTATTTAATAAATTGACTTCTCCTAATTTAATTTGTAGATTTTTTAATAAATTAAGCTGTTCTTTATGCTTTTCAAAGGCCGCTTGACCAATTTTGGCATAGATGTGTGTGCCTGTAATCTGCTCAAGAATTTGACCACGCTCAGTGGCATCTGACTGTAAAAACGCTGCAAATTCACCTTGCACAAGCATGACCGACCGAGTGAATTGGACTTTATTCATGCCCAAAATACGCTCAACTTCCTTATTAACTAAGCTTGCTTTTTCTTCAAGAATTTTTCCATGCGTGTCGTTGGCATGCTGAAGTAAGCTGATTTCTCGGCTGACGGCTTGTAAATTGCCATCGGTTTTTTGTTTGGCTCTACGCTGTGACCAACTGACCTGATAAATTTTGTCATTAGCACGAAAAATCACGCTACTGGCTGCAAAAGCAGTACCAATACTCATCAGCTCATTTTGTGTGGCAGAAATATTCAGACGGGGCGTCTCACCATACAACGCCAAACAAATGGCATCTAAAATCGTTGTTTTGCCAGCACCTGTGGGGCCTGTGATGGCAAATAGAGCATGGTGATAAAAAGCGGCATCTTCAAAATCTATTTGCCATTTGCCTTTTAAGGAGTTGATATTTTCAAAGCTGAGTTTTAAGATTTTCATTTTGATTTAACCCTTAAAATTAGACGGCTTTATGATCAGTTTCCTGGATGGCTTTGATTAACTCTTGATAAGCACCAATGAGATCATTTTTTTCATCTTGATTTAAGTTTTCCTTATCAAGCCGCTGATAAAAAATATCCATTTCATCAAGTTTTTCTAAATTTAGGGTAGGGGTGTGCAATTTTAGGCTACCTTGATGGATGGCTTTATTTTTGATACTAATTGCAGAGATGTTTGAGCCTTCCAGCAGATTGGAAATGTGCTGTTTTAAATTAGCGACTAAGGTGTCGCCAACATATTCAATCTCAAGCCAAATAGGCTCATCATGCGTTTTTAGTGTATCGATGGCGTTGGTAATAAACGCCATATCGCCACAGATTTTAGCAAGGCTATGAAAAATTGGCACAGGTAGGCTATGGATTGATATGGCATTGTTATCTTGATTTTCGCCATGCAAATCATCATTCTTTGGCAACTTTGATATCGGTACACTTTTATTGAGTGGTAAATCAACAATCAGCACTTGTTTATGGCGTCCAATTTCCCCAAATCCCATCGCAATTGGCGAGCCGCTGTAGCGGATGTGGTTTTTTTGACCAACTTTTTGGGCAGCGTGAATATGACCAAGTGCCACATAATCAATGGCATCATCAAAAATCTGGCTACTGATCTGACCAAGTGTTCCAATCTGAATATCACGCATGCCATCATCGGTGGATGAGACAGCAGCACCAGCAGCATAAAGATGCCCTGTGGCAATGATGGGGATGGTTTTTTGGTGAGTGTGATAAACGGCTTGCTGCTTATCCTTGGCAAGATTGGTTAAAGAGTGATAATATTCGGCCACACCCTCCAGTAAGAGCTGATTTTTTTGGTGGATTGAGTTGGCATCAATCCCACTTCTGACATCACGATCACGAATATAAGGCACTGCCATCACGATGGCACTTGGGATGCCTACATCATCTGTTAGAACGATGAGCTCATCAGATTTGTCTTGGCTGACACTGCCAATCACATGGGTATTTAGCACGCCGAGTACTTCTTTGGTTTTTTGTAGGCTGGTGGGAGAGTCATGATTGCCTGCGACAATGATGATGTGCTGAATGTGATTTTTAAAGGCGGAGGCAAGAAAGTGATGGTAAAGGTATTCTGCACGGTTGCTTGGCGTCATGGTATCAAAGATATCGCCAGCAATAATTAAAATATCCACCTGATGTAATATCAAAGCCTCAATCAGCCAATCTAAAAATTTAGCAAATTCATCATAGCGTGACTGATTGTATAAAAGCTTGCCTAAATGCCAATCAGATGTATGTAATAGCCGCAGCGAATCCTTGGGCTTGGGTAGGGCAGGTGTTATGGGGCTTTGATGGGTTAGATGTGTTTTAAATATCGTCATGACAGTTGCCAAATTATCAAAAAAAGACCGCAAACAGCGGTCTTGGGTCAAACAGCGGTACGCACAGTTGCAGCTTTATCCAAAGCGGTATACAAGCGATTGACTTGATCGGCATCGGTTAAATACAAATTCACGCGTACAGAATGAAAGCGACCTGTGCGAGATGGACGAACCTGCATGGTCGCTGCATCAAATTCAGGAAAAATTTCTGCTAAAATTAGTTTGACTTCATTGATCAATGTTTCATGATGTCCTTCGTGTCCGATGATGCTCATGGGATAATCCATAGGAAAATTCCAAAGCTCAGGCGTTTGAATTTCGGTGCGTGTTGGGGTTTTTGGCGTATTGGTCATGAGTTATCCTAAATAATTTTGGTGTAGAGATAAGATGGGGGAATTTTGTCAAAATTAAAGTAGTATCATCAAAAGCTAGCCGATTAAAAATTCCATCACCGCCTTTGAGCCGACAAAACCGATCGCCAGCAATAAAAATCCATATACCGCAAAATTTGCGGCACGCTTACCCCGCCAGCCGTAGCGATAATGACCAGCAATCAAAAGCCCATATAATAGCCAGCTCAGCAAGCTAAATACCATCTTATGTGCCAAATGTTGATCTAAGATGTCATAAGTTGCAACCAGACCAAACCCAAGTGCGATACTCAAAATCACAAATCCAGTCAGCACCATATCAAACAAAAGACTCTCCATACTCTGTAAAGATGGCAGGCGACTGACCCAAAATCGATGAATGGTTTTGCGTTTAAGCTCACGAATTTGTAAGCGTAATAGCACCCCTTGAACGGCTGCCATCAGTAGCACACAATATGCAGCAAATGATAGCAAAATGTGAATTTGTAGAGTGTTTGATAAATCCGTGAGTGGCTTATAAGCTACTTGACCAAAATAGCCCAAACTCACCCCAGCCGCTGCCATCGGTACCGCCAAAATCCCTAAGCTTAAAATTGGGCGATACAGACCAAATAATACATAAAATAGTACAAAAAATAGGCTAGTTAAGCTTAGCGTGTTAAATAAGTTAAAGTTTAGTCCGTAGAGCGTGATGATTTCAGGTGTCAACACCCAACCATGTAATAAGATGGCAAAAATCAATATGCCAAGCACCAACCGATGAATCGGTGTATCTTGAAATAAGGCATATGCCAAATAAAGACCTGATCCTATATAAAGTATCAGACACAGTAAAAAAATAACAAGCACGGCTACCCCTTTGTTGATGTCTGATTAATCATTTGGATAATATCGGTAAAAGAATTTTGCTCCAAATCCTAACAATCAGCATAAATCGTGCAATTAAATTGGAATATTTACCTAATTTAGCATAAAATAGCAGGTATTTGTAGCAATACTTTTATGGATATCCAAATGATGACAGATAAATCTTAAGCGATGTCCAAACTTTGAAATAACACATTGGAAAAATTATGTTTGATACTTTAACTGAACGACTCTCTGGTAGTTTGCGTCATATCGCAGGTACAGGACAGCTGACCGAAGACAACATCAAAGACACTCTAAGAGAAGTACGCATGGCACTGCTTGAAGCGGATGTTGCATTGCCAGTTGCACGCAACTTTGTCGCACGCGTCAAGGAACAAGCACTTGGTCAAGAAGTACTCAAAGAACTCGCCCCAGGGCAAGCGTTTGTTAAAATCGTTTATGATGAACTCACTGAGATGATGGGCAGTGCCAATCAGACGCTTGAGATGACGGGTAAGCCACCTTTGGTGTATCTGCTGGCAGGTTTGCAGGGTGCAGGTAAGACGACTACTGCAGGCAAGCTGGCTAAGTTTTTGCAAGACAAACAAAATAAAAAGGTCATGCTGGTATCAGCTGATATATATCGTCCAGCAGCCATCAAGCAGCTTGAACAGGTGGCAGCACAAGTCGGTGCAAGCTTTGTACCTTCAACAACCGATGAAAACCCAATTGATATCGCACGCCGAGCCATCGATGAGGCTAAACTTCAGTATCAAGATATTTTGATCATTGATACCGCAGGTCGTCTGCATATTGATGATGAGATGATGAGTGAAATCAAGGAGTTAACCAAGGCAGTCAATCCTGTGGAGACGCTGTTTGTGGTGGATTCGATGACAGGTCAGGATGCGGCCAATACTGCCAAAGCATTTAATGATGCACTGCCTTTGACGGGTGTGATTTTAACCAAAACCGATGGCGATGCGCGTGGCGGTGCAGCACTTTCAGTGCGTGCAATTACAGGTAAGCCGATTAAGTTTTTGGGTCGTGGTGAAAAACTAGAAGCGCTTGAGTTGTTCCACCCAGAGCGTATTGCTCAGCGTATTTTAGGTATGGGTGATGTGCTGTCTTTGGTCGAGGAAGTTGAACAAAAAATTGACCGTGAAAAAGCCGAAAAAATGGCAAAAAAAATTCAAAAAGGTGGCGAGTTTGATTTAGAAGACTTACTGACCCAGTTCCAGCAGATGAAAAACTTAGGTGGGATGGCAGGATTTTTGGATAAGATGCCAGGCTTGGGCGGTGCTGATATCCAAAAAGCCATGGAAGAAGCTCGTCCTGAAGAAAAAGTCAAAGAAATGGAAGCACTCATCCACTCAATGACACCGTTTGAACGCCAAAATCCAGATAAAATCACACCAAGTCGCAAACGCCGTATCGCTGCAGGCTCAGGTAGGCAGATTCAAGATGTTAATCGCCTGCTCAAGCAGCACAAACAAATGGCAAAAATGATGAAAATGATCAGCCGCCCTGATGGGATTGGTAAAATGATGAAAGCGGTGCAGGGTCTGGCTCGTGGTATGTCAGGTGGTGGCCCTTTATTTGGTAATAAAGACACTAATCAAGCAGGTACGCCCAATATGCAAGACATGCAAAAATCCATGCAAGATTTGGGTCTAAAGCCAGAAGATATGCCCAGCATGGAAGAGATGCAAAAAAAGATGCAAGAAATGCAAAGTCAGCTTCCACCAAACTTTAAAAAGCGTTTTTGATGGGTGGTGGCTGTTATGTCAAATTTAATGGCATTTGATACGGTATTTGAGCAATGTTCGATTGCACTTTTGGCAGATGGTACTGTAATTTATGAACAGACTGTGCCAGGTGGTCGTGGTCAAACCGAGATTATCTTATCTTTGGTGGATGAAGCGTTGTCTCAGACGAATATTAAGTTATCAAACATAGACTGTTTGGCGTTTAATCGTGGTCCTGGTGCATTTAGTGGCATTCGCATTAATACCGCAGTGGTACAAGCTTTATCGGTGGCACATGAAACTTTGTGCGTAGGTGTTTCAAGTTTGACTGCACTGGCAGACACGGCACATCAGATACACCGATTTGCAGAATCATCGTACATCACGGCGGTTATGGATGCACGCCAAAATCAAGTCTATGCTGGTAATTTTATGATCAAACATGATAATATTCAGCCAATCGTAGATATCAGCAATGTCTATGGCAACGAATTTTTGGTAGATTATGGCAGTACCATGCCTGCTGATATTATCGTTGGTGATGGCGTATCTTTAATTAACACAAATGCCAATATTAAACTAAAACTTCAACCAACAGCAAGCGATATCGCTCGATTGGCTTGGGGTGAATATCAACAAGGTCATGCAGTGCGTGCAGAACACGCTTTACCTGTTTATCTTAGAGATAATGCTTGGAAAACTTTGGCTGAGCAAGGCAAATAACGACGATTGACCACTTTATCGTGATGTATTTGGTCAATGGTAGTATTTAATTTAACAGCCAATCAAGCCTTATTGGGCTGATGGTGTTCAAGTTGGTTGAAGCGGTGGCGTGTCTATTTTTTTATTTTTGAGATGATTGATGGATATTTTGCTGATTATCAAAGCGATCATAATGGGCGTGGTGGAAGGCATTGCTGAATTTTTGCCCATTTCAAGCACAGGGTATCTGATTTTGTCTGCAGATATCATGAATTTTTTAAGTGGTGAATTTCGCAATTTATTCATTGTATTTATTCAATTGGGTGCAATCTTAGCGGTCATTTATGATTATTGGGGCAGGCTTTGGGGTGCGTTCATAGGATTGGTGACAGGGCATTCACCAGATCTTACCAAGCCAAGACAGCTTGGCTTTTCTTTGATGATTGCAAGTTTGCCTGTGGTTGTGGTTGGTTTTACGATGGCGGATTTTATCACCAATGCACTGTTTCATCCTTTGGTGGTGGCAACCATGCTCATTTTAGGTGCATTGATTATCATTTATGCTGAAAAAAACCCTCGTCCAATCCACGCACCAGAAGCTGAAAATATCAGCTTTAAAACAGCACTTGGTATTGGTCTGTGTCAGTGCTTGGCATTGATTCCAGGGACGAGTCGTTCAGGTTCGACGATTATTGGAGCGCTGCTTTTGGGGACATCTCGCAAGGCGGCGACGGAGTTTTCTTTTTTCTTAGGCATTCCTGTAATTATTGGTGCTGCATTGCTTGATTTAATTAAGCATTTTGATGCAATACAGACCTTAACTGATTGGCTGATCTTGCTGATTGGGACGGGGGTGTCTTTTGTTATCGCACTTTTGTGCATTCGATTGATGGTGGCTTGGGTGAGCCAAAAAGACTTTATGATTTTTGCTTGGTTGCGAATTGCGACAGGTGTTTTGGTGTTGATTGCATTTTTTGGGTTTAATTATCAAATCCAAGCTTGAGTCATCCTTTTAAGTAATAAACTGACATTTTAGAGAGCGATTGTGCGATTATCATTGATTTATGACAAGCCAAATACCGTAGTAGATGAGCTTTTGTCTATCTGTCAGGCGTATGATTTGCCACTTGACTGGGTGGTACACCGGCACAATAAGCTCAATGATAAGCAAATTTTACAGTTGAAACAAACTGGCGATACACCCATCATCGCCATCTTAAAAAACACACCAACATTAATCAAAGTCGAAGACAAAACAATCATCAAATCTACACTAAATTGGTCAGCACTTCAGCATCGCATTGTGACAGCAGGGCGTAAATCAGAGCTAATTTTGCAGGCATGTAAACCTCAAGCAGGTATGACGGTACTAGATGGCACAGCAGGTTTTGGTCATGATGCCCTAATTTTGGCAAGTAGTGGCGCTCATGTGACTTTGTGCGAGAGCAATCCTGTGATGGCATTACTACTCTATTATGAATATCAGGCAATGGCTCAAGTGGCAAATTGGCAAGGACTTTTGGGTCGTATGGATATTATTTACAAAGATACCAGTGAGATGACAGGGGAATTTGACTGTGTGTATTTAGATCCGATGTTTCCCAAAGATAGCTATAAAGCCAAGGTAAATAAGCAGATGCAAGCGTTGCATGAATTGGCAGCACCACCAACACAATCAGAAGCACACCAGATTTTTTGTCGGTCGATGAACATGATTAAACCAAATGGCAGACTGATTATCAAAAGACCAATCGGCGCACCATATTTTGTTCAACAACCACCAAATCACAGCATTCAAAACGACGCATTAAGATTTGATCGCTATGATAAAAACGGATACTCAGCCTTACATCTGGGGTAATGATCATTTATCAATAGGCTGGTTATGAAAACCTATTTATTTGGGAGAATTTAAAATGGATGGCTGGATCATATGGGCATACCTTGCCTTAAATGTTTTGATATTAATACAAAATTTCACACAAAAAACTCGCATCAGAAAACTTGAAGATGCGTTGTTTGTCTATAAAAAACAAGAATGGCTTGAGTACGCACAATCGCAAGCAAATTTACCACAAGTCAAAGCCATCAAAGCCATTCGTGCCAAATTTCCAGAAATTAGCTTAAGGCAAGCCGTGCAGTTGTACGTCATGGTAAGCCCACCAAAGAATCACTCATGAAAAATCTTAAGACCCACGCACCCATGACGGTTAACGAAAAGTTCATTGCATGGTTGCAACTGACACGCTTTGATAAACCTGTTGGCACTGAGCTGTTATTACATCCCACGCTTTGGGCATTATTTTTGGTCTATGCAAGTAAAAATGCATTACCAAATTTTTGGCATATTGTGATTTTTGCCTTGGGAGCGATTTTGATGCGTGCTGCTGGCTGTGCCATCAATGATTTTGCTGACCGAAAGGTGGATGGACAAGTCAAACGCACCCATGCAAGACCTTTGGCAGACGGCAGGCTGTCACCAAAAACGGCAGTACTCACTTTTATTGGCTTATCATTATTGGCGGCGTGCTTGCTGTTTTTTTTACCCAAATCAGTTTTTTATTGGTCTTTGGGTGCGGTATTATTGGCATTTATTTATCCGTTTATGAAGCGATTTACCAATATACCGCAATTGGTATTGGCAGCAGCATTTGGCTGGGCAATTCCGATGGCATTTGTCGCTGTACAAGGTGCGCCTGATTTATGGACTTGGGTGCTATTTATTGCCTATATGTGCTGGACGGTTGCTTATGATACTGAGTACGCCATGTGTGACCGAGATGACGATCTTAAAATTGGTGTAAAATCAACCGCCATACTCTTTGGTAGATATGATGTCACAATTATCATAGGTTTGAACCTTATCTTTACGGTGCTGATGAGTGTTTCATTTTGGCATTATTTTGATGATTTGCCCAAATGGCTGTGCATTATGACATTTATGCCTGTGCTTGCGATGTTTTTTCGGCAATATCAGCTTATCGCCAATCGTGAACGCTTAGCGTGCTTTATCGCCTTTAAAGAAAATGTTTGGGTGGGGCGGTATATTTTGACCATGACGGTGATTTTTTGTTTGATTTATTTTAGATAATCTTATCATGTTATAAATTTATAAAAATTGACTGCCTATTATTTTCTGTTATTTTAAAGAAACTTTTTGGCATTTTGCTAAATTGTCATCAAATTGTCATAAACCAAATTTATAATTTGTACAGCTTAAGTAACTAAGCCACTGCATAAAAACCTTGGAAACTTAGGTTGTTTGAAGTGGTTTTTTCGTTTATCTTTGGTGAATTTATGGTAAATTCTACAAAACAAGCCACGCCGATAGCAGTCAATCTATTTTTTGGTTTGCTATTGGCTGGAATGAGTATCTATTTTATCCAATGGGGCTTGGTCTACACAATGCATCAGCAGGTGCTATTGTTTATGATTGCAAGTTTCTTTGGTATTTTTATGGCATTCAACATTGGCGGTAACGATGTTGCCAACTCATTTGGCACATCCGTGGGTGCAGGTACGCTATCAGTCACTCAGGCGTTGGCAGTTGCGGCAATTTTTGAGGTATCAGGTGCCGTTTTGGCGGGGGCAGCGGTCACAGATACGATTCGTAGCGGCATTGTTGATATCGGTCAATTGGGCGTTTCCCCAAATCAGTTTATTTACTTGATGCTTTCAGCACTCGTTGCAGCGGCATTTTGGCTATTATTTGCAACGAAGCGTGGTCTACCAGTATCAACCACACATGCCATTATTGGTGGTATTGTGGGCAGTTCAATCGTGCTTGGCATTAGTATCGGTGGGGTTGATTTTGCATTTTCAACGGTCAAATGGTCAAAGATTCGTGATATTGCACTTTCTTGGGTGATATCGCCTGTATTAGGCGGGGCATTATCATATTTATTATACAGTATTATTAAAAAAAATATATTGGCATATAATGATAAAGCGGAATTGGTCGTTAAGACCATTAAAGCCAAAAAAAAGGCACTTAAGCGTGAACAAAAAGAGTATTTTGAGACACTTGATGATAAAGAAAAGTTGCCATATACCAATGCACTGCTGCGTGACCAAGAGGCTTTTAAAGACGGTGATTGTCAGCGTGATGATTTAGAAACCCAATATTACCGTGCCATTTTTGACCTTGAACGCCGCCGTGACAATCTTGATACACTAAAGGCTTTAAAGACATGGGTGCCACTCATTGCCGCTTTGGGTGCGGTGATTATGACAGCGATGGTTGTATTTAAGGGTTTGGCAAATACAGGTTTACAATTATCCATTCTCCAAGCTGGTTTGGTGATGGGTATGCTGGGTGCTTTGGTATGGTTGACCGCTTTTATTTATACCAAAACCATTCGTGGTAAACATAAAGAAGCCTTAGGTAAAGCGACTTTTGTTATGTTCAGCTGGATGCAGGTATTTACAGCATGTGCCTTTGCTTTTAGCCATGGTTCCAACGATATTGCCAATGCAGTCGGTCCTTTTGTTGCCATTATGGATGTGATTAAAAATAACGCAGTTGAGGCTCAGGCAACGGTGCCAGCACCTGTCATGCTAACCTTTGGCGTTTCACTGATTGTAGGTTTATGGTTTATTGGTAAAGAGGTTATTCAAACAGTTGGTACCAACCTTACCGAAATGCATCCAGCTTCAGGTTTTTCAGCAGAGCTTGCAGCAGCTGCAGTTGTCATGGGTGCTTCTAGCTTGGGCATTCCTGTTTCAAGTACGCACATTTTGGTGGGCGCTGTGCTTGGTATTGGTTTGGTGAATAAAAATACCAATTGGCGTTTGATGAAACCTATTGGTTTGGCTTGGGTTATTACCTTACCAGCAGCAGCAACTATCAGCGCTATTTCATTCCTATTGCTTACATATTTTCTTTGATTGACAGCACAAAACGGTTATTTTATAGGCTTGTGTTAATCTTAAGCCGCTAAATCCCTTTAGATCTGATATTTAAAGGGATAATGTTTTTCATTTTTATGATTTAATTTTTATGATAAAATCAAATGCAAATATATAAAATAATAATAAATTTTAATAAAATTAAATAAATTAAATCTAAAAATAGATAAATACAATCGCTAAAAGGGTTGATATTGATAATCTTTGCCCTTAAATTGTTGCTTGGTTTTTCTTAATGATATAATTTCTATATTTGTCATTAAGTCTTATAAATGATCGTTTATCGCATCAATGAATTGCCTTATAATTCATTAATAATCAATACCTTTGGAGAAAATGATGAAAACCGTCTTTCATGCCGCTGATTCTCGTGGTGATGCCGAACATGGTTGGCTAAAAAGCCGTCATACCTTTAGCTTTGCAGAGTATTATGATCCACAGCGTATGGGCTTTGGTGTGCTTCGTGTCATTAATGATGATTGTGTTGAAGGCGGAATGGGCTTTGGCAGACATCCGCATCAAGATATGGAAATTATTTCACTGCCTTTGAGTGGTGATTTGGCACACAAAGACAGCATGGGTAATGGCAGTATCATTAAAAATGGTGATATCCAAGTTATGTCTGCTGGTACAGGCATTACTCACAGCGAAATGAATGCTAACGCTGATAAGCCAGTGAAGTTTTTACAAATTTGGGTCTTAACTCGTAAAAATGGCATAAAACCACGCTATCAACAAGTCACCATTGCCGATCAAGCCAAGCCAAATGATTTTCAACAAATTTTATCGCCAAATGCAGATGATGATGGGGTATGGATTCATCAAGATGCTTGGTTTTCATTAGCCAACTTTGATAAAGACACCAGTCGCTACTATCAAATCAAAAAGTCAGGCAATGGTGTTTATGTATTTGTGATCAAAGGTAGTGCAAACATTGGCGATCGACAACTTGGCGAGCGTGATGGTTTGGGTATTTGGGATGTGGATGGTTTTGAATTGACTGCGACCAGCGACGCCCAAGTCTTATTGATGGATGTGCCAATGGATATTGCACCCAATACCAATCAGCCTTAATTCATTTATTCATTAAGGTAAGGTTTATTGATGCCGTTGGTATGATTATGATTGTTGTCAAATAAAAATTAAGCATAAAAAACACGCTCAGTAATGTACTGAGCGTGTTAAAATATTGGCATCCCATAGGGGATTCGAACCCCTGTTACCGCCGTGAAAGGGCGGTGTCCTAGGCCTCTAGACGAATGGGACGCAGTTTGCAAAGCCTAACCTTTGCTGAATTTCGGTGCTTTCACCATTGATCCGAAATTGGTTGCCATTATATCATGATATTTTTAATCGTCAATCATTTTATATAAAAATTTTGATAAAAATTAATAAGTCATTGATTTTCAATAAAATAATTTGGTCTGCTAGTCTTTAAAGTTATTAAATTGTAAAGGTATGCCAAATGTCTTTTCTTTTAAAAAAGCCATAGCAAGTTGCAGATTATCTTTTTTCTTATCACTGATTCTAATTTTATCGCCTTGGATACTGGCAGATACTTTTAAATCAGATTCTTTGAGTGTTTTTGAGATTTTTTTGGCGGTATCGCTGTCTAAGCCATCTTTTAGATGGATGATTTGCTTGGTTTGTTTCCCTGATTGGCTTTTATCTTGTGGGTCAAGTGATTGTAAATCAACGCCTCGTTTAATCAATTGTTTTTCAAAAATCGCATACACATTATCTGATTGTAATTCATTATCAGTGGTAATGGTAACTGTTTTGGCTTTTTCATTCAGTTGAATACTGATATCGCTGCCTTTAAAATCAAAGCGGTTGGCAACCTCTTTTTCAGTATTTTGAACTGCGTGCTTAACCTCAAAAACTTGTAATTCTGAAACCACATCAAAAGATGGCATGATAATTCTCCTTATAATTGGTTTTAAGTAATTTTTAAATTTATCCATCAAGTCAGCGATGGCGTCTGATGGGGGCTGGTTGGCGTGTCATTTTGAGTTAAATTGGCATGATTGGTTGATAAAAGTGTATTTTGATTGACAATATGGCAAAACAGTTCAGCAGTTTTTTGGGCATCGTATAGTGCTGAATGTGCATGTTGATTATCAAATTCAAGCCCAGCAATCATACAAGTTTTTGCCAAAACGGTATGACCATAAGTCAATGCAGCAAAACTCACCGTATCTAATACACTAAAAGTATGAAAGGGTGAATGGTTTTTGCTATTGGTTCGTGCAATGGCAGCATTTAAAAATCCCAAATCAAAATGTGCATTATGCCCAACCAAAATACACTGACGGCAACCATGTTCTTTTTTTAGGGCTTTTAATGCTTTAAAAATACGACACAAGGCGGTTTTTTCATTTTCGCTGATGGCTTTTCTAAAGGGGCTATCAGGATTAATGCCAGTGAATTTTAGAGCAGCTGGCTCAAGATTGGCACCATCAAATGGCTCAATGTGTGCATTTAATGGCTCACCTTGATAAAGATTCCCATCATTATCCATCAAAATCGGCACACAAGCAATTTCAAGCAATGCATCGGTGGCAGCATTAAATCCAGCAGTCTCCACATCAATCACGACTGGCAAAAATCCACGAAATCGTTCAGCGATGAGAGTTTTGGTTGGTTTGACTATCTTGCTCATATACCAACCACTTGCCAAGGTAAAACTTCACCTGCCAACAACGGTGTCAGCGTCTTATTGCCTAAATAATGAAAACTCTCAGGTATGGTCTGTGGTTGTTTTATTAGGGTGATTTGAGTGGTGTTGATTGCTAAGCCATAAAATTGTGCACCATATCGGCTGGCAAAGTTTTCAAGTTTATCAAGTGCATTGACACTTTCAAATGCCATGGCGTAGAGTGGTAGAGCGTGCAAGGCACTATAACAACCTGCACAGCCACACGATGATTCTTTCGTGTGTGTGGCATGAGGGGCGGAATCTGTCCCTAAGAAAAACTTAGGATTGCCACTGGTTGCCACTTCAAGCAAACGCTTTTGGTGTGCAGCACGCTTTAAAATGGGCAAACAATAATAGTGCGGCTTAATACCGCCAACCAGCAGATGATTGCGATTAAATAAAAGATGCTGCGGGGTAATTGTCGCTGCGATGTGATTGCCTTGAGCAAGACAAAAATCCGCTGCATCGGCGGTAGTGATATGCTCCATGACAATTTTTAAATTCGGAAATTGTGTGATAATTTTATTTAGCACATCATCCAAAAATCGTTTTTCACGATCAAAGATATCAATGTTGCTATCGGTAATTTCACCATGCACCAGTAGCGGTATGCCATGCTTTTGCATGGCCTCAAATACCAAGCTGCGTGCCAAAATATCAGTTACACCATCAGCTGAATTGGTGGTTGCTCCAGCAGGATATAGCTTAACTGCCGATACAATGCCTGTTTGTGCGGCATCGTCAATATCTTTGGCAGTGGTTTGGTCGGTTAAATAAAGCACCATGCGTGGATCGAAACTATCTTTGCGAGTGGCCGGTAAATCACTGTCTTTTAATGCCTTTAAGATGCGTTCACGATAAGCGATGGCTTGATTGGCAGTTTTAACAGGTGGCACCAAATTAGGCATACAAATCACACGGTTAAAACTGGTTGCCGCATGCCGAACGGTGGTTGCCAGAGCTTCACCATCACGCAGATGGATATGCCAGTCATCTGGCTGAATGAGAGTTAATGTCTTTGTCATCATCTACTTTGGTCTAAAAGTATACAAAAAATTCATTATTGTAGGGATTGGTATTTTTGTCAAGGCTTAAGAGCAAATTTGATAAAAATGACAGCTGATATCCAAATTTAGGCTGCTTATATCACTAAGTGGAGATATCAAAAACTCCCAATTGCTTGATTGGGAGTTTTCTAAGATTAGTGTTTATCTTGATAGTCAAGCTGTGGTACAGCATTGCCACCACCGAAGCCTAATAATCCTGATTGGACATACAGCCCCAATTTTTGGCGTGTATCTGCAATATCTAGATTACGCATGGTGAGTTGACCGATACGATCAAGCGATGTGAAGGCAGCATCTTCAACTTTTTCCATAGATAAGCGATCAGCTTCATAGGTTAGATTTGGTGATTTGGTATTTAAAATGCTATAATCATTGCCACGGCGTAGCTCAAGCGTGACTTCACCTGTGATGGCTTTGGCAACCCATCGTTGAGCGGTTTCACGAAGCATAAGTGCTTGTGAATCAAACCAACGCCCTTGATAAAGCAGACGGCCCAAACGCAAGCCATTAATACGGTACTGCTCAATGGTGTCTTCATTGTGAATGCCTGTCAGCAGTCGTTCATAAGCGATGTGCAACAATGCCATACCGGGAGCTTCATAAATACCACGAGATTTTGCTTCAATGATGCGATTTTCGATTTGGTCAGTCATGCCAAGCCCATGACGACCGCCAATCTCATTTGCCTTTAACATCAAATCAACAGGGCTATCAAAATGCTCACCATTTAACGCTGTTGGCACACCTTCTTTAAAACTGACTGTAACCGTCTCGGTAGCAACTCTGACACTGTCATCCCAAAAACGCACCCCCATGATTGGCTCAACGATGTGCATGCTGGCATCTAAAAACTCCAAATCTTTGGCTTCATGCGTTGCACCAAGCATGTTAGAATCCGTTGAATAGGCTTTTTCAGCAGACATTTTATAATCAAAGCCATTATCAATCAAAAACTGACTCATCTCAGTCCGACCACCTAGCTCATCAATGAATGTTTGGTCAAGCCAAGGTTTATAGATTTTTAGTTCAGGATTGGCAAGCAAACCATAGCGATAAAATCGCTCAATGTCATTGCCTTTATAGGTTGAACCATCACCCCAAATATGAACATCATCTTCTTTCATGGCAGTAACCAGCATCGTCCCTGTCACCGCACGACCCAATGGTGTGGTGTTAAAATAAGGCATGCCACCTGTGGTTACATGAAATGCCCCACACTGAATGGCAGCAATGCCTTCTTGAACAAGCTGTAAACGGCAATCTACCAACCGTGCCTTGACCGCACCATATTGTTTAGCTTTGGTAGGAATGGCATTGTAGTCATCTTCGTCTGGCTGGCCCAAATTGGCCGTGTAAGCATAAGGCAGCGCCCCTTTTTGCTTCATCCAAAGCAGGGCAGCTGAGGTATCCAAACCACCCGAAAAAGCGATGCCGACTTTTTTACCGATAGGCAGATGCTGCAAAATAGTTGCGTTGCTCATATGAATATCCTTGATATATGGCTAAATAAAATTATCAATAAATTATAACATTTTTTATGATGATTGGATATGAAACCTAAGATAATTTGCTTTTTGTTGTAAAAATATGAGTTTTATAACACTTTATTATGCCAAATATGCGATGCTTTTGTTATACTATCATTTTAAAAAATGATAGCTATTATTTAGGAATTAATTATGGTTTAGGAGTTAATCATGACTATAGATCGGCGTATCGTGATTGACACCCAATCACAGTGCTTAACTTTGTATCAAGGTAATATTTTGTTGCGTCAATTTGCCGTTTCAACCGCAAAAAACGGCACAGGTCAGCTAGAGGGTACAGGTTGCACACCACTTGGTGAACATGTCATCGGTCAAAAGATTGGCGGTGGCTTGCCTCCCAATGCCGTGTTTGTTGCAAGGCAATTTACTGGCGAGCTTTATGATGTACAGTTGGGTCAAAATTTCCCTAATCGAGATTGGATACTTGGGCGGATATTGTGGCTTGAAGGTCAAATCAATGGCTATAATCATGGCGTGGATAAGACAGGGGCATTGGTTGATACTAAGTTACGGTATATCTATATTCACGGAACGCCCGACACAGAGCCTATGGGTCGGCCGATGTCGCACGGCTGTGTCAGAATGCGTATTGATGAGATTGTTTGGTTATTTGATAAGGTTGAGGTTGGAGATTTGGTACTGATTCAATGATACACCATCTTAATACGATGACTTGATACCACAAAGATGGCATTTGCCAAAGTAAAAGTAATTGACGGTTGTCAGATATCATCATTGCAAGAAAAATAATTTTTGTTGATCGCACCAATTGATTAAAGCACCACCTAAAGGTAGTTGTATGAATTTACAAAAAGTTGACCTAAATTTATTATTTTATTTAGATGTCTTATTACGAGAAAAAAATGTCACTCGTGCAGCTGAACAGCTTGGCATCACGCAGCCTGCAATGAGCAATATTCTACGCCGACTACGCTCATTATTTAATGACCCACTTTTGGTGCGTTCATCTGAGGGCATGACACCAACTGAACGAGCTTTTGAGTTACAGCCACGCATTCGTGAGGTATTGTTAGACATCACAACATTACTTGAGCCACGCACCGAGTTTCGTCCATATAGTACTTCTCGAGTGTTTCGCATTATGACCAGTGATTATGCAGAAGCAACACTGGTACCTCGTTTGGTGAAAGCGTTGCGTAGTGAAGCACCTAATGTTATCTTGGATTTTTTGACGCCATCAGATGTCTCTTATCGAGACATGGAGCAAGGGCGGGTGGATTTGGCGATTAATCGCTTTAATGAGATACCACAAAGCTTTCATCAAGTTTTGGTTTGGAGAGATACATTCAGCTGCCTTTTATCGGCAGACAGTTCCTATGCCAATCGTTTTAATTTAAAAAATTACCTAAAAGCACACCATATTTGGGTATCAAAGACAGGTATGGGCGTGGGATTTGGTGTCAATCCTGAAAAGTCAGGTGGTCTTGGCTCCATTGACCAAGCACTCCAAAGACTTGGTCAAAAGCGGCAAATCAGTGTATTTACTAGGCATTATCAGATGCCTGCAATGCTTGTTGCGAATAAAGATTTAATTGCAACACTGCCCACACGAGTCGCTCGCTTACAAGCAGATAATCATCCTAATATTATCATCAAAGAACCGCCATTTTTTATTCCCGAGTTTGAGCTGACCATGGCATGGTCACCGCTTCTTCAGCATCATCCTGCTCATCGCTGGTTACGCCAGTTAATTTTGCATGTGGCACGACAAGTCATTGCTGAAGAAAATCAAGTCATCAAAGCATAGCAGCCATCTAAGGTGTCTTTAAGCGATATTTTATGGTTTGGCAGAAGGGCGTTTATTGCGTTGGTCGGGCAATATGCGACGCTCCTCATCAAAACTTGACAGCGGTAAGAAGATAATATTGCTTTTTGGTAAATTTTCGTGCTGAATTAATCGCCAGTTTTGTGGCTTGGGGCTACTGATTTGCAAGTAATATTTGGCAGGGGTGTCATCAAGTTGCACTTTGCCAACATACACATTATCTTTTTGATGGACAATGGTAAAATCACGATCTTTTGTATCATCAGTGGCATGCGAGATATGCACCGATAACTCATCTGGGTAGGTTAATGGTGTATCATTATGAAAGTTTTGGGTTGAAAGATTTTGGGTGGGATAATTTAATTCAAAGCGTATATCGGTTGTATTGGCATGCCAAGATAGTCGCATGACACCAAAAACGCCCAAATCATGTGCTAATTGATCACGAGATGAGTCTTGGTATAAGGTTTTGCCATCCATATACCAATCATCACGGACGGTTGAGTCTTGAATTTTTATGGAATAAAAAATAAAAAATAAACAAATCACTACAACCAACACAGGCAATCCAATGACAAAAATTAAAACCATATAGTTTTTGTACCAAATATTTGCCTGTTTATTGGGTTTGGGTGTCAGTTTCATGATATTTGCCAATGATTGTCATCAAAGTAGGTTGAGCTAAAATGGGTCTTATTGTAGCACAGTCAGACCCATTTAGGTGAAAAACCAAGCTTGGTTGTTAAGGTTAGTTATTTGGGCTGCTTGGATTTTTTTGGTTCGTAAATAAAGACATCTTGAGCTGATGCACTGTATTGACCATCTTTACTATATACAGTGATGGTTACAGGTGTGCTGCCAGGCTTGATGATATTTGGGTCGCCGATGATGCTGACAGGCAAATCGTACAGCTCACTGGCTTGCAATGGTAATTCTTTAAAGCGTGAGCGTAAAGTCATGCCAGCTGTATTCTCTGCATCTAAACGAACTTGATAAACTTGGCGTTCATTGGTTTTGTTGACAATTTTTAAGACATAGCTATTTTCAACCATGCCATCACGCCTAATGGTTGAGAGTTGTTTACGGTCATGGCGGGTTTCCATCTCAAGGGGGGCACGACTAACCAATACCATCGTTGCAGCAATGATACAAGCCAAAAGTACACCAGTATAAGCAAAAATACGCCATCCGATAATTTTGGTCTTTTGTTTTTCAACCAATTGGCGTTCGGTTGTATAACGAATCAAACCCCGTGGGTAACCAACTTTGTCCATGATTTCGTTGCATGCATCAATACAAGCGGCGCATTGGATACATTCAACCTGAAGCCCATTTCGGATATCAATGCCTGTGGGGCATACCTGAACACACATGGTGCAATCAACACAATCACCATAGCCTGCAGGTGTGGTATCTTTCTTACGCGCACCACGAGGCTCACCACGCTCATAATCATATGAAACAATCAATGTGTCTTTGTCAAACATGACAGATTGGAAGCGACCATAGGGGCAAATGTACACGCACATATGCTCTCGCATATAGCCTGCGTTGGTTTGGGTAACAAAGACAATCAGAATAAAAAATATCCATGTCATCTTACCCCAACCCATAAAAAATAAAGGGTGTCCATTAAAAAATAAATAGTCTGTACCAACAATAAATGCAATAAAAGTTACCGCAGTAATCGCAGAAAAAACACCCCAAATGGTATGAATAAGGGCAGTTTTGATAATTTTTTCGGCATTCCAAGGCATTTTATCAAATTTAATACGCTTGTTACGCTCACCAAGAATCCATTTTTCTACATGCTGATACAGATGCACATAAATGGTTTGTGGGCAAGCGTAACCACACCAAACCCGCCCAGCATAGACAGTTACCATAAATAGCATTAAAGCGGCAATGATAAACACAAATGCAAAGAAGTAAAAATCTTGAGGCATAAAAGTTGCCCCAAAAATATAAAACTTAGGTTCGATAACATCAAATAAAAGTGCTTGTCTACCATCCCAACGAAGCCAAGGTGCGATTAAAAATCCCAGTAAAATCAAATACATGCTAATTAGGCGAATGTTGGTATATTTGCCCTTAGCAAAGCGTGGATGCACACGGTGCTTGGTTGCATCCATATCTTTGGAGGTGGGAATGATTTTTTCAGGGGCAGGGCGGGGTTTTTTCTTTGGTTTTTGTTCTTCTGACATAACAGATACCTTGGCTTATGGCCCAAATGAATTAAAAATCGCTTTACTTGCTAGAAGCATTTTTGTTAAGGCATGGCTTGGTAAATAAAAAACACCAAAACGGATAGTTGGTAACTTATCTTATATTACCATTTTTTGTAGGGTTTTTGTATGATATTTTGACATTTTATAAAAATATGCAAGTTATATTTTTGAATAAAGATATTCTTAAATGATAAAAATAAGTATTTATGACATACTTACCTAAATCAAAACAAAACCCCATCAGGCTAATTTTGATGGGGGCGTTTGAAGTGTTTTTACAGTCTTTTACTTCAAATTCTTTGACTTAAAATTCGGTTATTTGCAGAATTTTTTTAAATAGCTCTTTTTGTTCTTGGCTTGGTTTGGCAGATTGTAGCGTCATGATTTGAGACATATCACCGTCAATACGAATTTTGCCAAGCATAAATGCTTCAATGGCTTGATTGGCATCACCTGTTGCGATGAGCTGTGATAATGTTTCGCTATCAACAGTGACAGTGCTGATGGCATTTTCTGTCAAACCTTGAAAAATTTTGCCTTCTTTGAGGTGTAGTTTGGCACCGTCATCGCCAGTAACTTTGGCATTTAATAAGACATTGGCTAAATTTGGCGGTAGATTTAAATTGCCTGCAGCTTGATTGAGTTCATTGACTTGATCAAACCATGCTTGGCTTAAAAATTTTGCCATAATAATTGTCCTTGACTGTTTGATAATGTCGGTTAAGGTTAAAAAAAGACACTATGCTTTAATTTGATTTGTATATTTGAGATATTATAAAGCAAAAGCACTGATTTGTCACAAGCGTCTTTGAACTAGTTTAATCTCGTACAGTTAATATAACTCGTATAGTTAATTAAAATGAGTTTTGGTTAATAATTAAACATTAAAATAAATTAAATAATCATAAGAAATTTAGCTTTATTACCAAAAAATCTCAATATTTTTACAAAATATACCCAAAAATTACATTTGTGTTGTATAATAAAAGATGAATAACTTTTGGCAATACCACATTGCCAGTATGGGTATATTTGGTGATGGCAGATTGCCACGCCACCAACGCAAGCCAAGCAGTTTTGCAATCCAAGCTAGCAAGGAATTTCAAATTTCAACCTAAAATTTGTCCATATTCCACAGAAAAATTAAGGATTTTTTCGTTTTTGCTGGCTGATTTGATGATATTTGCCTAACTTTGCGTTACAATAGACACACAAGATCAAAGCAAGAGTAGTTTTTTCACTCGATTTGATAAAACTGCGACGCTAAATAAATCGGGCTGCACAGGAAAATATCCAATGAGTCTATATAAATCAGCAGTAGCCCCCTTATCCGTTGATCATGAATATGAAATCACGATCGTACGATTTTTTACAATCATGGCGGTATTTTGGGGTATCGTTGGCATGGCTGTCGGTGTATTCATTGCATCACAGTTGGCATGGCCAGTATTGAATTTTGACACATCATGGCTGTCTTTTGGACGACTAAGACCACTGCATACCAATGCGGTAATTTTTGCGTTTGGGGGTTCAGCACTTTTTGCAACATCTTACTATATCGTTCAACGCACTTGTAAGACCAGATTATTTGCACCTTATTTGGCATGGTTTACTTTTTGGGGCTGGCAGGCTGTTATCGTTTCTGCGGTCATCACACTGCCATTGGGTGTCACCTCTGCCAAAGAGTATGCAGAATTAGAATGGCCAATTGATATCGCCATTGCATTGGTATGGGTTGCTTATGCCATTGTTTTTTTTGGAACGCTCATCAAACGCCAAACCTCTCACATTTATGTTGCAAACTGGTTTTTTGCAGCATTCATCATCACGATTGCGTTGCTGCATATTGTCAATAGCTTGGTCGTACCAGTTGGCTTATTTAAGTCATACTCACTTTTTGGCGGCGCAACCGATGCCATGGTTCAATGGTGGTATGGACATAATGCTGTTGGTTTTTATTTGACAGCGGCGTTTCTTGGTATGATGTATTACTTTATTCCTGTACAAATTGGTCGCCCCGTTTATTCATATCGCTTATCAATTGTGCATTTTTGGGCATTGATTGCATCATATATGTGGGCAGGTGGTCACCATCTACATTACTCGGCCTTGCCTGACTGGACACAATCTTTGGGTATGGTGTTCTCATTGATTTTATTTGCACCATCTTGGGGCGGTATGATTAATGGCGTGCTGACACTTTCAGGTAGCTGGGATAAATTGCGTACAGACCCAATTATCCGTTTCTTGATTGTGGCACTATCATTTTATGCCATGAGTACTTTTGAAGGTCCAATGCTCTCAATTAAAGCGGTTAATGCCATTAGCCATAATACTGACTGGACTGTTGGTCATGTACATTCAGGTGCATTAGGCTGGGTGGGTATGATTACCATCGGTTCAATTTATGTGCTATTGCCTCGTATCTTTAATAAGGCAAAAATGTATTCAACCAGCTTAATCACACTGCATTTTTGGCTTGCAACAACAGGTACGGTATTGTATATCGTTGCACTTTGGATTTCAGGCATTACCCAAGGGATGATGTGGCGTGCCACTAACCCAGATGGTACTTTGGCGTATGACTTTATTCAAACTGTTGTGGTCTCACATTGGCCGTATGTTGTGCGTGCATTGGGTGGTGCTTTATATGTTGGTGGTATGTTTGTCATGGCTTATAATTGCTATCGCACCATCAAAATGCCAAGCGTGCCTGAACATATCGCAGAGCCAGAAGAGGTAAATACTGGCAGTGAACAAGCAACGGCACAGGCTTAAGGGGTAAACAATGTCTAATATCACTCATGAATTAGTAGAGAAAAATACAGGTTTACTCGTCATCTTTATCGTCATTGCTGTCAGCTTTGCAACCTTGGTTGAAATTGTACCTTTGATTTATGATGAAACCGTTGCTGAAGAAGGCGGTGTAAACAAACCCATGCCAAATATGCGTCCTTGGACAGCGCTTGAGCTTGAAGGTCGTGATATTTATATCCGTGAAGGTTGCCATGTTTGCCATACACAGATGATTCGCCCATTGCGTGCAGAAGTGGAGCGTTATGGTCCGTATAGTCGTGCTGCAGAATCAACATGGGATCACCCATTCTTATGGGGTTCTAAGCGTACTGGTCCAGACCTTGCCCGTGTGGGCGGTCGTTATTCAGACCAGTGGCATGTTGACCATCTGACCGACCCTCGTTCTGTTGTTCCAGAATCTGTGATGCCATCTTATCCTTGGCTTGCGACCAATGAAGTTAATGGGACAAAAGTACAAGAAAAAATGCGTCTGTTTAAAGATCGTTTTGGGTTACCTTATACAGAAGCAGATATTGAAGCTGCACCTGACCAAGTTCAAGGTGCAACCGAGCTGGATGCCCTGGTTGCTTATTTGCAACAGTTGGGTATTGCGATGCAAGGTCAACGCTAATGAATTGGGGCGTTTTGCATAGTATTGCGACCGTTGCGGCGTTTATCACCTTTATCGGTATCGCATGGTGGGCTTATTCCCCAAAAAATAAAAAACGCTTTGAAGAAGATGCACAACTTGCGCTGGATGATCAGGACATACAACGCCTATCATCAGATAAGCGCACTAAGGATATACAATGAGCTTTTTTTGGAGTTCTTGGATTACCATCTTATCATTGGGCTGCTGGCTATTCATCTTTGGTGTTCTGGTATGGACCTTACGATCTAGACCAGTTCTTGAAGAAGATGAGACCACAGGTCACTCATATGATGGCATTCGAGAATATGATAAACCGCTGCCAAAATGGTGGTTGGTGATTTTCTTTGGTACGATGATTTGGGGCTTGGGTTATTTTATCCTTTTTCCATCAATTCAGCCAAATACATGGAAAGGCGTGACAACCGTTGAGGTGGATGGTGAGTCTGTACCTTGGACTTCTGCCAATGAACTAAACAGCCAGCTTCAAGCTAACAACCGTGTATTTACTGAAAATTTTGAGCAAAATATTTTGGAAAATGCAGGTGCAAGTGAGGCAACTGTTGTCCTTGCTAAACTAAACGACCTTCAATCACAGCGTAAAGCTGGCGAAGAAAATGCCGAACTACAAACACAGATTGATGAACAAGTCAAACTGCTGGCACCTTATGTTGATAAGCTGGCATCAGATCCAGAAGCACAAAAAATCGGTAACCGTTTATTTTTACAAAACTGTGCTTTATGCCATGGATCTAATGCAAGAGGTGCACTTGGTTATCCTGATTTGACAGATAATGATTGGTTGTATGGTGGCAACGCTGACCAAATCCTACTGACAATTCATAATGGTCGTGTTGGTTCAATGGCAGCATGGCAACAACAACTGGGTGAATCTGGTGTCCGTGCCGCAGCGGAATATGTGCTTCAGCTTTCTGGTAATCAAAATGACTATGAGCTTGATGCTGCTAAAGTTGCACAAGGTAAAGTATTGTTTGAGGCAAATTGTGTGGTCTGCCATGGTCCAGATGCCAAAGGCAGCGCTGCCATTGGTGCACCAAATCTAACGGATGATATTTGGCTATTTGGTGGTGATCGTGATGCCGTCCAAACTTCCATTCGCCATGGTCGTGCTGGTGTGATGCCAGAATGGCAAACCAAATTGGGCAATGAACGCATTATGCTGCTGGCAGCTTATGTACGCTCACTATCACAAACTGCCGCTGAATAAGTTTGGCTAATGTTTTAAGAGTCGCTTTTGCGGCTCTTTTTATTGATGGTGAAATGATTGGCAATTTTAATGCTATGATTTATTTGCAGAGAAAAATATTCCCCAAACCCCTATATTTTTTTGATGATTTTTAGTAAAATTCTATTTTACCAGCAACAGATATATTACTATGAGTACGAAATTTATCTTTGTAACCGGCGGTGTCGTGTCATCACTTGGCAAGGGCATTGCTGCAGCTTCCATTGCGGCTGTTTTGGAGGCTCGTGGTCTTAAAGTTACCATGACCAAGATGGATCCTTATATTAATGTGGATCCTGGCACGATGAGTCCATTTCAACATGGTGAAGTCTTCGTTACCGAAGATGGTGCGGAGACAGATTTGGATTTGGGCTATTATGAACGCTTTTTACGCCGTTCAAAAATGAGTAAAGCCAACAATTTTACCAGTGGTCGCATTTATCAAACCGTGCTTGCCAAAGAACGCCGTGGCGATTATTTGGGCGGTACTGTTCAGGTAATCCCTCATATTACTGATGAAATCAAGCATAAAATCCGTACCAGTGGTGAGGGCTATGACATCGCCATTATTGAAATTGGCGGTACAGTGGGTGATATTGAAAGTTTGCCTTTTATGGAAGCGGTTCGCCAAATGCAAGTTGAGCTTGGTCGCACACATTCTTTACTGATGCATTTGACTTTGGTGCCTTATATTGCTTCGGCGGGCGAATCTAAAACCAAGCCAACCCAGCATTCGGTTAAAGAACTTCGCTCCATTGGTCTACAGCCCGATGTATTAATTTGTCGATCAGAACAACCCATTTCTGAAGATAACCGTCAAAAAATTGCACTATTTACGAATGTTGAGCCACGCGGCGTCATCTTATGCGAAGATGCCAAGTCCATTTATCAAATTCCACGCCGCTTATATGAGCAAGATTTGGATGATTTGATTTGTGAGCGTTTTGGTATCACAGCACCAGAGGCGGATTTGTCAGATTGGGATAAAGTTGTTGATGATTTGTTCAACTCCCAAGGCGAGATCGTAGTTGCTATGGTGGGTAAATATGTCGAACTCCCAGATGCTTATAAATCTGTTAACGAAGCCCTACTTCATGCAGGTATTCACAATAAAACAAAAGTTAGCATTCGATATATCAGTGCCGAGGCCCTAGAAACAGATTCAGAGGCAATGAATCAGATTACCGATGTGGATGCGATTTTGGTTCCAGGTGGCTTTGGTGAGCGTGGTACTTTGGGTAAGATGAAAGCCATTCAATTTGCGCGTGAAAATAACAAGCCATTTTTAGGCATTTGCTTGGGCATGCAGCTTGCAGTCATTGAGTATGCGCGTAATGTATTGGGCATAGAAGCAAATTCTACCGAATTTGATCGAAAAACAGCCAATCCGATTATCGGCTTGATTACCGAATGGTTTGATGAAAAAGGTGAACTTCAAACCCGCTCTGATGATAGTGATTTGGGCGGCACCATGCGCTTGGGTGCTCAAGAAGCAGAATTGGTTTCAAACTCTAAGCTTGCTGAGATTTATGGCTCACATAATATCACCGAACGCCATCGCCATCGTTATGAGATGAATAATCGCTATATTGAGCCTTTGGAAAATGCTGGTATGAAAATTTCAGGCTATTCTGCCAAACAGCATTTGGTTGAGTCGGTTGAAATTGACAATCATCCTTGGTTTGTGGCGGTGCAATATCACCCAGAGTTTACCAGCTCTCCTCGAGGTGGTCATCCACTATTTAATAGCTTCATCAAAGCTGCGATAGATGTGAAACAAGCCTAATCATTAAGCACATCAAACGCTTTGGCTTTGATGTGCTTTTTACTATTTTTTGTGTTTTTAAATGTACTTGGTAGTATAATGACAAAACCAAACTTGTAACTTATGCAGGATAAATAAAACTGTAAGGATTTGAGATGACACAGCCAATGATAGCCGCTCAATCAAACATTACCGTATCAGGGATTGAGATTGGTAATGATAAGCCTTTTGTTCTATTTGGCGGTATGAATGTGCTTGAAAGCCGTGAATTGGCTTTTGAGATTGCTGAGCAATATATCGATATTTGCCAAAGGCTTAATATCGGTTATGTGTTCAAGGCAAGTTTTGACAAAGCAAATCGCTCAAGCTTGCACTCTTTTCGTGGTCCAAGCCTTGAGAATGGCTTGACTTGGCTAAATGACATTAAAGAAACTTACAATGTCCCCATTATTACCGATGTGCATGAACCTTATCAGGCTGCACCTGTTGCCAAAGTTGCCGATATCCTACAATTACCTGCTTTTTTGTCCCGCCAGACGGATTTGGTGAGTGCCATTGCACGCACTGGCAAGATAATTAATGTCAAAAAAGCACAGTTTTTGGCACCACATGAAATGCGTCATATCATTAATAAATGTTTGGAAGCTGGTAATGATCAAGTGATTCTTTGTGAGCGTGGTTCGGCATTTGGTTATAATAATTTGGTTGTTGATATGCTTGGCTTTGATACCATGAAGTCAATGAATGTACCAGTATTTTTTGATGTTACGCACGCACTTCAAGAGCCGGGTGCTCGTGGTGACAGTGCAGGTGGCAGACGCCATCAGATTACCACTCTTGCTCGTGCGGGTATGGCGACAGGCTTGGCGGGTTTATTTTTAGAAGCTCATCCTGATCCTGATAAGGCGAAATGTGATGGCCCAAGTGCATTACGCCTAAATCAACTTGAGCCATTTTTGATACAAATTAAGCAGCTTGATGATTTGGTCAAAGGCTTTGAAACTTTAGATACACAATAATAGATACGCAAAATTAAAGAATTTTATCATTAATAAGTGATTGCGATAGGAGCTACTATGTACGCTGAAGATACAAAAAATATTGTAGAAATTAAAGACATTATTGCTCGAGAGATTTTGGATTCTCGTGGCAACCCAACCATTGAAGCAGATGTTATCCTTGCAAATGGTATTCGTGGTCGTGCAGCTGCACCCAGTGGGGCATCAACAGGCTCTCGTGAAGCGTTAGAATTGCGTGATGGTGACACTTCCCGTTATTTGGGTAAAGGTGTCAAAAAGGCAGTGGCGAACGCCAATAGCCAAATCCGCACCGCACTGCTTGATAAAGATGTTACACAACAAACTCAGATTGATAATATCTTAATTGAGCTTGACGGTACAGAAAATAAAGGTAATATGGGTGCAAATGCTATGTTGGCAGTATCGTTGGCGGTAGCCAAAGCAGCGGCCATTGCTCAATCATTGCCCCTGCATCAATATATTGCCAATCTGCGTGGACAAACCAGCTTAACCATGCCTGTGCCGATGATGAATATTTTAAATGGTGGCGCACATGCTGATAATACCGTTGATATCCAAGAATTCATGATTGAGCCTGTGGGATTTGCTTCATTTTCAGAGGCACTGCGTGCAGGTACCGAAATTTTCCATGCATTAAAATCAGTTCTAAAAGCACAAGGTTTAAATACGGCTGTTGGTGATGAAGGCGGTTTTGCGCCTAACTTACGCTCAAACGAAGAGGCAATTACTGTCATCATGCAAGCGATTGATAAAGCTGGCTATAAGGCAGGTGAAAATATCTTTTTAGCCTTAGATTGTGCAGCATCTGAATTTTATAAAAATGGTCAATACATCTTGGCAGGTGAGGGCAATAAAGCCTTTGATAGCCAAGGTTTTAGCGATTATTTAACCAGCTTATGCAACCAATATCCGATCATCTCTATCGAAGATGGTTTGGATGAAAGCGATTGGGAAGGCTGGGCATATTTAACCAAACAGTTGGGTAAAAAGGTTCAATTGGTAGGAGATGATTTGTTTGTCACCAATCCAAAGATCTTGCAAGAAGGTATTGATAAAGACATTGCTAATGCCATTTTGATCAAATTTAACCAAATTGGCACTTTAAGCGAAACTTTAGATGCGATCTATCTGGCCAAACAAAATGGCTATGCCACTGTCATCAGCCATCGCTCGGGTGAAACTGAAGATTCAACCATTGCTGATTTAGCGGTTGGTACGGCGGCAGGTCAGATTAAGACAGGTTCACTGTGCCGTTCAGACCGTGTTGCCAAGTACAATCAGCTTTTACGCATCGAGCAGCAAGTGCGTGCCGCTTATCGTGGTCGTGAAGAATTTATCGGTCTGCGTGGCTGATTTGCGATTTTATCAATGATTTGGGAAAAACACTGTGGCAAATGTGAATCAGATACTTAAGTATATGGTGAGTAATCAGCTTAGACTGATTATCAGCATTATTATTGCAACAGTGGTTTTGGTGCTGATGCAAATACAGTATTGGTATGGTGATTATGGTCATGCCAATTTAATTGCTGTAAAAAATCAGCTACATGAACAAAATCGCTTGAATCAAGAGCAGATCAATAAAAACAATATCTTATTGGCTGATGTCAAAGATCTAAAATCGGGTCTTTCGGCAATTGAGGAGCATGCACGGCTGGACCTTGGTTTAATTAAGCCTGGTGAAACATTTATTCAGCTGTCAAATGCACCAATTACTTATTCACGCCAGCCCTTACTTGAAATTGATGAGAGTATCGAGGCTGTTGATTCTGTACCAGAACCCATGCCCAATCACTGATATACAAAAGTTTTTGATCGCCAAACTGTTTGATCTGATTTGGCGATTTTTATTATTTGATGACTTATGAAAACAACGATTTATCCGCTCATTGTCGCTGCTGGCACAGGATCAAGATTTGGTGCCAATAAACCCAAGCAATATCTTAAAATTGGTACTAAAAGTATCTTGACACACAGTATTTCTCGATTAAATCACCCCGATCTTGATGCTTTGACAGTCGTGATTGCTCATGATGATGCCTATATTCAAGGCGAAATGTTGGACATGCAATCCTCTTTTGATCAGGCAATTTACTACACAACTGGCGGCGATGAGCGATGGCAGTCGGTGATGAATGGACTTGACAAAATCTGTGCTGAAGGGGGTTTGGATGGTGATTGGGTGCTTATCCATGATGCAGCAAGACCATGTTTGCCTTATGCTGATTTGGATCGATTGATTCATAAAATCAAAAGCAATCAATGCAATGCAGCAATATTGGCGACAGCTGTCGTGGATACATTGAAATTTGCCAAAGATAACCATATTAGCCATACGGTCAGCCGAGATGATTTATGGCAAGCGTTGACGCCTCAGGCATTTAAGATAGGGGTTTTAAAGTCGGCTTTTGAATTTGTCATCACCAACCGCCTGCAGATTACTGATGAGGCATCAGCGTGTGAAGCGATGGGGGAGTCTGTCGCCATTGTGCCAGCATCTCGGATGAATATTAAGCTGACTTACCCTGATGATTTGCCGCTTATGGAGAAGATTTTAAGTGGTTTGTTTGATGAATTGGTCAAATTAAGTTAAGCTTATGGCGGTTTGGTTATTTGTTTTTGTTGCCTTGGCTGTGCTTGCCATCTTGGGCAGTATTGAGCAATTTTGGTTTGATGAGACATGGCTTAGTATTTTAGCTTCAGATCAATGTATCTTACTGATAACTGCAGGTTTATTGTTGTGTTTGCTTGGATGGTCACTGATACCTACATCTAAATTAGCCAAAATCAATCGCTTGCTCAAAGCGTGTCTACTTGTTGCAAGTATTGTTTTGTTATTTGTGGTGCGTACATTGGTCGCATATGTTACTTATGAGATACATGCGCCAAACGCTCGCTACATGGTCAGTGCTGACGCTCATATTCATACTCTGAGTGATGGGATTTATGATGATATCTTGGGTACTTCATTTCGCCAAGTGGCGACTTTACATAATATTAAACCTATTATTCCTTCTGCTCATCACCCCTCAACTTTAAAGATTCATAATCCCTTTGGGGAATTTAATCCCAACCCTTCAATAATGCCAACTCAAGAGGATTTAGACAAATTAAAATCAATGGAGGGTATGACGGTACTTTTATCAGCTAATCCAAATGTTACTCAAGCCGATTTGAGTAGACTTGCTAAGGTTCAGCCTGCCATGCGTTTGACTGCCGAGATTTTGATTACACCGATTGATAAAACGCCATCGGCAAGTGGTTTTGATACCAATCAATGGCTACGCACTCGCCATATTCATGCTCAAGCAAAAATTTTGTCTGTTGGTGAGATTGCACCGCTTGAGGCAGAATCTTTGGCTCAGCGGTTTTATTTTCGTCTTGAGCAATTTCGTCATCGGCTCAGAACGCATTTTTATCAAGATTGGCATAAGCTTAGTGCATCGCAATCACAGGCAAAAGCGGTTTCTTTGAGCTTGATGACAGGTGATCGCGCTTTGATTGATAAACACACCAAAGAGCTGTATCAATTGGCAGGTATTTCGCATTTGCTTGCCATTTCAGGGACGCATGTGCTATTTTTAGCGGTGATTTTATCAGCACTTGTAACTTTTATGACGGATAAATTTGCACAACGCATTTATGCACACTTGCCAAGATGGCAAATTCGTATGATGGTCATGGTGTTGGCAAGTTTGGTTTATGCATTGTTTACAGGGTTTGATGTGCCTGCGGTGCGAACTGTTTATTTATTAATTGCAGCTTGGCTGGTTCGCTACTTAATACTGCCCGCTGACATGATTTCTGTGCTGGCGTGGGTAGCCTTGTTGATGATTTGGCTTGACCCTTATGTGTTATGGCAAGCAGGCTTTTGGTTGTCATTTATTGCCGTGTTGTTATTGATGCGTTATGAGTCCAAAATCAATATGATAAATGAGACCAATCAAAATCAGGGGCAACTTGTACGGCGATGGCTTCAATTCAAACAGGTAGTGCGTTTGCAATTTTGGCTATTTTTTAGCATGCTACCTGTGTCTATCTTATTATTTGGCAAGGTATCAATCTGGGGTTTGGTGGTAAATTTATTTGCCATCGGATTGTTTGGTTTTGTTGTTGTACCCATTAACTTAATCGCTGGTGCAGTTTTTGGGATTTTGCCAGAGCTGTCGCAGCTACTTTGGGGCACATCTTCTGCTGTACTTTATTGGCTGCATGATTTTTTATATTTTGGACTAAGTAGCCAAATTGGTAGTTTGGGTGCTTGGCTATATGCACCTTTTGGGATGGCAGGATTTTTACTCAGTTTTATGGTAGTGGGCTTATGGATATTGCCAAATGTCTTACCTAGGGTACTGATTATACTACCTTTGGTGGCGATGATATTTTTGGGATTGCCCAAGCAAATACCGCATTTTAAGCTGATTATTTTGCCAAGTGATACGCCTAATATCAGTCAGATGCTGCTTAGTTATCACAATGCCAATCAACAAAAACACTGGCTTATCTTAAATGATTTGGGTGCCAAGAGCTTAAGAGCAAATCATACCCAAACGCTGACAGATCAGCTGTATCGACTGGGAGCGGCACAATATGGCATAGATGGTATCATTGTCCAAAGCCCAAGTGCCATATTTTTGCCTGTGGTGGGTCAGCTTGCTAAAGCATTGCCTGTGCATCGCTTTTGGCAGGCGGGTAATCATGAGCCTTTAGCAAATATTCATCACACACCATGTCGTGCAGGTTTATATTGGCAATCTGAAGGCATTGGCATAAAAGCTTTGACGGGTTGGCATGAGATTGGTGATGAGCGTGTACAGCACTGCGAAATTGAAGTTTTGGCAGATTTGCCACTAAATACCCAAAATCTGACAGAAGATCAGCTTGAGCCTAATTTTGGGGAGGTTGATACCGCCACTTCAAATCAAACACAGCTTATCATCAGTACAAATCGTGAGCCAATGCTTTGGCAGCTATGGGACATGCTGTGTCTTTCTGACGAAGAATTAAAGTTGGTGACACCTGTAGGCTACCATTCGGTTTGGCTTAGCACCACACACGCCGCTGATGCCAGCCATGTTAAAGCCAATTTAGATACCCTGCAATCAATTTACTTAGATAAATAGTGAATAATCAGGTAGGCACACTATCGTTTATATGGTTTTTGAGTTACAATAAGTGTATTTTCACATTTTAAGTATTTTTGTATAAGGTATCAATTATGGCATGGCCACCAAATCCTGACAAATCGCCCCAAAAAATATCAGCTGACACACCCATGAGTGCACCCAGACAAGGCGAAGAATGGCGTCTGCTCGAAAAAACACTGCTTGCCAGCATTGAAGAGCAAAGGGCTAACCGTCTTTGGTCGGTATTTTTGAAATTACTGACCTTTGCTTTTTTGGTATTTTTTATCATTGTACTTGGTTTTGGGTGCAGCGGTTTTGGATCATCATTTGAGCGTATCGGTATTAATGAACCACACATTGCCATTATTGATGTTAATGGGGCGATCATGACAAATGGTGATGTCAATGCACAAAATATCAATGATTCTTTGATGGAGGCATTTGAGAATAACCAAGCCAAAGCCGTGGTTTTAAATATCAATTCACCAGGTGGTTCGCCAGTGCAGTCAGATGAGATTTGGCAAATGGCGATGATGCTTCGTCAAGAATATCCTGATAAAAAATTGTATGCCATCATTGGTGATCTTGGTGCATCAGGTGCATATTATATTGCATCGGCTGCTGATGAAATTTGGGTCAACCCTTCAAGTTTGGTTGGTTCTATCGGTGTAATTATGTCTGGGTACAATCTAGAAGAGCTGATGAAAAAAGTGGGCGTAAAAGATCGCACGATAACAGCAGGTGAATATAAAGATATTTTAAGTAGTAGCCGTGAGATGACCGAAACAGAACGGCAGCACATACAAGCCTTATTAAATAAGACTCACCAAAATTTTATTAAGGCGGTTAAACAAGGTCGTGGTAGTAAACTGAAAAATCCTGAACAAAATCAGCTTTTTAGTGGTCTGATTTGGACAGGTACCGATGCTGTTGAGCTGGGTTTGGCGGATAAAACAGGTGGTATTAGCCAGCTTAAAAAGACGCTTGATTTACAAACAGTCGATTATACTTATGTCAACCCAATGAATAAGTTATTTGATCGTTTTGGTGTGCAGGTTGGTAAGGGTTTGGGCGAGGGTTTAAAATTGAGCCTAAACCAAGAAGAGGCCACCATTCAATAATCAATCAAATCAAGAAAAACCACTCACTGATTATCAGTGGGTAGTTTTTTGCTGTTAGTTGGCGTCTTTATACATTCAATACTGATGACGCATTCATATTTAATTCATCCATATTTGTTAATCCAAATCGCATGTTTGATTCACATCTGTTAAGGCTTCATCGATGATGGATTGGCTAACCCCTTTTTTACGCAATTTTTCAATGAATAGCACGTCATTGGCAAGCGTGTAATTACAATTATCACGGTCCAAACCTTGGCGAATGTACAAGCGAATCAGTCCTTGAATACGGCTAAACCCATGTACTTTGGCGGTATCTTCAAGATGCTGGATAATCTCTTCAGATAGGCGTAAATGAACAGGACGCATGATGGTTTGAGGGTGGTCTGAATAACGATTTTTGATGTGTGGAGGTAGCATAAATTTCCTAATGAGTTTATTTTTATGGCATAAAGTTTGATACAATGGTCGCCATCGCTATTTTTATATTGGCATAAAATAAGCATATCAAGGTAATTGTATAAAGCAATACTTAACAATAACCTTAAAAATGGCATTTAAAGGATTATAACACGATGGTTTTTGATGTCAATTTTGCCAGGGTGGATAAGCTTGGTTTGGTTAGGATAATTTTTTTGTAATTACTTGCTTAAATTGTATCTCAACTGATTGTAATTTTTCATATATGTTATATAATACTTCAACAAATGTTATAGTATATCATATATGAAGGTTACCATGATAAAAAAACCGCTTGCCTGTGCCATATTGGCAACTTTTTCAATGCCAATGCTGGCAGAGGCGAATTTAAAGGATAAGCCAACCGTCATTTTAGATGGCGTTTCGATCACCTCTTTAGCTGACCAAAATACAGAGTTTGGCGTTAATCATTCAAAAACAGTCAGTGGCATCACAGTTTCAAAAGAGCAACTACAACAACGAGCAACCACCCTAGGCGATGCCTTGGCAGGTGAGCTTGGCGTTCATTCTAACCATTTTGGGGGCGGTGCCTCAGCCCCCATCATTCGTGGGCAGGAGGGTAAACGCCTGAAAATCCTACAAAACGGTTCAGAGGTTGTGGACATGTCTGGGTTATCGCCAGACCATGCCATAGCGGTGGACACCACACTGGCAAAACAGGTGGAGATTGTGCGAGGCTCTGGTGCCTTGTTGTACGCCTCTGGCAACTCAGCAGGCGTGGTCAATGTCGTTGATGACAAAATACCCAGCAAATTGCCCAGCAAATTACAAGGTGATGCGACGGTGCGTCTTAGCAGTGCCAACCGTGAAAAATTAATCACCGCCAGTGCCGAAGCCCCACTGGGAGAGCATGTGGCAGTGCGTGTTGCAGGGCTGTCCAAACAAGCAGCAGATTATAAAACGCCACGCTTTGACCGCCATGTCTTTAACGAAGAATCTGAATACGATGATACTCAGCCAGAATTCATCTATAAAGACACCTTAAAGCATCTGCCAGACAGCCATGCCAAATCAAACGCAGGAACGCTTGGCGTGTCATGGGTTGGCAATCAAGGCTTTTTGGGGGCATCGGTGAGCTTACGCCGAGACAAATATGGCCTGCCCAACCATTCACATGAATATGAAGAATGTAGCGTGCATGGCATTTCTCAGTCCGCCTTACAATACAAGCCATATTTGCGTTTGTATCCTTTTTTGATGGAAAATGATGACTTAGAGTTTGACAATGCAGGGCTTGAATGCCATACACATGATGACCACGACCACGAGCACGACCATGCTCATGACCACGAGCACGACCACGAGCACGACCATGGCAAACCTTGGATTGATTTGAAAATGAAGCGTTATGATGTGCAAGGGCAAATCAATGCGCCGTTTGCTGGCATTGATAAAATCCGAGCCAGCATGGGCAAAGTGGATTATCATCATGATGAGATAGATGGGGGTGAGAAGACCAGCTTTTTTGACAATCAAGCCAATGTGTGGCGTCTGGAAGCTTCACATACCCCCATTCATACGCCAATGGGCAAGTTTAGCGGGGTGTTTGGGATAGGTTATCTCGCCTCAAAAAACAGCGGACTTGTGCCACCTCGCTATGAAGATGGCAATAAACAAGACACTCAAAACATCTTGCACAATAATACAACCAAAACAGGCAGTGTGTTTTGGTTTGAAGAATACAAGCCCAATGACAAGCTGACCGTTGACGCCGCCGCTCGCATTGAGAAACAAACCATCACCATGGATTATGATAAAGACGCCATTTATCAGAGCTTAAACTTAGGCTTAGCAACCGCTCATGAACCAGACATACGCTTTAAACGATTGCTGGATAGCGGTACTTTAAACCCCAAAAAACAAACCGCACGCTCTTATGCTGTTGGGACGCATTTACAATTAACGCCCAAACATAAATTATCGCTGAATCTGTCGCATCAAGAACGCCTGCCAAATGCTCAGGAATTGTATGCTCACGGCATGCACCTTGCCACCAACTCGTTTGAAATTGGCAACCGCTTTTTAAACAAAGAAAAATCCAACAACATTGATTTGGGGCTGACATTTCAAGGTGATAAATGGGATTATCGTCTTGGGGGCTATCATTATGATTTTGATAATTATGTGTTTTTACAAACATTGTCGCAGTATAAGCAAGGTTTGCGTGGCATGCGTCATGATAAAGACTTAAAAACCGCACGCTATGAACAAGCAGTGGCGAAATTTTATGGATTTGATGCCAACATCGGTTATCAGATTAATGATGTATATCATGTGGCGTTATTTGGTGATTATATTCGTGGCAAGCTCACCAATTTGCCTGACAAAAAGGGCAGAACCGATGCGTATGGCAACCGTCCTCTCATCAAACAGCCAGACAGTCATACGCCAAGACTGCCACCAAAACGCCTTGGCATGAAATTAACCGCCAATGTTAATGCAAATTGGTCAGGGTCTTTGGAATATCGTCATACCTTTAAACAAGATAAATTGGCGAATTTTGAACGCCCAACCCCAGCTCATAACTTGGTGAATTTGGGGCTTAACTATCAGCACAAGCCAAGCCATCAAGCAGGCTCGGTTCAGGTATTTTTTAATGCTAACAATCTATTAAACGATAAAGTCTTTGCTCATGAGACATTTTTCCCAGACATGCCACAAATGGGGCGAAACTTTATGCTCGGGGCAAATTTCAAATTTTGACAAATCATTTAACTAAAGGCAATCAATATATGCTTGTACTAAACTATTATATTGATTAAATGTGATATTCATTAAAAATCTGCATTCACAATTAAGGAATTTGGGTGCAGATTTTTATATGGATGGTTACAGGTGGATAAATACTAAAATCATAAGGCCAATTCGTGTTATGTTTAAAAAATATACCCAATAAAGCAGTAATTTTTGTTAAGATGATACAAACGACTCTGATAGATAGTGTCTTGATAGATAGTGTATCGTAGCGGTCGTGTTAACTTTATATATTTAGACTATAGGTGCCATCATGTCCGACTTTCACACCTCCCATCAGCATAATGAGATACTTGGCAGACTCATTGAAATGCAAAAGCTGAATGATGATATTCAAGCGTTAACGCAACAACTTAAAAATGCACTCAAGCAAATACAAAAGTTGCAAGATAAGCATGCCAAACTTGATGAATTTTATCAAAAAGAATGCCAAAGTCTTTGTACCGCTTACCAAAATGGTAGTATCAGTGAGCAAGATTTGGATTATGTGAACAAAAAAGCACAGACCAAAGGTTATTCTATTTTAAGTGAAGATGGTATTTGGAATGTATTGATTGATGCTGAACAAACTCAAGTGGCATTAATTAAGCAATTGGTTCGGTCGTTATAAAGATAGTTGTCTTGTTAAAAAAGCGGATAAATCTCCGCTTTTGTCATTCTTCGTCATCACCATAATACTTAACCCCAATCTTAAT
>NZ_KV796839.1:0-41489 GCF_001809255.1 Moraxella sp. HMSC061H09
CAGCAAGATCAGCATAGCTCTGATATCAAAACCTTGGCAAAAGTAAGTGCTGCCAATACTGATCGTATTGCTAAAAACAAAGCTGAAGCTGATGCAAGTTTTGAAACGCTCACCAAAAATCAAAATACTTTGATTGAGCAAGGTGAAGCATTGGTTGAGCAAAATAAAGCCATCAATCAAGAGCTTGAAGGGTTTGCGGCCCATGCAGATATTCAAGATAAGCAAATTTTACAAAACCAAGCTGATATCACTACCAATAAGACCGCTATTGAACAAAATATCAATAGAACTGTTGCCAATGGGTTTGAGATTGAGAAAAATAAAGCTGGTATTGCTACCAATAAGCAAGAGCTTATTCTTCAAAATGATCGATTAAATCGAATTAATGAGACAAATAATCGTCAGGATCAGAAGATTGATCAATTAGGTTATGCACTAAAAGAGCAGGGTCAGCATTTTAATAATCGTATTAGTGCTGTTGAGCGTCAAACAGCTGGAGGTATTGCAAATGCTATCGCAATTGCAACTTTACCATCGCCCAGTAGAGCAGGTGAGCATCATGTCTTATTTGGTTCAGGTTATCACAATGGTCAAGCTGCGGTATCATTGGGCGCGGCTGGGTTAAGTGATACAGGAAAATCAACTTATAAGATTGGTCTAAGCTGGTCAGATGCAGGTGGATTATCTGGTGGTGTTGGTGGCAGTTACCGCTGGAAATAAAGCCTAAATTTAACTGCTGTATCAAAAAATATGGTCTGTATAAACAGACCATATTTTTATCTAAAAAAATTATCTTAACTTTTATAAAGTATTATAAGCCAAAGCTGAGTAATAATAAGAGATGTTAAAATAAGAGATATTAAAACTGCTAAACAATCGGCTTGCGACGATAAAATAAGATACCTGGAATGGACAGCCCCAAAACCAATGCTGAGATGATAAAAATCGCCTCAAAAAAATGACGCATCATAACGATAAATAAATCCATATCAAATCCAAAATAGCCAATTTGTACCATGCTAACCATGGCTTTATAGGCAGCGATTCCCGGCATCATACAAATCAAGCTAGGTACAATCAAGGCTTTAGGTGGCAGGCCATGACGCTGAGCAAAATGTACACCCAAAAAGCTACCCGCCATCGCCCCAAAGAATGTTGCCACAACCAAATGCACACCAAAAATTACCATCACTTGTTTTAAACCAAAACCAAGTGCTGTTACCATCATGCAATGCATGATGTATTGCTTTGGCAATGTAAACATTAAACACCAGCCCACAGTAATGATACATGACAATACAATTGTTTGGATAATCTCGATAATGCCCATCATAGCCCCCAATGTGGAATTCTAAGAAAAATCAAGGTCATCACAATCCCAACACAGGCTGATAGGGTCAGCATGGTTGCAAACATCCATCGACCTACGCCCATATTCATATAGCCTTTTAAGATATCCGATAACGCATTAATAATAGGAAAGCTTGGTACAAGTAATAGCACACTGGCGGCGACAGCAATGTCAGCATTAGTACCTAAATTTAAAAAATATGCCAAAGCTGCCAATAAAGTTGCGGTAAATGCCGTTATCATAGCGACGACAAAAGGATTAAAATGTTGCTTTAAAAGATACATACGCAATCGCATCGCAACAAAACTGGCAATAAAAGTAATCAGAGCAATCACCAATGTTGCACCGTTTAAATAGGCAAAACTGGCACATGATACGCCCACAAAAAATGATACCAAATGATTAGAATAGACAGTTTGGTAGATGGCATCAAACCCTTGTTCTACGCTACTGATACATGCGTCATGGCTTTGGGTGTTTAAACAATGGGATTGATTGGCTTGATGATTTTCGGCACTTAAGATAATTTGTTGAATTTGTACTAAGATACTGACATTAATGCCTTGATGAACGGTATTTCTCACCGTTGTGATACAGCGACCTTGATATAAAGTGGTTAAGGTGACCGCATTAAATGACAAACCGCACTCAACACCATCAATCCCAAGTGCCGCCCCAAGCCGCTTTGTTAAATCAACCACCACCACAGACTCTGCACCATATTGCATGAGTAGTAAAGCACAGCGGATACATAAACGAGTGATTCGTTGTTGCTGAGCATAGTTTAGGCGGCTGGGATGCGTATCAAATAAAATACTGGGCATCTCGTCGGCCAAATTAATCATTGGGTGACTTTTGGTGGCTTGAATGGTTGGCATAAAATCACTTAAATTCTAAATTCAATGAAGCCGATGAAATAGCCAATTTTAGGACGCATTCATTGGCTTTAGCACCCGAATTGGCAAAAAAATACTTGCACCATGCCAGCGGTTTGACACAGCACAGTCGCCGCCTTTTCCTGCCAATCAATGCCAAATAAGCCGTACCATCTTTGGTGTACAGGTATGAACCTTCGCCACGCACAAAACTGATGGGTTGGCGGACATAAGTGGGTATGATGTGACTGTTCATGGCATATCCTTATGTTGACTTGAATGATTAATTAATAGTCTGTAACTTCATGATATTCAGGCGATGGCAGTTCATCACCTGCAATCAAATACTCATCAGACGCCCATGCACCCAAATCAATGAGCTTGCAGCGTTTTGAACAAAATGGACGGTTTGGGTTGTCAGACCATGTGGTTACTGCTTGACATAGTGGGCAAGGGTGGGTTATTTGGTTCATTTAATAGGTATAAGATAAAAATAAATTGTATTTTATCATAATTTGGCAAAACTAAGCAGCCAAATACTCAAGTAACTGATATGATGAGATAAAATGTGTACAAAAGTGTCGCCGAATACCAGTGGTAACCAGACTTGACGCCACTTTTACCATGGATTGTTCTTTTTATATGATAAAGTTCGTAAATAAGACATGACAGAAGTATTAAAGCAAGCTATAATCCCATGTGATTATTTTAAAATAAGACTAAAAACTGCAACAGCAGGTGAATTATCAATAGCAATAATAAGGAGGATATTGTGAGTGATTCAAATCTGGTCACCGATGATAATCATAGTTTGAACAAATCATACCGTGAACTGCATCGCCCTAGCTCAAGTTTTGAAAAACGAGAGGATTATTTAAAGCACGAACTACAAATTATGCAGCCTCGTCGCTGGCGTATCAATTTACCGTTTCGTGATTACCGTTTTGAATTAGAAGATACTATCCCTGCAATGGCAGGCACCATTGGTAAGATTGTGATGGTGGGTGCGATGGCAGCTGCTTTTGCTGCACCGCTAGGGCTTGGCGAGGCATTTGTTTTAGAAAATGTCCGCTATGAGATGATTATTGCTGCATTTTTTGTACTTATTTTCTCATCATTTATCCTACCGACATCTAATTTACCAGGCACGCATGGCCCTCTTCTTCCACTCATTCCCATCGTGGTAGCGGCAGGAGGACATCCACTTGCCTTTGGTGTGCTCATTGGCGTGTTTGGGCTGATTTTGGCATTGGTAAAGGGTGGCAGTCTCATGACTCGGCTTACCAGTAATGGGGTGGCAGGAGGATTGTTGCTCTATCTGGGTTTTGTTGGGCTAATAGGTCAGGTCAAAAAGCTGATAACATGGGCAGATGCCATTGGTCTGCCACACATCGCCTTTATCATTATTTTATCTACCATCATCATGTATGCCCTATTGGAGCATTGGCAAAAACGTTGGCTTGCTGTGCCTATTGGCTGTATGTTGGCGGGTTTTTTGGCATTTATCCTAGGAGCACCGTTTGAGTTTAAGACCGAACCGGGATTGCCTCCGCTTAGCCCAATGTACTGGTGGGGGGAGAGTACAGGTTGGACGCTTGGTCTGCCAGATTTGAAGGCGTTTATCGTGGTATTCCCTTTTGCAGTATTGGCGGTTGCCATGTGGACACCTGACTTTTTGGGACATCAGGTTTTCCAAAAAATCAGTTATCCCAAACACTCAGAACGTACGCATATGAGTATTGATGATACGACCATCACCTGTTCATTGCGTCAGATGGTAGGCTCTGTCCTTGGAGGGGCAAACTTTACATCATCGTGGGGAACATATATCGTACCTGCATCTATTGCCAAGCGTCCGATTCCCGCTGGTGCTGCCTTGACTGCGATTTTTTGTATTGTGGTGGCGGTGTGGGGTTATCCCATGGATTTGGCGGTGTGGCAACCTGTGTTATCAACAGCACTTATCGTGGCGGTATATGTGCCACTGCTCGAAGCAGGCATGGAGATGACTCGTAAGGGTAAGACTACACAGTCTGCCAGCATTGTGGTATTCTCATCAGCACTGGTAAATCCTGTGTTTGGTTGGTCTCTGACCATGATGCTTGACAACTTAGGCTTGATTGGGGATAAAGAACGCAGCCGTCAGTTGGGGCTGTCAGGCAGAGTAATCATTCCTGTCATTGGATTTGTGGTACTTTGCCTTGCTATGGCTTCGGTAGGTATGTTCCCTGGTGTGCCAGCGTTGATACCACAGTTTAGGGTCTAATTTAAATTGGTTTAATCAATCGCTCCACTGGTTTGGGGCGATTGTCATGACTAACAAAAAATAATGTATCGCCATAGTCATTGCAAAATGTAGACAGCTATGCTAAATTGTGCAATTTAAACTACTGATAATTAATCTATTGATAATCAAAGCCTTGGAGATTTTTATGAAACAAAGTGAGCAGACGACTTTTAATATGCGTGTAGATAAGCATTTGGTGGAGCAATTTAAGCAAGCGGCACGAGATAATAACCGTACTGCCAGTCAATTATTGCGTGATTGTATGATTGATTATGTGAAAAAAAACCGCCAAGCAGATATGTTTAAGCGTTAATTTCGTCTGAATTTAAGATGGTGTTTGATGATTGTGGTTGACAGTTACACAGTTTTAGGAGAAATTGATGGAATTTAAACAGGCTGTTGAGTATCGCCGTGCGGTGCGTGATTATGACTCAAATAGACCGCTAGATCCGACATTGGTGATCGATTGCCTAAAGCTTGCACAGCTATCACCCAGCAGCTCAAATATGCAGTTGTATGAATTTTATCATATCACAAACCCCGATATGCTCAAAAAACTTACCAAAGCTTGCCTGTCGCAACAAGCAGCTGCCAGTGCATCACAAATGGTTGTTTTTGTGACACGCCAAGATTTATATCGCCAAAGAGCCAAATCAGCGTTATTATTTGAGCGTGATAATATCAAAACCTACAGCCCACCCAAGCGGCAAGTAGCCAGAATTCAGCGTATGCAAAAATATTATGGCGTACTAATGCCGACAATTTATCGTACAACTTTTGGTGTACCAAGTTTACGCAGTGCGGCATTTTTAGCAATCCAAAAATTTAAACCAACCTATGATCGTGTATCTGTGGCTGATGTGCGTATTATGGTGCATAAAAGCTGTGCTTTAGCTGCTCAAACTTTTATGCTGGCAATGAGTGCAGCGGGTGCTGATACCTGTCCGATGGAAGGCTTTGACAGTAAGTTGGTTAAAAATCTACTCAATTTACCCAAAGAGGCTGAAGTTAATATGATTATCTCATGTGGCTATCGCACCGAAAAAGGGGTTTGGGGTGAGCGATTTCGTGTGCCTTTTGATGAGGTTTATCGGCAGATTTAATCAACCAAATCAAAATCGTTTGTTTGGTAGAGGGTTTTTAATTGAATACTTTTATCAATTGTATTGGCTGATTTATTTGCTTTGTGTTTACAAAGGCTGGTGTCAAAATCTGATTGCCATGACTGATTATAAGACAAAATGATTAATACATCATAACAGCTGTGTGGTATGATGTCATCATTGCCATGCATCCTTAATCCATTTGCTTGGCAATACATGACGATACCATTTGCCACCACCGCCAGCGATGGCATCAGGCGGGTTAATCTCACCATGAAAGATGACAATTTTGGCATTGATGGGCTTTTTGGGTGGTACAAAATACGCCATAGGAATCTTTTGTAGACAGTGGTATTTAAAGCTTACGCACCAAGATGAATCCCAATATTCTAAATGGTGATGTTCTCTGAGATAATTTGATAAAAAGGCTTGTTCATGGCGAACCTCTTTGCGGATTTTCTCAAAATTTTGTTCAAAATATTCCAATAAATGCGGATAAGTATGATATCCGACCTTGAAGCGATACACAGAACTATTACCCACCATTCGCCATGGCTTCTTCCAATCACGAATAATCATCACACTGTCATCATGTTGGGCTTTATGAGTAAAAAAAGCATCAATATTATCAATGATTACAATATCAATATCCAAAAATAGTGCAGTTCCTTTTAGCCCATATAAGTCAGGCTTAAAAGTGGTGAGTTTTTTCCAGCCACGCTCTGGGATATCACTTGGTAAATTTAGCTCTGGGATGGGATAGCAGGTGATTTCATCACGAATGCCTGTGCTGTTGTCGGTTAGACACACCATCGTAAATGGTAAAGTCAGATTACGCTTGACCATATTATATAAGCGATTGACATATTCAGCACCGTATTTGGTACCCCATTTCATACAGATGATGTAGTTGGTATCACTCATAACTATCCTTTGACATGGCTTGAAGCTTTATGGCTATTTTTTTTAGCTCATTTTCATTAAGTAAATAAGGATTATTTAATAGTGGTGTATGCTTGAACCGACGATAGCTCCACATATAATGCAAAAAATGTGGATAAATCATTTGTTCCATCGCACCATTTAAAGCAGTGGTTGCAATTTTGGTATTTTTTGAATAAAGTTGTTCATCATTTAATTCATAACAAAAAATTTCAAAACCATCGCCATCTTCACGCCGAATACAGCTTAAGCCAACAAGAGCACAACCAGTTTTTGCAGCAAGCTTTGACGCCAGCGTACTGGTTAGGGTTTTAATACCAAAAAAAGGAGCAATCTCACCACCTGATGGATCAGGTACATGGTCGGGCAGTATGATACTAAATCCACCTGCTTTGAGTGTTTTAAAAATTGCCTTAACACCACTAGCATCTGTGGGTACAAGGCTGGCATTTAGTCTTTCACGCCCCTGTAAAACAAAGCGATCTACCGCCGCATTTTTGATGGGCTTATACATGATAGTAGGGGAGCCAAAGGTATTGAGCCAAGCATTCATCATCTCCCAAGTGCCGATATGAGGCACAATGGCAAGCATACCACTTGGATTGGCAAGTGCTTTGATTAGGATATCTTCATGATGAACCGTTTTAATTTGTGCGATAGACCATTTTGGTGGCATTGCCCAAGTTTTAAGACTGTCGACTGCACTGATGAGCTGATTTTTTAGGATTTGTTTGGCGAGTTTTTGCCGCTGTGCGTCTGGCATCTTGGGGTGAACCAAGATTAAATTGGCTTGGATGCTGCGATAAATACTAAGCCTGCAATGATAGGAAATATAAGACGCACACGCCGCCAATCCATGCAGGACTGACAGCGGTACATATCTTAAAAAACCAAGCACTGACTATTCTGCTTTTTGTTTTTCACGAATGCGAATGCCCAACTCACGCAACTGGCGATTATCAACTTCAGCAGGTGCTTCGGTCAATGGGCAATCTGCCGTCTTGGTTTTTGGGAAGGCAATCACATCACGGATTGAGCTGGCACCAACCATCAGCATAATCAGGCGATCTAGACCAAATGCCAAACCACCGTGCGGCGGTGCACCAAAACGCAATGCATCCATCAAAAACTTAAACTTAAGCTCTGCTTCTTCTTTAGAAATACCCAAGGCATCAAATACCGCCTCTTGCATGTCAACCGTATTAATACGCAGCGAACCGCCACCAATTTCTGTGCCATTTAGTACCATGTCATAGGCAATGGATAGGGCGGTTTCGGGACTTTGTTTGAGTTCCTCAACCGAGCCTTTTGGGCGTGTAAAAGGATGATGAACTGATGTCCACTTACCATCATCAGTTTCCTCAAACATTGGAAAATCAACGACCCAAAGCGGTGCCCATTCACAGGTAAATAAATTTAAATCAGTACCGATTTTAACACGCAATGCACCCATAGCATCATTGACGATTTTGGCTTTATCGGCACCAAAGAAAATGATATCGCCAGTTTGGGCATCGGTACGCTCAATCAGCTCAATCAAAACCTCATCGGTCATATTTTTAATGATGGGTGATTGTAATCCTGATTCTTTTTCAACGCCATTATTGATATTGCTTGCGTCATTGACCTTAATATATGCCAATCCACGAGCGCCATAAATACCAACAAATTTGGTGTACTCATCAATCTGCTTGCGACTCATGTTACCGCCATTTGGAATGCGTAAGGCAACAACACGGCCTTTAGGATCTTGGGCGGGCCCTGAAAATACTTTAAATTCAACATGTTGCATGATGTCAGCAACATCAATAAGTTTTAAGGGAATGCGTAAATCAGGCTTATCTGAGGCATAATCACGCATGGCATCTGCGTAAGTCATGCGGGGGAAGGTATCAAACTCAACATCCAGCATGGTTTTAAATAAATTTTTGGTTAAGCCCTCGGTGATGTCCATAATCTCTTCATCTGATAAAAATGAAGTTTCGATATCAACTTGGGTAAATTCTGGCTGGCGGTCAGCACGCAAATCTTCATCACGGAAGCATTTGGCGATTTGGTAATAACGGTCAAAACCTGCCACCATCAAAAGCTGTTTAAATAGCTGTGGTGACTGTGGCAATGCAAAAAAGTTGCCTTGGCGAGTGCGTGATGGTACCAAATAATCACGGGCACCCTCAGGTGTGGCACGGGTTAAAACGGGTGTTTCAACATCCAAAAAGCCATGGTCGTCCAAATAGCGGCGAATGGTTGAGGTTGCTTTGGCACGAAATTTCATCCGCTCCTGCATTTCTGGGCGACGCATATCCAAAAAACGATACTTTAATCGCAGCTCTTCTGAGACTGTGATGTTGTCATCATTCAAAGGAAATGGTGGCGTGTCTGATTTGGCAAGCAGTTCAATCTCTTTACCCAAAAGCTCAACTTGACCGCTGACCATATTTGGATTTTCGGTACCTTCATAGCGACGACGCACACGCCCCGTAATCTTAAGCAAATATTCTGAGCGAGCAGCATCGGCGGTCGCAAATGCTTCGGGCGTATCAGGGTCAATCACAACCTGTAACAAACCTTCACGATCACGCATATCCAAAAAGATCACACCGCCATGGTCACGGCGACGATGTACCCAGCCTGCGATGGTAATGGTTTGGTCAATTAGCTCTTCGGTCACTTGACCGCAATAGGTGCTACGCATCATAATTTTGCCCCAAAAATTGCAACCAAATAAAAACAGTTGCAAGAATGATTACATAAAAAGAATGTTAAATTAAAAGGTTTTAAACGCTACATTATGCCTTTTAATTGAATTTCGTGCAAGTATTGCCGTGATAAATTTATGATTTTTGGCAATGATTAGCTTGCTATACTTGATTGATGAAATTGACAAAAATTAGCAAGAAAGTTTTTCTCTATCTATAAAAATAAAGTTACAATTGAATACGGATAAAATTTTTAACGCTTAATCATGGATAAATTGCATAAAAATGGTGATTTTTCAAGATTTTTGATGGTATCTAAAAGGTGGCTATGATAGGATTTGATTAATTTGATGGTGTGAGTTTGAATGGATTTAACATTTAAGTCAATCACTGATACTTAACTTTGTTGTATTTGCGGTAAAATAAATCGCCTTATTTAGGATTGTAAATTATCGATGGTCACCTTAAATATTTTGTATGTTGTTGCTTCATTATTGATATTTGCCAGTATCATGACAAGCACGCTTTCAGCACGCTTAGGCGTACCTTTGCTGTTGTTTTTTTTGGGCGTGGGTATGCTGGCGGGTGAAGAGGGTATTTTAGGCATCGAATTTGCTGAATATAATTTGGCAAACTTTATCGGTCAGGCGGCACTTGCGTGTATCTTATTGGATGGCGGTCTTCGTACTTCAATGCGTTCGTTCCGTGTGGGGCTTAAGCCCGCGGTAACTTTGGCAAGCTTAGGTGTCTTGGTAACGGTGTTAGTGGCAGGTATTTTTACCACTTGGCTTTTGGATGTTGATTGGCGGCTGGGCGTCTTGATGGCGGCGATTGTGGGTTCAACCGATGCAGCAGCGGTATTTAGTCTGCTAAGAAATGGTGGTGTCAAGCTAAACGACCGTGTACAAGCCACGCTTGAGATTGAGTCAGGTGCAAACGACCCATTGGCAATTTTATTGGTTACGGTGATGATTACCTTGAATCTTGATCCGACAAGCCAAGGGATTGGTGACATTATTTTTATGCTCATCAGCCAAATCGGTATTGGTTTGGTACTTGGGTTATTGTCAGGTTGGGCATTATCTAAGATGTTGCCAAAAGTTTACTTGGCAGATGGTATGTATGCCATTTTAATTTTATCTGCTGGCTTGATTGTTTTTGGTATCACAAACCTTTTGGGCGGTTCTGGATTTTTGGCGGTATATTTGGCAGGCGTCGTGATTGGCAATACCAAAGTGCGTGCCACAGAGCATGTACTGCGTGTGATGGATAGTTTTGCTTGGTTATCTCAAGCGGTGTTATTTGTGGTGCTTGGGTTATTGGTACAGCCATCAGGCATCTTAGAGGTGATTCATTACTCATTACTGATTTTTATCTTTTTATTATTCGTCGCCCGCCCAATTGCGGTATTTAGTTCATTGTTGCCGTTTCGTTTTGGCATTCGTGAGATCGGTTTTATTTCTTGGGTTGGTTTGCGAGGGGCGGTGCCGATCACGCTTGCCATTATCCCAGTGACGATGGCGGTACCTGGTGCTGACTTGGCATTTAACATTACTTTTGGCATGGTAATTTTATCCTTATTGGTACAAGGTGCAACCATTCCACTGATGTCTCGTTTATTTCGGGTGTGGGTACCAACCAATAATGAACCAAAAGCTGAGCATGAAATTTGGGTGGCAGATCAGGCGAATATTACTTTATATGAATTTGAAGTCAAGCAGGGTGCATTTGCCATCGGTCGCCATCCTCAATCCATCTCGAGTAAATTTGACGCCCAAGCCTTATCCTTATTTGCATTGGTGCGTCATAATAAGCTTGTTAATGTGAATGAAGATACCATCTTAAAGATGGGCGATGTGGTTTGGTATGCCATGCGTGGCGATGATGCACCAAGTATTGCCAAAATTTTTAATAATTCCGCCACCCAATACCAAAAAAATAGTGAGTTTTATGGCGATTGGCTACTGTCTCCTCATGCACGCATTGCAGATTTGCCATTTTATAATTTGGCAGCACGCTCACTTGCGACCAACTCATCTAGTCGCCTACCAAAGCCTGTTGCCAGTGCGCTTGATATATTCACCGTTCCGCCACAGGTTGGGGTAATGACTGGTATTGATGAAGATTTGGTGAATAAATTGACCGAAGCTAAAAATCAAACTGTCGAAGAATTTATGATGCAGTATTTTAAGACAGAACCTGTCAAAGGAGATGAGGTATATCTGAATGAAACTTGGTCGCTCATCGTGCGTGATGTGGACGGACGAGGTCGCTTGCGTGGCGTGGGTCTAAAAAATAAAATTAAAAAAGAGGTTTAATTGAGTAATGATAAACTTTCGTTTTTGATTTGTGCGATTTTTGTAATCAAGTTATGTTGGGCATTTAAATCATGTATTTTTTCCCCATTTACCACCAAATACGCTTTTATTGATTGATATTTTAAGGCAAAATTATGTTACACACTTCAAAAAAACCCATTGAGCTACACATTACCCATCTAAATAACGCTCAAAAAGATACCAAAAACAAAATCAAAACCATCCAATCTGAGCATCATGGTGCATCACACAAATTCAAAGATAAATTGTGTCAATTATTCAAAGATATTAAAACATTAGACAAAAAATGCCAGCAGTCTACCGACGATCACACACAAAAAGCAGCAATTTATGTCCTTGATTTTGATGGAGATATTAAGGCAAGTGCGGTCGCTCATTTGCGTGAAGAGATCAGTGCCATCATCAGTGTGGCAAATCGTGGTGATGAAGTGGTGCTTCGCCTCGAAAGTGGCGGCGGTCAAGTGCATGCCTATGGGCTGGCTGCCGCACAGCTTGTGCGTATCAAAGAAGCAGGGTTAAAGCTGACCATCTGTGTTGATAAGATTGCTGCCAGTGGTGGCTATATGATGGCATGTACTGCCGATAAAATTATTGCCAGTGATTTTGCGGTCATTGGTTCGATTGGTGTTGTCAGTCAGCTGCCTAACTTTCACGAGTTTTTGAAAAAGCATGATGTGCAATTTGAGCAGTTTACAGCAGGCGAGTATAAGCGTACTGTCACGATTTTTGGAGAAAATGACGATGAAGATCGTGCCAAGCACCAAGCTGATATTGAGCGTATTCACGAGTTATTTAAAGGTTTTATTCATAAATATCGCCCCCAACTGGATCTTGAGCGTGTCGCTACAGGTGAAGTGTGGTTTGGTGAAGATGCTCTAGAGCTTGGGTTGATTGATGAGATTGGTACTTCAGATGCGTATTTGCTCGATCAGCTAAAAGCTTGTGAAGCGTATTTGTTACATTCTCGTAGCAAGCCAACTTTGGCAGAGAAAATTGGCTTGGCTGAGCAACTTGGTAGCAGCGTCACAGATGTGATTGGAAAAACAGGCAATTTACTTGGGCAAGCTTTGGCTAAATTTAGCAGACCTTAAGTGATGACCAAGCGTCTTTAGAAAACTTAAGCTAAATAAATTAATACTGTGATTTTTGGCTTGGCTGCGTTAAAATATGCGATTTAGTCATTTGATGATGCAGATTAGCTTGGTTGTAATTTCTATGAAAAAACTTGAAGAATTGTTTAGTAAAGCCGATAGATTTGGACGCATTGTCGCCAACCGTTTTAATAAAATTAAAGACTTAAATGACATTCGTGGCATTGGGGCGGGTAAGACAGTGCTGATTACAGGGGCAAGCTCGGGTCTGGGTGCGATGATGGCGCGTAAGTTTGCTTTTTTGGGCTATGATTTGGCGATTTGTGCACGCCGCCTAGAAAGGCTTGAGGCAATCAAGGCTGAGCTTGAGGGCGATTATGGCATTACGGTACATATCAAACGCTTGGATGTGACGGATTACGAGCAGATTTTTGAAGTCTTTGGCGAATTTACCAAGCAAATTGGTCAAATTGATAAAATCATCGTCAATGCAGGCGTAGGCGACAGTCGTGTGATTGGGCATGGTCGATTTAATATTAACCGTGCGACCGCCGAAATAAACTTTATTGCCGCCATTGCCCAGTGTGAAGCGGCAATGCAGATTTTTCGCCGTCAAAATAGCGGTCAATTGGTGGTTATCTCAAGTATGTCTGCGGTGCGAGGGTTACCGCGTCATTTGACAACTTACGCCGCCGCTAAGGCTGGTCTCGCTAGACTTGCTGAGGGCATTCGCGCCGATATGATCAAAGAAAAGTTACCGATTACGGTATCGACCATTTACCCAGGTTATGTACGCACAGATTTAAATATTGGGGCGAAATATCTGCCTTTTGAAGTTGAAGAAGATGAAGGTGCTGATGTCATTATCAAGGCCATTGAAGCCAAAGTTGATGAAGCTTATGTGCCACTATGGCCATGGTTACCTATTGGACTTGGTATGAAATATTTGCCATTAAGACTAATTACTAAGTTTATGTAATTAATTGATATAATAAATAATAAAATTATTTGTTAGGTTTTTGCCATAGGTAAGATAAGTATCTAGACTTGGCAAATAGACTTAAAGGTTATAAAAATAGAATTGATGGAAAAGTCATGAGTCAAAGTAATAAAGTAGCCAACAGCGAGTCTAATACCGTTGTTCGTACAGTCGCTGATACCGCTGAAACAGCCAAAGAGGTTGTGACAGATGCAGCAAGGCTGACGAAAGATACCCTTGAGCATGGTGCCAATGATACTTTACAATTTTTGGGCGTACCAATTGATATCAATACACTAACCCAGCTGGCAATTGACTTTTCGGGGCGTTTGGTATTGGCATTGCTGATTTTCTTTGTAGGTCAATGGATTGGTAAACGCATCGTTGGCGTTGCCAAACACATTATGGTAAAAAGCCGACTGGATCGCACGGCTGCCAACTTTTTGGGTAATTTGTTATATGGTTTGATGTTGGTCACGGTCATTTTGGCATCCTTGAATAAATTGGGCGTCAATACCAATTCATTTGTTGCTGTCTTGGGTGCGGCAGGTGTTGCAATTGGTGTATCGCTCAAAGACCAGTTATCAAACTTAGCGGCAGGTGTTTTGATTGTGATTTTTAGACCATTTGGGCGTGGTGATTTGGTTGAGATTGGCGGTAAACTTGGCACAGTACTTGATATTAGCTTAGTCAATACCCGTATTCGTACCGCCCATAATCACGAGATTATTATCCCAAATGGTGATATTATGACCTCTGCTAGTATCAACTATTCCTCCTTGCCAAATCGCCGTGTAGATGTTGAGGTGGGTATCGGTTATAATGCAGATATTCGAGAGGCACGCAAGGTAATGATTGGTCTTGCCGAAGCCCATCCAAATGTTTTGGATGACCCAAAACCAACTGTCATTGTCACAGCATTGGCCGATAGCTCTGTGGATTTGGTGCTGAGAGTATGGACCAATAATGACGATTGGTTTATGACGCAAGCAGATTTGCTTGAGCAGGTGAAATATGCGTTTGATGAAGCGGGCATTGATATTCCCTTTCCGAATCGTACGGTACAGATTGAAGGGCTGCAGATGGATAAAGTTAAAACAATTTTTGAATCAAATGCCAAGCATCCTGAGCCTAATTCATCCAATCTATAAACAGCCTAAGTAAATTTAATCAATCCATATATTTAAGCCCTGCGTATCTATGATGATACAAGGGCTTTTTGCGAAAATCACAATCAATCAAATGATCATTTACCATGCCAACTGCTTGCATAAAGGCATAGCAGGTCGTTGAACCGATGAACTTAAATCCTTGCTGTTTTAGGGCTTTTGCCAATCTTGCCGAGACTTCATTTTGGGTGGGTATGTCGGCAAGTGTTTTGGGGTAGTTGATGACGGGTTTGCCATCTGGTGTTGCAATCCCCCACAGATAGTCACTAAAACTTTGATGCTCTGTGATGGCAAGGTAGGCTTTGGCGTTATTGATGATGGCGTTGATTTTACCAAGGTGGCGGATAATACCCGTATTTTGCATTAATGCTTCAATCTTAGCTTGATCATACTGAGTAATTTTTATGGCATCGAACTCATTAAAGGCATGATAATAATTATCACGCTTTTTTAAAATCGTAATCCAGCTTAAGCCTGATTGCATTGACTCTAGGCAAAGTTGAGCAAATAGCCTCTGGTCATCATAAATGGGCTTGCCCCACTCATGATCGTGGTAGTGAATGTAAAGTGGATCGGACAAGCACCAACTGCAGCGATTGACTGTTTTTGCGATTGGATTTTTCATATCAAATGTGATAATCAAGCTCTAAGCCTTCGCCATCAAAAACATCCAAATCATCTTTGCACAGTGATTTTATGCTTTGGGGGTTGAAATTTGGATCTAGTTTTTTGACTGCGGCGGTGAGTTCACAGATTTGCTTATCACGCTCTTGGATATGTGCCAATAAAGCTGCAATACTTGATGCAACAGGGTCTTTGGAATCAGGTTTTAAGCCATAAGCGTTAAACAGCTCCTTAGATTGTGCGTGATGTTTGGTGGATATTTGTTCTTGTTTGTGCTTGACGACCATGCGGGCGGCACTACCGACCATCGTGGCACCAGCTGGCACTGCCTTTACGACAACAGCATTTGAGCCAATCTTGGCATCATCACCAACACGAAAGCCACCCAAAATCTTAGCACCTGCACCAACAACCACATTGTTGCCAAGGGTCGGATGGCGTTTGGCACCTTTTTCCCAAGAGACACCACCTAAAGTGACACCATGATACAAAGTAACATCATCACCAATTTCGGCAGTCTCGCCAATAACGACGCCCATGCCGTGATCAATAAAAAAACGCTTACCGATCTTAGCGGCAGGGTGAATTTCAATGCCTGTTGTGCAGCGACTAAAATGAGAAAGCGCTCTGGCCATAAACTTATGGTCCAAATTCCACAAGTAGTGTGCCCCTCGGTGCATGATACGCGCATGAATGCCAGGATAGGTTAACAGTACTTCCATTTGGCTGCGTGCAGCAGGGTCTCGTGCAAGCACAGCTTTCACATCATCTGTGATGGTGTTTTTTAATTTCAACAGTTTTTTTAGCATGTATTTTTCCTAAAATTTCTCTCATCATATGGCTGAATGTGAGATTTATCAAATCAAGCCTAGTATACCGATATGATTGAATGAACGGCGATGCCACCCAAGCTAAGGCAAATTCTGATTAATCTTAGCAATCAAAGCACGGACTAAGGCGTATTCTTTTTGGTCTAGTTGCAAGCGACGATTCAAGCGAGATAAGCGATTTGGTAGGTGCTTAAGATCATCGTCGTGTGCAAGATTGAGCCGTTGCATCAATGTGATGATGGCACTTTCAAGATTGGCTGACTGTGCTTGAGTGATCGCAGGCTCATCCCAGTCGCTGCGTATGTGTATGGGCAGCGAGTATTCCTCTTTTGGCATGCCTTGTATCTGCTTGGTACTAACAAGAGAAGATGGTGTAAGCGTACTGGCAAATTGATCAAAAAAGGTAGCTGTGATGACTTGTATGGCACTGGCAACATTGAGTACAGGATAATTCAAATTGGCAGGAATCTGGATATGATAATCAGCCAATGACAGCTCTTCATTGGTCAAACCTCGGTCTTCACGCCCAAATAAAATGGCAATCTTGGGCAAGGTATTAACCAAATCATCAGCTGATTGATTCATATGATCCAAAGATGTCGCCAAAGTATTTTTTGAGACAGTCTGTGATAATTGCTTAAGTGCAACTTGTGCAGCCATGCTTGGCGTCAGCACAGGCCTAGGCATTTGGCGTGATCGGGCACTGGCTGCAAAAATGAGTGTGCAATCACCAATGGCATGTTTGATATCTTTTGTGATGCAAGCTTTGTCCAGTAATATGCCTGCACCTGCTGCATTGGCATAACTGCTGTCATCAATCGGTAAGCGTGGATTGACGACCACCAAATCATCTAAGCCCATGGTATGCAGTGCACGCGCCGCCGAGCCGATATTGGCAGGTAGGGTAGTACCAACCATCACGATGCGAATGCGTGATAGCCAAGATTTGAGTAAATCGTTCATCATTATCGAAACACCAAATGATCATCAGTGATATGATTTTTTAATTGAGCAATATTGTGGTCGCTGGGGTATAGCCGTAATCGGTCATTGGTTTGGATGCGTGCAACACTGCATTCATCATATAAGTATAATGATAAAGGTACACATAAATCGCCCACTTGACTGATGTCTATATCATCATGCTCTGAAGTTGGGTGAGAGCCTCGTTTGATTAGCTCAGGCGGTGGGCTATTTTCTTTTATCACACTTAAAATCCCCTCAAGTGCTTGAGTGTCATCACAAGCAAGCTTTAGATGAATTTCCTTTAGTCGGCGAATCCGAGCATTTTCGATAGACTCAATGTGATGTAGGCGAGTAAAAATCCGACCATCATCATTTTCTCGGACGCTGATTTTGGCGATGACGATATTTGCAATGGTCATATTTGCACGCTCACCTTTGGTGTATAACGGTTTGTATTCTTCATCAATACCAAGCACACGCTTACCTGCGGTCAAAACTTCTTTAAATTGATTAAAAGTCTCACCATAGCAGCTCATTTCAATGCGACCTTTGCCATCGTCAAGCTTGACGACAATACGCTCCCCAAAAAATGCCACATCATAAATCAAGCCTGCAATCCATGCAAAGCCTTTGGCGGTATCTTTTAAATCAACGACACTTTTAACAGTAGTATATAAGGGTAGCTCACTGCGATATTCATCCAAAGGATGACCAGTTAAATACAGCCCAAGCGTCGCTTGTTCATAGCGTAAGCGATCTTGTGGCTGCCAGTAGACATCTTCAAGTGGCGGTGCGACAAATAGTGAATCATCGACATCTGTAAATAAATCCATCGTCCCAATTAAGTGGTTTTGGCGGTTTTGGTCGGCAGCTGCCATTGCTTCGGGGAGCTGCCGCCACAAGCCACGGCGAATTTGGTAACTGCAATCTGAGTGATCGGTGATATAGTGTGGTTTTAAGGTTTCGGCTAAAATATCAAAACAGCCTGCTTTAATGAGTGCTTCTAGTGAGCGTTTACCCACTTTTTTGATGTCAACACGATTACAAAAATCGTATAAATCCTTAAAAGCACCGTCCTTGCGTGCAGCGACAATGCTATTAACCGCCTCTTCACCGACGCCCTTGACAGCACCAAGCCCATAAACAATTGTCTTGGCATCTCTGACCACAAATTTCCATTGGCTATGATTGACACTGGGTGGGATGATAGTTAACCCAAAATTATCACGGCAATCAGACAGTAAAAAAACCACCTGGTCGGTATCATCCATTTCAGATGTTAAGACCGCTGCCATAAATTCAGCTGGATAATAATGTTTTAGGTAAGCAGTCTGATAAGCAAGCACACCATAGGCTGCCGAATGTGATTTATTAAAACCGTAGCCTGCAAATTTTTCAACCAAATCAAAAATTTGTGCCGCCAAACCGCCATCGATATTTTGCTCAATCGCACCCTCCACAAAAGTACTACGCTGCTTGGCCATCTCTTCGGGTTTTTTCTTGCCCATGGCACGCCTTAGCATATCTGCACCACCTAAGGTATAACCTGCTAAGACCTGTGCAATCTGCATGACTTGCTCTTGATAGACGATGACCCCATAGGTTGATTCAAGAGGTGGTTGCAGCAGTTCATGCTGAAACTGAGGATGGGGATAAGCCACTTCTTGAATACCATGCTTTCTGTCGATAAAATCAGACACCATACCAGACTCAAGCGGGCCGGGTCGATATAAAGCACACATCGCAATGACATCTTCGATATTTGAGGGCTTAAGCTGTGCTAAGTATTTTTTCATGCCGCTACTTTCTAGCTGAAATACCGCACTGGTTTTGGCCTCTTGAAGTACTGAAGTGTATACATCGGCGTCATCGAGTGGCAAGGTTTCTAAATCAATTGAGGATTGACCTTGAGCTTGACGAGTTTGGTTAATGTTATCAACAGCGGCTTGAAGTACGGTCAAATTTCGAAGTCCTAAGAAATCAAATTTTACCAAGCCGACAGCTTCAACATCGTCCTTATCATATTGGCTGACAGGATGACCTTCACCATCACAATAGATGGCCGAAAAATCACTGATGCTATTGGGTGCGATGAGTACGCCGCCTGCATGTTTGCCGACATTACGGGTGAGACCTTCAAGCTTTTTGGCCATCTCCCATATCTCAAGAGCCAATTCATGGTCTGGTGCATCTGGATTGGTCAGCAGCTCTTTGAGTTGAGGTTCTTGATCAAAGGCATCTTCAAGCTTAATACCAGGTGTTTTTGGAATCATCTTTGAGATGCGATCACCCAGACCAAAAGGCTTACCCTGAACACGGGTGACATCACGAACCACCGCACGCGCCGCCATCGTACCAAAGGTGATGATTTGGCTGACTGCTTGGCGACCATATGTTTGTGCCACATAGTCAATCACACGGTCACGCCCTTCGATACAAAAATCGATATCAAAGTCAGGCATTGAGACACGCTCAGGGTTTAAGAATCGCTCAAATAACAAATCATAGCTCAAAGGGTCAAGATCAGTAATATTAAGCGAATAAGCAACCAAAGAGCCTGCACCTGAGCCACGACCAGGACCGACAGGTACGCCATTGGCTTTTGCCCAGCGGATAAAGTCCATGACAATTAAAAAATAGCCAGGAAAACCCATCTTAAGAATGATATCAAGCTCATAGTCAAGCCTTTCATCATAAGGTTTGCGTACTTTATCCCAATCATCATCTCGCTGATCAACAGGATAAAGTTTCTCAAGCCGTCTGTTTAAGCCATCAGCGGATACTTTTTTAAAAAAAGTCTCAATGGTCTCACCTTTTGGGATGGGAAAATCAGGCAGAACATTAATCCCAAGCGTGATAGTTACATTACATCGACTGGCGAGTAGGCGTGTATTTTTAATTGCTTGGGGCAAATCAGCAAACAGCTCGGCCATCTGCTTTTGGCTTTTGAAATATTGAAGTTCGGTGTATTCTCTTGGGCGTCTGTCATCTGCTAAGGTATAGCTATTTGCGATACACACACGAGCTTCATGTGCATCAAAGTCTGTACTGACGGTATTATTTTTGTCATTTGTCTCAGTTGGGCTTGCGTGAATAAAGCGTACATCATTATGTGCAATGATAGCAATGCCAAGCTTAGCAGCTTGAATGATGGCACTTTCATTAAACTTATCATCGCTGGCTTTGACTCGGCGAATGCCAATGTAGAGCCTATCGCCAAAAATATCTTGCCATGTTTGTAAAATAGGCAGGGCATTGTCAGGGTTATTGCCAAGTAAAGGCTGAGCAATCTCTGAGCGATGTGTTAAGATGGCGATTAATTCATCGGAATATTCAGCCAAAGCCGCTTTGGTGATGACGGGTGTTTCAAACTCTACCGAACCATGATTATTCATTGGGCGGTTGGTATAAGCATCTGAAATCAAACGCATCAGGTTTTGGTAGCCATGATGGCTCATCGCATAAAGGATGACGCTGTGGCGTGCATCAGCTGCATCTTTATCACTATGCTCACCAACCACCACCTCAGCCCCAATGATTGGCTTAATACCAGCGCCGATACACGCTTTATAAAACTTGACTGCTGCAAACATATTATTCCAGTCAGCCAAAGCAAGTGTATCTTGACCATCAGCGACGGCGGCTTTGACCAAATCTTTGATACGGACAATTGAGTCTATAATGGCGTATTCGCTACGAATACCTAAATGTACAAAGGACATAATCTTCTAATTTTGAGTTAAGCTGACTGTGCCTAAAACACAGAAAACCACAGGAATGGGATTGACATTGTCTGAATGATGATTTTGGAATTGACCAAACACATATGCACCAATCAACAAAAGGATCATAAATAGCATCAGCATACGAATGACGCTTAACATAATATTAAACCAAAATCATATTAAACCAAAATCAGCCAATTATCATTCAGCCACTGGCTAAGCCAAGGCAGATTTTGTAAATTGGCGTCTTCGGCAGTAATGGCATCACCGTGAATCAAATGCTTAAGATATGCTCGTTCATCATCTGACAAGTCAACTTTTTCGCCATTGATATACCACACATCACGCACATGGACAAAGCGGCAGGCAGGGTTTAATACCAAGCACTCACCATCTTCAAGGCGAGTTTTGAGTGTATCAGCATCAAGCTCATCTTCAAACGCAAGTAATTCATACTGGCGTTGACTGACCAGCTCGCCGATGGCATCTGTCAATAACGCATCGCCTTCTTTGGAATTTAGCAGGTTAATTAGCTTATCTTTGAGTGCTTGAATGCTATCTTGGCTAAGCTCATAGGCATCTGGCTGGTCAGCTTGCGGTAAGGTTAGGACATGAAACAGATTGGCGTGATTGGTGGCGACATCTGCCAGCTCGTCCATAATTTGTACAAGATTGGGTCTGCGAAAACCAAATGAAAATGTCAAGCAATCATTCATCGCAATCCCATGATGGCTAAGCCTTGGCGGTACATAAAGCACATCACCTGCTTGCAAGACTTCATCAAAAATAATCTTACCCATGTCATCTAAAAGGCGTATTGGTTGATTAGGCACAAAAGGGGTATCAGAAGTACACATCTTGCCCAACTGCCATCGACGCGCACCATAACCTTGGGCAAGAAATACATCATATTCATCATAATGTGCACCCACCGAACCGCCTTTTGGAGCAACAGATACCATGATATCATCTTGTTGCCATTTGGGAATAAAATCAAAATGCGACCAAAGCTCACCAAGCTCAGGCGACCATTGCTCAAGATTTTGTACCAAGATTGTCCAAAGCTTGGGGGTTTGATAGATATCGTCTTCATCAAGCGGAGCAGATTTTAGCGACCATTGATTGATATTTTTATCACTTTGGCTGATCAATCGAGCAGACACGCCTTCTTCAAGTGCCAAACCAAGTATATCTTCAGGCTCAAACATCCCTATCAAGTCAGGCAAACCCCCCTTAATTAGCAGCGGCTTTTTTTGCCAATATTCTGCCAAAAAAGTCTTATGGCTCATGCCTTTGGGTAGGCAAAATCTTATATTATCGGTCATGATGGTCTCAAAATTAATCAAAAAATGCGATAAAATTTGGCATACTTTATGCTTAATATAAACCTTTAGTTTAACAATTTTTTGGTTTAAAACCAATCACATTCACCAAATTTTAGTATTTTTGTGGTTTTTATTGAATAAGATTGTACCAAGATTTTGGTTGGCATGATGAAAACAGTGGCAAATTTGTGCTAAGTTGATTATAATAAAAATTATTTAAATAGCACTGTGACAGGGCATGACGAAAAGGCAGCTTGATGACAATTGATACCCACTTTGACGCCACCGATTTGGCGGAATATGACTTTGATTATACGATGAATGAAAATGGTCAGCTCACCCAAGCGGAGATTGCTACATTATATACCGAGCTTGGTGAAGCTGAGCAGGCATTGGTAACCATTCGTGATTTTATCCGCTTTGTGGTGACCAAGCTTCGCCAGTATGATGTCGTTGTGGCACAAGGGACGACAGATGAGTTTGCTGAAGCGGCGGCAATTGTTTTGCATTCTTTATCGCTTGAATGGTCGGCAGATGAGCAGATTTTGGCGTGTAAGCTGACTCCCAGCGAAAAGCAAGAAGTCTTGACCTTATTATCCGAGCGTATCATTCAGCGTAAGCCTTTGTCTTATTTGATTAATTTGGCGTATTTTTGTGGGCTGCCTTTTTATGTTGATGAGCGTGTTTTGATTCCACGCTCTCCGATTGCCGAGCTGATTAATCAGCAGTTTTATCCATATTTTGATGTCGATGATGTACGCAAAAACTCATTTTTTAGCCACGGTTTAGAAGAGTCGCAGTTGGCAGCACCTGAGCGTATTTTGGATTTATGCACAGGTTCTGGTTGTATTGCCATTGCACTTGCTAAGGCATTTCCTGATGCCAATATTGATGCCACAGATATTGATAAAGATGCCCTAGAAGTGGCATGGACAAATGTTGAGCATCATGAGCTTGCTCATCAAGTCAATCTACTTGAATCAAATTTATTTGCCAAACTGCCCGCTGAAAATCAGTACGAGCTTATTGTGACTAATCCGCCTTATGTGGATGCAGCGGTAATGGCAGAGCTGCCACCTGAGTTTTTGCATGAGCCTGAACATGCACTTGCAGCAGGTCAAGATGGCTTAGATTTGGTACATCAAATTTTATACCACGCACCTGATTATTTGACCAAAGATGGCTTGTTGGTTTGTGAAGTTGGTGATAGCGAGTGGGCGCTACGCCAAGCTTATCCTGAAATTCAGTTTGATTGGCTAACCTTTGAAAAAGGCGGTAGTGGTGTTTTTGCCATCACATGCGAAGAGCTTTTGGAATACCGAGAAGATTTTGCCAAACAAGTTGAGCGTGTGCAAGGTTTGACCCACTGATACCGTTTTATGATATGTTTAATAAAAAGCAAATGGAACATCCGTTTGCTTTTTATTATCTGTATCTGATTATTATCTATATCTGAGTGCATTAGCATGACTTTGATGCAAAATTTTAGTATAATAATGGGTTTAATTAAATACTTGTATAGAGTGTACCGTGAATAAAATTCCTGTCATCACCTCCGCTGAGCAGTCCGACCAAGCAGCCAAGAAAGTTAATCTTTTAGGTATGTCAAAAGATGAATTATCGGCATTTTTTGTGTCTTTGGGCGAAAAGTCGTTTCGTGCAACGCAGGTGATGAAGTGGATTTATCAATTTGGTGTGACAGATTTTTTTGAGATGACAAATATTTCAAAAAAACTTCAGCATAAGCTACATGAGGTAGCTTGCGTCGTGCCGCCGACTGTGAAATATAAAGAATTTAGCCAAGATGGTACACGCAAATGGGTCTTTGAGGTGGCGGGTGGTTCGTTGGTTGAGACAGTCTTGATTCCTGCCGATGATGGTAAGCAATTTGGGCGTAAGACTTTATGCATTTCATCGCAAGTGGGCTGTGCGTTGGATTGTTCGTTTTGTAGTACAGGTAAGCAGGGTTTTGAGCGAGATTTAACGCCAAGCGAAATCATTGGGCAGCTTTGGGTCGCCAATCAGTCTTATATGGAAAATGTGCCGCCAACCGAGCGAGAAAACCGTGTGACCAATGTCGTCATGATGGGCATGGGTGAACCGTTATTAAACTATGATCCTGTGGTGGCGTCCATGTCACTTATGCTTGATGATCATGCATTTGGCTTATCCAAACGCCGTGTCACACTTTCAACCTCAGGCGTTGTTCCAAAAATGTATGATTTGGCCAAAGATATTGATGTGGCACTTGCCATTAGCTTACATGCACCCAATGATGAGCTTCGTAATGAACTTGTGCCGATTAATAAAAAATATCCTTTAAAAGATCTTATTAAGGCTGCCAAATCTTATGTGTACGATGAAAATCCTCGCCACAAAAAACACATTACCATCGAATATGTTATGCTGGCAGGTGTTAACGATTCTGATGAACACGCACATCAGCTGGTTGATTTGCTAAAAGATTTGCCGAGCAAAATTAATTTAATTCCGTTCAATCCATTTCCGCACGCACCTTATGGGCGTTCAAGCAATAATCGGATACATGCTTTTAGTCATATTTTAAACCAAGCAGGATTTGTTTGTACAATTCGCCAGACTCGTGGTGATGATATTGATGCTGCTTGTGGGCAGCTGGTCGGTCAGGTCGCTGATCGTACACGCCGTGCCAAAAAATGGCAAGAAAGTATCCAAAAACGCCAAAGCCATCATGAATGAATTGATGCATCTATTTACTAATGATATCAAAGCCTGATAGAATGGACGCTACATGAAAATCCGAGTAAAGTGGCCTATGGTAATGGCGATGGGGCTGGTTTTAAGTGCCTGTCAAAGTACACCAATACCGCCTAAAAATAATCCGCAATTGGCACAAATCCGAACCCAAATTGCAATCTCGCTACTGGACATGGGTAAGCTTGATCAAGCCAAACAGCAGTTGGATGCTGCTTTATCGGCTGATCGGCAGTTTGCACCTGCCTATCGCACCTTGGCAAAGATTTATCAAGCTTCGGAGGATGCCACTCACCAAACCAAAGCTCAACGCTTGTTTGAAAAGGCGATTGAACTAAATCCTAAAGATATGCAAAGTTATATGGATTATGGATTTTATTTGGTGCAGATGGGGGACTTGTCAGGTGCGTTGATTTATTTTGATAAACCTAGCCGAGCCATCGGTTATGAAGGGCGTGTGGTAGCCATCGAAAATATGGCATATATTTATTATCATCAATATGAAGCTGCCAAATCACCAACAAAAGATGACTATAATAACGCCAAATCAGCACTTGAGCGTGCGTTAACTTCAGGCACTCAACATGATGAAATCAAAAAGTCTTATGACAAATTATTAAGTGATTATAAATTATTAAGTGATTATAAATAGTTTATGATGATTATCACGCCATGTATTTGGTCAATTGAACAAGAATAACGGTAACACCATGTCAATACACAATCCGATTAAACGCCGCCCTACCAAAAAAATCTATGTTGGCAATGTCGCCATCGGCGGCGATGCACCCATCAGCGTGCAAAGTATGACAAATACAAACACCTGTGATATTGATGCAACAGTTGCACAAATTCAGCGATGCGTGGACGCAGGTGCGGACTTGATGCGTGTATCGACACCAACGATGGAGAGCGTCGCTGCCTTTGCTGAGATAAAAAAACGCGTATCCATTCCACTCATTGCCGATATTCATTTTGATCACAAAATCGCCATTGCAGTGGCGGATGTGGGTGCAGACTGCCTGCGTATCAATCCAGGTAATATTGGCAATGATCAAAAAGTCAAAGAAGTGGTTGCAGCGGCACGCCATCATAATGTGCCGATTCGTATCGGTGTGAATGCAGGCTCACTTGAAAAGGATTTACAAAAAAAATATCGAGAACCGACAGGTGAGGCGATGCTAGAATCAGCGTTACGCCACATTGATATTTTAGAAAATCTTAATTTTCAGAATTATAAAATCTCAGTCAAAGCCTCCAATGTATTTTTAACCCTTGATGCGTATCGATTGATTTCAGCACAAATTGATAATCCATTGCATCTTGGCGTTACCGAAGCGGGTGTATATCGCACTGGCACGGTTAAATCTGCCATTGCTTTGGGCGGTTTGCTACTTGATGGCATTGGCGATACCATGCGTATCTCTTTGGCGGCAGCACCAGAAGAAGAGATTAAAATCGGCTTTGACATTCTAAAATCACTGGGTATTCGTAGTAATGGCGTCAATTTTATTGCTTGTCCAAGTTGTAGCCGTCAAGAGTTTGATGTGATCAAAGTGATGAATGAGCTTGAAGCTCGCTTAGAGGATGTGCGTGAGCCACTGGATCTGTCAGTTATTGGCTGTAAAGTCAATGGGCCAGGTGAAGCCAAAGAAGCGACGATCGGTGTCGTGGGAGCCAGCCCCAATAGTTTGGTTTATAAACATGGTGCAAAAAGCCATCTGATTGATACCAAAAAATTGGTAGATGAGATTGAGGCGATGGTGCGTGCTCAAGTCAAAGACATTCAAGATAAACGGGCAAATGAGATTATCCGTATAGGCTAAATGTATGAGCGATCAGGATAAATTGGGCTTTTTAGATTTGGCGGTGCATGCGATGAAAATGGTCAATCGACCAATGACAACGATGCAGCTGTGGGAGTTTGTTCTTAAAAATAAATTGCATCGTCGGTTAAGATCTTATGATGTTTCCACCGAATCTTTCATTGGCAAATCACCAGAAAGAACATTTGGTAGTTCAATTACTCGCAATAAACATATCTTCAAGGAAGTTCCAAATACAAATACCAAGCCAAAACAATATATTTTAAAATCTCAGCAAACAAAGTTAGAGGTGATAAAAAATCTTGATCAAACCACTCATCGCTTAGCAAAATATCATGAGCGAGAGTTGCACCCTGTCTTGACTTATTTTTTGAAATTTGATAAATATTTTCAAGCTTATTCAAAAACCATTTTTCATGAAATCAGTCCAAAAGGAGCAAAAGGTGAGGATAAATGGCTGTATCCAGATATGGTGGCGGTGCATTTTGAATACGCCAATTATCAAAAAAACCATGTACTTGGTTTTATTACGAAATTTAATAAGCCACCAATAAAAATCTATTCATTTGAGATTAAAAAAGAGCTAAATTTTAGTAATTATAAAGAAAGCTTTTTTCAGGCAGTCAGTAACTCAAGTTGGGCAAATGAAGGTTATTTGGTGGCGGCACAAATCCTGCCTGACGGTCAATTTATTGAGTCGCTCAAAAAACTTAGCCAAAGCTTTGGGATTGGTATCATTGAGCTTAATAGACACAATGTGAAACAAAGTAAGATTTTATCACCTGCCAAATTTAAAGAGATGATGGATTATTCGGTGGTTGATGAATTGGCGAATAAAAATGACAATTTCTCACAATTTTTAAAAACCATTATCGATTTTGATGTTAATCATCCTCATCGATATGACAGCGAGTTTGACAAAATCTTAAACCTATATGAACCGAATGACAGCAATCATTGATTGTATATAATTAAGGAATATTTATGAATAAAATTACCGCTATCCGTGGCTTTAATGATGTGTTGCCCGAGCAAACACCAGCATGGCGTGCAATGGAACGAACATTAATTGAGGTGATGGATAGCTATGGCTATAGCCAAATCCGTTTGCCTTTGGTTGAAGAAACTCAGCTATTTGCACGAGGTGTCGGTGAAGCGACAGATATTGTTGAAAAAGAAATGTTTGGCGTTGTACATGGCGGAAATAAGGGCGATGAAAGATCTTCTTTTACTTTACGCCCCGAAGGTACTGCAGGATGTGTACGGGCAATTGTTGAGCATAACTTAACTCGTGGCGATACACCAAAATTATGGTACTTAGGCCCGATGTTTCGTTATGAACGCCCCCAAAAAGGTCGCTATCGCCAATTTCATCAATTGGGCGTAGAGTATTTTGGCGCTGAGTTGCCTGATGCTGATGCTGAGTTGATCGCTATGACTTATCATATGTGGCAAAAACTGGGTATCGGTGAGCATGTGACACTCCAGCTAAACACCTTGGGCGAGACCGATGAGCGTGTTGCATATAAGTCAGCACTGGTTGAATATTTGACAACACACCAAGAGGCTTTGGATGATGATTCAAAACGCCGTTTAAATACCAATCCACTGCGTATTTTGGATTCCAAAGATGAAAACACTCAACAAATCCTAAAAAATGCACCTAAGCTTGGTGAGTTTTTGGGTGAGGCATCGTTGGCTCATTTTGAAAAAGTACAAAACTATTTGTCCGCATTGGGTATTTCGTTTGAGATAAACGATAAATTGGTGCGTGGCTTGGATTATTATAACAAAACTGTTTTTGAATGGGTAACTGACAAATTAGGTTCACAAGCGACCGTCTGTGGCGGCGGTCGTTATGATGGCTTGGTGGGTATTATCAAAGGTAACGCTGAGCAGTCAGAGCCTGCGGTTGGGTTCGCTATGGGTCTTGAACGCTTAATGCTATTGATTGATGCCGTTAATCCTTATCAGGTTGCATCTTGGTGTGATGTTTTTGTGATTGCTCACCCTGATTATTATATTGATGGCTTAAAGTACGCCGAATCACTTCGCTTGCGTCAGGATAATTTACGCGTCAAAATGGCAAGTGCAACAGGCTTAAAATCACAAATGAAAAAAGCCGATAAATCAGGTGCAGCTTATACGGTCATCATCGCAGAAGATGAGGTAAATGCCAACCAAATCACCATTAAGACAATGGCAACTGGTGAACAACGCCGTGCACCCATTGATTATCAATTTATACGATAAAATATGCATGACTTATGCGATAAAATCTATATGGATAAAAACCGCATGAAAATGGTTGTGTGTGATATAATGCATGCAATTTTCAATTAGAGTTTGATTATGATTGACACTCCGAAAAATGATAATAATTTTACTGATCAAAAATCTTTAAATGCCTTAAAATTGCATGGCGAAAAGATTATTTATGCCGTACTTTTGGTATTGGCTGTCTTTTTTGGTTGGCAGTATTATCAAAAAAATTATGCCAAGATAGATACGGTCGCTGCAGATACTTATACTTCAATTTCGGTGCGTGATGAGCGACTGGTGCAAGCTTATTTAAATCCACAATTAGATGAAGTGGCTAAGCAGGCATTGGCGGAAGAAGAAAAGCAGTTATTTGGTGATATTGATGCACTTGTTGCAGCACATGGTAACACTGTTTACGCTTGGCAAGCATTGATGATCAAGGCACGCCACCAGACCAATAATAACGATCTTGACGGTGCGGTCGCAACGCTCAGCCAAGCCACTTCAATCAATCTTGACGATGACGGTTTGACAGCAATAGCCAAAATACGCCATGCACGAGCCATGTTGGCAAATGGTGATACAAACGGTGCGTTATCGATTGCCAATGAAGCCATGCCGACAGCTTTTGAAGCATCACGCCAAGAGCTTTTGGGTGATATTTATCATGCCAAAAATGAAATTGACAATGCCAAATCTGCTTATACTAATGCATGGGAGGTGCTCCGTGAGCGTCAAGAAAACCGTGCGGTATTGGCTTTAAAATTACAGTCACTTGGGGTGAATGTTGAACCAATCGAACCTACGCCATCAGTGGTATCGATACCAAATACTCAGCCAGTCATTGAAGGTGGCGAGATATTTGAGATGATTGAGCATGATTCGGCAGTGGCAGACACACAAAACCCACACACTGGCAATTAGTGCTTACAAAAGATTCGTTAATCATGGTCAAATAAACTTAATTAAAAATAGCAAAGTAAGGATATTTTTATGTATCAGCGCTTTATCAATACCGCATTGGTTGCAGCTTTGGCGGTAACTATGGCAGGTTGTGGCACCAAAGCCATCAAGCCAACCGAACGCAAGCCTGCCAAATTGGTTAATATTCAGACGCCAGTCGCTGTATTAACACAGGTATCAAGTATCCGCTTGGATCAAGGTCGATCTGGCTTTAGTCGTCGTAATACCAACCTAAGAAAGGATGTTATTGATTTACAAATTGCACCGTTGGCAGATGGTATGATTGCAGCAAGTCGCAGTGGTATCGTCAGTGGTTACATGGGTGAATCGATTGCTTGGCAATATAATGCTGAAGATGTGATCACTGGCGGTGTCGGTATTGATGATCAAGGTAGTGTGGCGGTCATTGGTACGCGTTCAGGGAAATTAATTGCATTAGATGCTCGCACAGGTGCAGCACGCTGGGTAGTAGAATTGGCTTCTTCTAGTTTGGCACCAGCATTGATTAGTGGTGATAAAGTGATTGTCATCACTAACAGTGGTACGATTTTTGGATTGGATATTAATGGTGGTGCGACAGTTTGGCAGTATGCCACTCAGGTACCAAATACCAGTGTGCGTGGTATGGCAAAGCCTTTGGCGCTTGATGCTCGCACGGTATTGATTGGTGGTGCTGATGGGCGTATTCATGCACTAGATACCATGACAGGTGCACCAGTGTGGACTCGCCGTGTGGGACTGGCGATGGGTTCTGGAGAAATTGATCAGCTGCGTGATATTGATGGGACACCGACCGTCGTAGATCATTATCTATACGCTGCCAGCTACAGCGGACAATTAGCTGGGTTTGATATGACAACAGGGCGTACCATGTTTGTCAGCGAGCTATCTAGCACCAAAAAGCTGACCACTTTGGCTGATGCTGTCATCGGTAGTAGCACTGATGGTGATGTGGTTGCCTTTAACCGAATGACTGGCGAGAAGCTTTGGGAAAATCATGATCTAAAATATCGTGGATTGACCAATCCTGTAACCATCGGCACTTATATTGCTGTTGGGGATGCAGATGGTGTGGTACATATTTTAAATCATCAAGGTCAAATTATCAGCCGAGCCAATACCAAAGGTGCTTTGACCAACTTAACTGTGATCAATAATCGCTTATATGCCCAATCAGCAGATGGCGTTGTGACTGTTTGGCAATTTTAAATAATCAATAAAATCAGCATCCTTTGTCATGATATCGGTGGCAAAGGTTTTGCTGTTTTGGTTGAATGATGATTGATGCCTGATCATCCAAATCCTCATTGCGACAGATTCAATTTTAACGATATTAAGAGTAAAACATGAGTATAAAACCTGTGGTCGCCTTGATTGGTCGCCCTAATGTCGGTAAATCGACTTTATTTAATCAGTTAACAAAGAGTCGTCAAGCATTGGTGGCGGATTTGGCGGGTCTAACCCGTGATCGTCAGTATGGTGATGCACATTTTGAAAACAAGTCATTCATTGTCGTTGACACTGGTGGTATCGGTGAGATGGATGATGGTTCGGGCAATATTGATGATTATATGGCGACTCAGTCATATACGGCGATTCATGAAGCGGATATTGTTGTTTTTGTCGTAGATGCTCGTGCAGGATTGATTGGTGCAGATAGTGAGATTGCACATTTTTTACACACCTTGGGTAAGCCTGTATTTTTGGTAGCAAACAAGATGGATGGCGTTCATGAAGCGGCATATGCAGAGTTTTTTGCTTTAGGTTTTGGTGAACCGTATGCTACCGCAGCCAGTCATGGTAGAGGCGTTACCAATTTGCTTGAGTCTTTGACGGCGGATATGCCTGAAGATATGCCCAAAGATGAGCTTGATAGCAAAACCTTAAAGCTTGCCATCATTGGTCGCCCCAATGTCGGCAAATCAACCTTAGTCAATCGCTTGCTGGGCGAAGATCGTGTGGTGGTCTTTGATATGCCAGGCACAACGCGTGACAGTATTTATATTCCTTTTGAGCGAGAAGGGCGTAGCTATGTCCTCATCGATACAGCGGGCGTGCGTCGCCGTGGTCGCATTGATGAGAAAGTGGAAAAATTTTCTGTCGTCAAGACGCTACAAGCCATTAAAGATGCCAATGTCGTGGTGCTGGTCATTGATGCCAAAGAAGGTATTGTTGATCAAGATTTGCATATGCTTGGATATGCACTAGACGCAGGGCGTGCCATTGTCGTGGCAATCAATAAATGGGATGGCTTAAGCCAAGACCAAAAAGACTTTGTCAAAATTGAAATTGACCGCCGTTTTAATTTTGTGCCTTGGGTAAAAATTCATTTAATTTCTGCTTTATATGGTAATGGTGTGGGTAAACTTTATCCTTCTATTCATAAAGCCTATGAAGCATCAATGTTTAAGGTTTCAACCAATCAGCTGACACGAATTTTAGAAGATGCTGTTGCCAGCCATCCACCACCAATGGTGGGTGGTCGCAGAATTAAGCTAAGATATGCACATTTGGGTGGGCATAATCCTCCTGTCATCGTCATTCATGGCAATCAAACGAGCAGTCTGCCAAAAAGCTATCAGCGTTATCTTGAAAATGTTTTTCGCAATATCTATAAACTCGAAGGGACACCACTACAGGTAGAATTTAAGCAAAATGCCAACCCATATGAAGGCAAGAAAAATCCTGTCGTTAAAAACAAAGCCAAGTTGATGCGTGAGAAAAAACGCATTCAGCGGTTTAAGCGTGCCGAGAAAAAACGATAAAAGCAGGTAATATGCACTTTATTAATTGGCAGTCACTGAGCTGTTATGTGCTTAATTATCTTTATTGCTATGAATGCCAATAGTTAGAATTAATAAATCCTTGATTGTATAATTCACGAATCGGTGAGAAGCTACGCCGATGCTCAGGTAAAATACCATATTCTAAGATGGCAGCTTTATGCTTGGCGGTCAGATAGCCTTTATGTTTATCAAGCAGATATTCAGGATAAGATTTGGCATGCTGAATCATCAAACGATCACGATGCACTTTAGCCAATATGCTGGCACAAGCAATACTGCTATGAGTAGCATCTCCTTTGATCATGGCATAAATCTGATGAAAGTGTTCGCCCAAACTGCCATCCATTGAAGGTAGCTGATTGCCATCTATCAAAATAGTTGTGTTTTTTTCATTTAAATTATTCTTAATAATAATTGTCTCAATGGCAATTTTCATCCCAAGCATCGTTGCTTGATAAATATTAATCTGATCAATAATAGTGCTTGGTACATCAACAATCGCATAATCAAGTGCCAAATCTGTGATGATGTCAAACAGTTGTTCTCGCCGTTTTTCGCTCAGCTTTTTACTGTCATTTAATAAAGAAATTTTAGTATTTGTTAAATCTATCTCATCAAAGCGGCCGCTGAGTTCATTGGGCAAGATAACCGCACCGACAGTCATATTGCCAAATAAAGTGCCCCGTCCAACCTCATCGATACCGACGATTGGGGCATGACTTGATAAAACCGCATTGGGTTTAGTGAAGATGGTACAATCATTCATAAGCTTTGGTGATATGGTGTGTGTCATATGATTTTTTAGTACTCATAAAATAATGATCCAGCACGGCTTTGGCGGAGTTTTGGTGACTTTGGCTGCGTAGCCACGCTGAAATATTGCTAAGCTGTTTGGTTTGTTTGTTTGGGTGGTGAATAATCCCTAATGCTTTGGTGCTGACTTTTTCGGCGGTGGCGTCAGATTGTAGTAGTTCAGGTACGATTGGATGACCAAGATACTGCTTGGCCAAGATATTGGGCAATGACACATAAGGAATTTTAACCAAACGCTTGGCAATCATAAAAGTAAGCGGATTGACTTGATAGACGACAACCATAGGACGCTCAAGTAGTAAGCATTCTAGCGTTGCTGTACCTGATGCCAAAAGTACCACATCACTGATGGTCATACACGCATGACTGATCGCAGGTTGGTTTTGTTTTTGAGACCGATTGTGATCATCCAAAATATGTACGCAGTTGACCAAATTGGCATGATGAGTGTGCAAAATTTCATGCACTAATCGTGCATGCTCAGCACTCACGACTGGCAGCACAAACTGCACGGTTGGTATTTGCTGATGAATGTTTTGTGCACTTGTTAATAATAGCGGTAACATGGCTCGGATTTCAGAGGTGCGTGAACCTGCCATCAGACAAATAATATGACTTGCTTTTATGAGTGTTGTTACACCATGATGGTGATTATGATATTGGTGAATAAAATTTTCCAAACGCACCTTTGGGCTATCCTGATGGGCGTGAAGTTTATTTAAAAGTGGATGTCCAACGCAGATGGCAGGATGGGCATATTTTTGATAAACACCCAGTTCAAACGGAAACAAGCACAGCACCAAGTCTGTCGCTGCTTTGATGTGATGAATGCGACCTTCTCGCCACGCCCAAATCGAGGGGCTGACATATTGGACACAAAAAACACCTTGGGGCTTTAATATTTTACCGATTCGAAGGTTAAAATCGGGTGCATCAATACCAATAAACAGATCAATCTGATGCGTTTTAAACGCTGTGATGATTTGCTTTTTGGCTTTTAACAAATCAGGTAAATGCATCATCACCTCTGCCAAACCCATCACCGATAAGCGTCCCATATCAATCACTGAGCTTAGCCCCTGTGCTGCCATTGACCGCCCACCGACGCCGACCCATCGAATATTTGGGTGTAGGGCGTTCATTTTCTGCATAAAATCACCGCCAAGTGCATCTCCTGAGACTTCCCCTGCCACGATGCCGATCGTAAGTGACGATGTATTTGTCATAATTTTCTCAATACTAATCAGTAAATTTATTAAAAGATTGGCTGTATTGTCATGCCAGATTCAAATACTTGCCATAAAAGTCATAAAAATAGGTCAAAAAATTGACCTTTTAAAGATGCGATTGATGTTAAGTAATTCGGGGTAAAATAATAAACATATATTTTGTGATAACACTATTTTATTGTTAAGTGATCACAATCGCATATACAACCATCACGACTGGACGACTTTTTTGAGTAATACCAATACTGAACCATTGCCCCCGTCTTTAGCAGGTGCAGAAACAAACGCCATGACCTCTGGCATTTGGCGTAACCAGCCATTAACGTAGGTTTTAAGAATGGCATCTTTACCTTTGCCGTGTACAATTTTGACCACAGTTTCACCATGATTGATGGCTTGGCTGATGAGTAATAAGACAGCCTTGCGTGCGTCATCAATGCTTGAGCCGTGTAAATCTACCGCATCATACCACCGTAGTTTGCCTTGTTTTAACTGCTCAAAGACTTTATTTTGTAAGGTGGGATTTTTGTAAGATAAAAAAGCCTCACTTGCCACAGGATTTAATAACGCTTGCATATCAGACAAAACACCTTTAATTGGCTCATCGCCTTCAGCTGACGCACGGCGACGCAACATATTTTCATCGGTTTGGGTGGGTTTGGTATGGCTGACGACAGCATCGGTTTTTAACGGTATGACGCCACTCATCGCCTGCATAAATAGCACGGTATCATCATTGATGGCATCATGATTAAAACGCTTCACTTCATGTAAAATTGCCTTTGAGCTGGGCAAATTGACCGTCTCGTTAGGTTTATCACTTGCCATTTCAGGTTTGGTAGAAGCCTTGGTCATTTGCTTTAAATCTTCTTGTAGAGATTTTGATAACAAATCTTTAAAACTTGGATTACTCATAACAGTATTGCTCTTATATATGTTGTTATCTGTGATTGCTGTCTTTGATGCTTGGGGGTTAACACTTGTTGGTTTTGTGCCATCATATATCCAAACTTAAAAAACAGATGGCATAAAAACCAACAAAAATCAACCTATTTTAAAAACCATCAGCGATTTTGTAGATGTGCTTTCACTGTTTTAGCGAAGGTGCGTAAGGTTTCAACGGTTGCCTCCCAGTCCAAACAGCCATCAGTAACGGATTTACCATATTCTAAATCATCTAAATTGACAGGAATATTTTGGCGACCACCTTTCAGATGGCTTTCAATCATGAGTCCCATAATAGATGAATTGCCATTTTGGATTTGGCTTGCAACATTTTGGATAACCATGGGCTGAAGATAGGGGTCTTTGCCACTGTTGGCATGACTGGCATCAATCATGATTTTACCGTTTGTTTTACCTTTAGCAAGCTCATTTTCAGCGGCAGCAACAGCGGTTTCATCGTAGTTTGGCTTATCATTACCACCCCGTAGGACAACATGAGCGTAGCGGTTGCCTTTGGATTTGATGATAGATACTTGACCATCGCCAGACAATCCCAAAAAGCTATGACCTGACTGTACTGCTTGCATGGCATTGACGGCAACAGTCATACTGCCATCGGTACCGTTTTTAAAGCCAACGGGGCAAGATAAGCCAGAACTCATTTCACGATGTGTTTGGCTTTCGGTTGTGCGTGCACCAATGGCAGACCAGCTGATTAAATCTTGCATGTATTGAGGCGTATTGGGATCAAGTGCTTCGGTGGCGCAAGGCAGACCCTTTTCGTTTAATTCAAGCAAAAGCTTTCTTGCGATATGTAGGCCTTTTTCGATATCAAAGCTGTCATTCATATCAGGGTCATTGATTAAGCCTTTCCAGCCTGTTGTGGTACGAGGTTTTTCAAAGTAAACACGCATCACAATAAAAAGCTCATTTTTAAGCTCTTCTGACAGTACTTTAAGTTTGTCAGCGTATTCATGTGCTGCCACAGGATCATGGATAGAGCATGGTCCAACAACAATCAAGATTCGCTTATCAATACCATCTAAAATATTTTGAATGGTTTTTCGTCCATTTAGAACGGTATGATAAGCCAACTCCGACAGTGGCAGCTCGCTTTTTAGGCAATTTGGGGTAATTAGCGGAATGAATTTTTCGATATTCACGTCATCAATTTCTTTATGTTGCGTAATGGGATTGTGCGTCATTGGGTGGCTCATAATTGCTCCCTGTTTTATTTTAGATGTGCCAATAAGCTTATCAAGATAAGCACAAATCAGAACCCACATTATGCCTATAGTTGGTTTGATTTACAAGCGTAAAAAGTCATTTATCCGCCAAATTTGTCTTTATAATGATGAAAATTTGTTTTAACCAAAGCAACCGATTGAAGGGAAAAAATTCAGATTAAGTGATTAAAAAAGCCAAACGCTGTTTTAAGTTGCTTTGATTTTATGCTATGATAGCGTTTTTGATTTTAAGACAGATTTATCAATCATGAATAACGCTCAGCTGACTTATGCCGATATCCAAGCCATTGTTTCTGAAGATTTTGCCATTATGGATAAGCAAGTTTTTGGCAGTTTAAATTCCAAAGTGCAGTTGGTGATGAGTGTGTCTAAGCATGTCATTGACGCCGGTGGTAAAAGAATGCGTCCTTTAATCACGCTACTGACCGCACGCATGTTACATGATGAACAAAGCCAGCAAGCCATGCAACTGGCAGCCATTACAGAGATGCTTCATACCGCAACTTTGGTGCATGATGATGTGATTGATGCATCTGGTTTAAGACGAGGCAAGCCAACTGCGAACGCCACTTGGGATAATCCGACAGCGGTTTTGGTGGGGGATTATTTGATTGCTCGTTCATTTAATTTGTTGGTAGGATTTAATCATTTGCCCTTATTAAAGCTATTTAGTGATGGCACTTGTGATATTGCTGAAGGGGAGGTATTACAGCTACAGCATCAACACAACCCAAAAACTTTAGAATCTGATTATTTGCAGATTATTGATGGCAAAACCTCCAGATTATTTATGATGGCGACAAAAGGCGCTGCACTGCTACAAGGGCGTGAGGAGTTTTTGGATGATTTGGGTGCATTTGCGTATCATTTTGGTAATGCATTTCAAATGATTGATGATGTGCTTGATTTTAGTGGCGATGCTGCCATCATGGGCAAGAACTTAGGCGATGATTTGGCGGAAGGTAAACCGACTTTACCCATTATCAAGACTTTGGAGTTTTTAGAACATAGCAATCCAGCCATGTATGATAAATTGCGTATTGCGGTGCAAACGGGCAAAGTAGTAGATGATGTGCAAATGCTTATCAAGCTTGTTCAGTCTTCAGGTGCACTTGATTATTGTAAGGCACGCGCGCTTGAAGAAACTAAAAACGCTCAACACGCCCTTAATAATCTACCCAACAACCGTTATCGTGAGGGGCTATATCTACTTACCGAGCTTGCCAGTTCTCGTCTTGTATAGATTTTAATCTAACCAAGATGCGATCAATGATGATGACATTTTTATAACAAGTTAAATCCCACAAAATGATGTCATCATGCCCTTATGGCGTATTTAATGAAGCCTAGAAAACCCCCTAGATTGCCTGCATGTCGGCACATGATTTAGCTTGCCAAGCCTTTGGTGCGGATAAAAGCCCGTATGTGCTTGGCTTAAAAAATCAGACAATCCATGGTTTAACAGCGGATGATTTAAGTAAATTCATCACATCCATCAGCCCAAATGGGTACAGCATCATTTGATCTTGGGTAAGTAAGATGGGAATGTATACGCCAAGTGCGTCAATCAATGCTTCATCTTGACTATCTGCTAAATCCAAAACACGAAAAACAATCGGCACGGCAGTCATTGCCAAAGCATGCTCAATGATCGCTTGGATGTTGTGGCATAAATGACAGCCTTCTGTACCAAGCAAATACCAACCCTTATTTGTTACACCCAAGGTCGCCAAAATTTGTGCGTAAATGTGCTGATAAGTTTCTTTGGGTAATCTTGATAGAGCATGGCGATCATCCAAAAGCTGATCGAGTGCCTTAAGTGTCTGTGAGCTAAGATAATTTGACATAAATTTGCAAGGCTATACAACCAAGTGCTGATAAGGTATGATAAGCGTATTAATTAACAGATGAGTATTTTAGCGTGTTTCGCACATTTTTTAAATGGATTCTGACACCTTTATTGATGCTATTTTTTAGTTTTCATATGATGGTGATGGGGCTGTTGGTGGTGTGGGGGAATTTGCCTGTTCAAAATTCTGCTTTTATGCTTTGGCATAGGTTATCAGGCGGTCGTGTTACCCAAATTTGGGTAGATTATGATCACATTGCCAAGTCTGCCAAGCAAGCTGCCATTGCCAGCGAAGATGGTAAATTTGTTGCCCATTATGGATTTGATTTTGACAGTATACAAAAAGCCATGCACCGTAACGAGAGTCAGGGTGCGGTATCGGTAGGCGGCTCAACCATCAGTCAGCAGCTGGCAAAAAACTTATTTTTGACATCGCATCGCTCTTATGTCAGAAAAGCAGAAGAAGCCATCATTGTTGTGATGATGGAAACCTTATGGTCAAAGCAGCGTATTTTGGAGGTATATCTCAATGTTGCTGAATTTGGCGAAGGGATTTATGGTATTGAAGCTGCGTCACGGCATTATTTTGGGCGTTCGGCAGCAAATTTAAGCCGTGATCAGGCAGCTTTATTAATCAGTTTGTTACCAAATCCTAAATATTATGGTAAAAGACCCAATGCCAAGCGTCTTAAAAATAAGCAAAGGATTATCATGCGGCGGATGAATGGTGTGCAGATTCCTTGAGACTGTTTGGCTATATATTTGCTTCATGTGTCATGCAATTATCATTAATTTTTGGTATTTTAATAAAGATGCTTAAGCACTCACATGGCAGTAGGGCAGCCAGTTATGAGTTAGTTAATATAAATAATAACTTAATTTTTAATCATTAAAATTTAACATGAATCATCAATTTCGCCTTCAGGTATTATACACATCTATCCGCCAAATTTTAGCAACTTTTAGGGAATATGCCATGATTAACACTATGAATGATGTCAATCAAGCCAATCACGCTGATCATACCAACCCAATGACGCAGATTGATCATTTATTTGACGAACAAGGTGCTTTTACGCCTAAATGCTATATTAACCGTGATTTATCAGCGTTAAGATTTCAGCTTAGAGTATTGGCACAAGCTGCCAACCCAAATCATCCTTTGCTGGAGCGTATGTTCTTTTTGACCATTTTTTCCTCAAATTTAGATGAGTTTTTTGAGATTCGTGTTGCAGGCTTATTGCAAAAAATGAAACAAGGCGATCAGGTGAGTAGCTTAGATGGTCGAAAGCCCAGCGAAATCTTGCAAATCATCAGCGATATTGCTCATGGTGCTGTTACGCAGCAGTATCAGATTTTAAATGATGAAATCTTACCGCAGCTTGCCAAGCATGAAATCCGCTATTTGCGTCGTGATGAGTTGAATGCCAAGCAGCGTGCATGGCTAAAAGACTATTTTGTCAGCCAAGTCAAGCCAGTATTGACACCCATCAGTATTGACCCTGCGCACCCATTTCCAAGACTGGTGAACAAATCTTTGAACTTTATCATCAGCTTAGAAGGCAAAGATGCCTTTGGGCGAGATATCAATCGTGCGATTGTGCCAGCACCTCGTTCATTACCTCGTGTTATTCGCTTGCCTGATGAGATTACTGATGGCAAGGAGCATCATGTGATGCTCTCAGCGGTCATTCATGAACATATCAATGAGTTATTTTTGGGCATGAAAGTAACGGGTTGCTATCAGTTTCGCCTAACACGCAACGCAGATTTGGCACTGGCTGACGATGTTGATGATATCGCCAAAGCGTTAGAAGGGGAGCTTGATAATCGCCGCTTTGGTCATGAAGTGCGATTAGAGGTTACCACAAATTGCCCTCAAGACATTTGTGATTTTTTATTAGATGAATTTGAGCTTGATAAATCTCAGCTGTATCGTGTCAATGGTCCTGTGAATTTAACACGGCTTTTGACCAGCTTTGATAGACCTGAATTAAAATTTAAGCCCTTTACGCCCGCCATGCCAAAGGCATTTCGTGATATAGATATGGGTAGTGCAGGCTCTATGTTTTTGGCAATATCACGCCAAGATGTGCTTGTTCATCATCCATTTCATACCTTCAATCCAGTGATTAACTTACTGTGGCAAGCAGCAAGCGATCCCAATGTTCTTGCCATTAAGCAGACCATTTATCGCTCAGGGGTAAACTCTGAGATTGTACAAGCACTTGCCGCCGCCGCTCGAAGCGGTAAAGAGGTGACTGCGGTCATTGAGCTACGTGCTCGGTTTGATGAAGCGTCAAATATCGCTGTCGCCAATATGCTCCAAGAAGCGGGTGCTGTGGTTGTTTATGGTATCGTAGGCTACAAGACACATGCCAAGATGATGCTGATTGTACGCCGTGAAAATGGCAAAATTCGCCGCTATGTGCATTTGGGTACGGGTAACTATCATGCAGGCAATGCCAAGGCGTATACAGATTATGGGCTGTTTACCGCTAATGCTGAGGTTACCGAAGATGTGGCAGGTG
>NZ_KV796839.1:41589-85785 GCF_001809255.1 Moraxella sp. HMSC061H09
ATGGGTAGACCACTGCCATCAAAACAAATTTTACATGCACCATTTACGCTCCATGATACCTTGATGCGTTTGATTGATCATGAGATTGCCCATGTCAAAGCTGGCAAAAAAGGGCGTATCATCATGAAATTTAATGCACTCACCGAATGCAAAATCATTAATAAATTATATGAAGCAAGTATCGCAGGCGTTCAAATTGATTTGATCGTGCGTTCTATTTGCTGCCTTCGTCCGCAAGTGGTCGGTCTGTCTGAGAATATCCGTGTTCGCTCAATTGTCGGGCGTTTTCTTGAACATACCCGAGTATATTATTTTGCCAATGGTGGGGAAGAGCGTCTGTACTGTAGCTCAGCGGACTTAATGGATCGAAATTTATTGCATCGTGTTGAAGTGGCATTTCCTATACTTGATAAAAAGATATTTAAGAAAATCTATGAAGATGGCTTGATGAATTATCTAAAAGATGATGTACAGGCTTGGGAGCTGTTGGGTGATGGGAAGTGGCAACCGCTTTTAGTATCAGGTGGCACACACGATGCCCAAAAAACCTTACTTGAGAAAATCACCTTGTGAAAGTAGATGATAAAAGTAGATGATAACTGCCCGTGTGGCTCACTAAAATGCTATACTCACTGCTGCCATCGATATCATGGCGGTGATGAGTTTGCACCCACTGCCGAATGTTTGATGCGATCTCGCTACAGTGCGTTTGTCATTCAAAATATTGATTACATCGTACAAACCACTCTACCAGCTTTGCAACCGCTTTTGGATGTCGCTGCACTAAAGGCATGGGCAGAGCAAACTTGGTGGACTTATCTTAAGATAATATCTACTACGCCTAAAATTGGTAAGCGTCATGCCCAAGTGCATTTTTGTGCGTATTTTGAAGAGTTGGGCGTTCAAGGGTGTCATAATGAGTGTTCGGCATTTGTTAAAATCAATGAAAATGGACAAAATCGGTGGTATTTTCTTGATCCGACATTGCCAATCACTTTGAGTGGCAAGCAGCCATGTTTATGCGGTTCTGGCGAAAAATTCAAGGTCTGTTGCGGTAAATTTTTATAAATCATTGTTTATTAATCATCATGATATCTAAAAGGCAAGGTATCAATATCTTGCTTTTTAATTACCCAAAATATGCTAAAATAACGCATTTATATTAATCCGATAAAGGCAGCATCATGGCAGGTAATACCATTGGGCAACTATTTACTGTAACAACCTGTGGAGAGTCGCATGGCACAGGTTTGATGGCGATTGTGGACGGCGTGCCACCAGGGCTTAAGCTTGATGCTAAAGATTTACAATGTGAGCTCGATCGCCGAAAGCCTGGCACATCCAAATTTGCCACCCAGCGTAAAGAAGAAGATAAGGTTGAGATTATCTCTGGTGTCTTTGAGGGACATACAACAGGCACACCGATTGGGCTTTTGATTTATAATACTGATCAAAAATCCAAAGATTATGGCAATATTGCCAATACATTTCGCCCAAATCACGCCGATTATACTTATACCATGAAATATGGTTTTCGAGATTATCGTGGTGGCGGTCGTTCATCAGCTCGTGAAACAGCCATGCGTGTGGCAGCAGGTGCAATTGCCAAAAAGTACCTCAAAGAGCGTTTGGGCATCGTGATACGAGGGCATGTTACCCAAATTGGTACACAAAAAGCCCATGCACTTGATTGGGACTTGGTGAATACCAATCCGTTTTTTTGTGGTGATAAAGATGCCATTCCCAGATTTGAAGCACTGGTGACATCGCTGCGTGAACAAGGCACCAGTTGCGGTGCTAAGCTTGAGATATTTGCCGAAAATGTCCCTGTCGGGCTTGGTGAGCCTGTTTTTGATCGTCTGGATGCCGATATTGCTCATGCCATGATGTCAATCAATGCCGTTAAGGCGGTAGAAATTGGCGATGGTTTTGATGTGGTAGCTCAATTTGGGCATGAAAGCCGAGATGAGCTAACGCCTGATGGATTTACTGGCAATCATGCTGGCGGCATTTTGGGCGGTATCTCAAGCGGTCAACGCATTCGTGTTGCCATCGCTCTAAAGCCGACCGCCAGTATCACCACACCTGGTAAAACAATCAATTTGGCTGGTGAAGCGGTTGATGTGATTACCAAAGGTCGCCATGATCCTTGTGTGGGTGTGCGTGCCACACCAATCGCTGAGGCGATGCTTGCAATGGTGATTTTAGATCATTATTTGCGTCATCGTGCTCAAAATGCTGATGTTGTGCCACCAATTGAACCGATCAATAAGCCAGCAACATCCTATTAGTCAAACTTTGTAATATCAATGGGTAACAAATCAATAAAATGGCTAAAAACTCATCTTTTTTAGCCATTTTATTTATAATGATATTATTTAAAGAACAGTAATTTTTTTTAATGTATGACTTATTGCTCTGTCCAGCGTTTTTGGCTTTCTTTGATGACCTCTTTGGCAGTGTTGGCATCAAAAAAGCCCTCAACCACAGTTGAGCCTGGTTTTTTTAAGTCTTTATAATGACTAAAATGAAATTCAAGTTGCTTTATTAACTGTGGTGGTAGGTCGTCAAGACTATTATAGGCGTTGCCATTATTACGATCATCGGCAGGAACAACGATGACTTTATCGTCGACCTCGCCATCATCCACAAATTTCATTACCCCGATGACTTTGGCTTTAAGAAAAATACCCGTCGTCAAAGGCTGTTCTGTGATGATTAAGGCGTCTAATTCATCACCATCTTCATCTAAGGTTTGGGGAATAAAGCCATAGTTGCATGGTTTGGCAAAGGCAATTGGCTCAACACGATCAAGCTCAAAGCATGCCAAATGACGATTCCACTCAATTTTATGATTTGAGCCAGTCGGAATTTCAACAACCACATTGATGATACCATCATCAACATTGCCAGCATCTAGAATTTTATTAAAGTCAGCCATGATTTGCTCCATAAAGTAAATAAGATAATAAAAACCAAGCTCATTTTAGCGTATCTTGGGGTCGTAATTCAACCAAACCAGCGTGCCGACGAGCAATATTTTTAATCAACTGGGTGATAAATACCCCCATATCATCTGCTGTAAATTGCCCAAAACTTGATAATTTCGCCATTGGCATCCCTGCATAGCCACAAGGATTGATGGCATGAAAGGCACTTAAATCATTGATAAGATTAATGGCGATACCATGATAGCTAAAACCTTGCTTAATCTTAAATCCTAAGCTTGCAATCTTGCCAAGCATATCGCCTGTATGATTATAAATATATACACCGGGTGCATCACGGCGTGCTTTGACGGTGAGTGTTTTGGGTAAATAGTGTGCCATAATATCAATGATGGCTTGTTCGGCATGGCTGACCAAGTCTCTTACGCCAAAATTTAAACGATGTAAATCAAATAGCCAATACACGACCAATTGACCATCTCCATGCCAAGTGACCTGACCGCCTCGATCTGTTTGAATGATGGGCGTGTCTGTACGATATAAGATATGTTCAGGTTTGCTTGCTTGCCCAAGTGTGTAGACATTTTGATGCTCAACAATCCATAGCTCATCAGCATGATGCTGATTAATTTTCTTATTCTCAATGCGTTTTAATGTGTGGTTTAGCATGGATTCATGCACGGTCTGATAATCGGCATTATCCAAAAGACGCACCGTCAGCGTATCGGTGGACAAAGCAAGTAAATCAAGGTATGAAGATGGAGTGATTTTATTCATAATAAAGCGATTTGGTTTGTCAGATGGTTGATGTTATATTGCTTTTATTGATGATATTAGATTGGTGTCAAAGTTTGTGATAATATGCTAAAAACGAATGTAATTATGATAAGGTGTTTGGGATAAGAATGCAAGATGATTGATAAACTGATGCACAATCAATAGTTTTTGTGTATGATAGGCTGACATTTACCTAAACTTGGATAAAACTTATGAGCGTGATTTTAAATGATAATCAGCCCATCATCACCTCGCTGCTTGATAATGATTTGTATAAATTTACCATGCTACAAGCCATGTTACACCAATTCCCACAAACGCATGGCGTATATCGATTTCGTTGTCGTAATAATCATGAAACCGCCTTTGCTTTGGGTGAGATTAAAGCAGATCTTGAGCAGCAGCTGGATTATTTGTGTCAGCTAAAATTTACTCAAGACGAGCTTGATTATCTGCGTGGCTTAAGATTTATCAAATCAGATTTTGTGGATTATTTAGAATTATTTTCACTCAAACGCCGCTTTATCACCGTTTCAACTGATGAAAATCATTTTTTAAATATTGACATTGAAGGTCCAATGATCCAAGCGATGTTTTTTGAGATTTTTGTACTTTGTCTTGTTAGTGAGCTGTATTATCGCCGCTTGGCAACTGATGATATCATGGCAGAAGGTCAAAAACGACTGGATGCTAAGATTGCCTTATTGCATGAGTATCACGCCAAACAAAGCACGCAGCCAATGCCTGCCGATAACGCTTTTACGGTGGCTGATTTTGGGACACGCCGCCGATTTAGTAAAGCTTGGCAATATCATGTGGTCAAATCGCTTCATGAGGCTTGCCCTTTTATTGTTCGTGGGACTTCTAATGTTTATTTGGCAAAACAGCTTGGTATTACCCCAATTGGCACCATGGCACATGAATTTTTACAGGCATTTCAGGCATTGGATGTCCGCCTAAGAAATTCTCAAAAAGCCGCTCTTGAAAGTTGGGTGAGAGAATATCGAGGTGACTTGGGTATTGCATTGACCGATGTGGTTGGTATGGATGCGTTTTTGCGTGATTTTGATTTGTATTTTGCCAAGTTATTTGATGGTCTTCGCCATGATAGTGGCGACCCATACGAATGGGGTGATAAGGCGATCGCCCATTATCACCAACTAAAAATTGACCCAAAAACCAAAATCTTGACTTTTAGTGATGGTCTAACCCTACAAAAAGCATGGGATTTACATCAGTATTTTAAAGATAAAATCAAAACGGGATTTGGAATTGGTACAAATTTAACGAATGATTTGGGTGAAGTGCAGTTAAACATTGTTCTAAAACTGGTTGCTTGTAATGGCCAGCCTGTTGCCAAGTTGTCAGACAGCCCTGGTAAGACAATGATTGATGACGATACTTATTTGGCATATCTTAAGCAGGTCTTTGAAATCAAAGCATAAATATAAATATAAACATTAAACAGCCAAATACTGACTCAGTTTGCCATTTGGCTGTTTAAATTTTATGTATTGTTCAGTCAATCTATGAAATATGTATAAAAAATTATTCAGATGATTTATCTTGCGTGGCGACTTCTGCTTGTTCAAACGCTGATTGCAGTGCCTGCTCTACCGCTTCAATACGAGATTGACAAACACGGTATGCCGCCAAAGACTCCTCAACCAGTGTTACTAAGTTATCAATATCTAAATTATCATAGTGTTCAAGTTTATCGGCATTAGATTGTAAGATTTGGTAAGCGTCTTTAAAGTTTTTGGGGGTCGTGTGGCTCATAGTTTTTATCATTTGGTCAAAGTATTTTGGTTATTGTAACGAATTTTTGGGTTGATGTTAAGTTGTTTGTTCATTTAAACCAAAAAGATAAGGTTTATCAAAAAGATGGATAAACCTTATCTATTATTATCACAAAATCATTGCAAATTATAGTATTTTTGTTATTATATTTTTATTGGTAATTATTGAATTTTAAATTGATAAAAAATTATGGTCAAGGATTTGGTATGGCACAATCAGATCAATCAAAACAAACAGACTTTACGCTAAGAACGGATTTTCAGCATGATGATGATGGCGTACCACCATCAGGTGAGGTACGACCCGATGCCATCAAAGGCATCGTGATTACCGTTATTGCAGCCATCATCGCTTATGTGCTGTATGCTTTTTTACCATTTGAGCCTTTGGCAAATAAAGGCTTGGCACTACTTTCATTCATTGGTATTTTATGGCTTACCGAAGCGATCCATGTGACCGCAACAGCGATTTTGGTGCCGCTGCTTGCGTTGTTTATTGGTATTCCTGATTTTAATACCAAAGCGGCATTAACCAGTTTTGCCAATCCCATCATCTTTGTCTTTTTTGGGGGATTTGCATTAGCAGCTACCTTGCATGTCCAAAAGCTGGATAAAAAAATTGCCTATGGCTTGATTGGGCTGGCTGGTGGGCATTTGGGGCGTGCTGTGATGATGATGTTTGGTGTTACAGCAGCGTTGTCCATGTGGATTAGTAACACGGCGACAGCTGCCATGATGTTGCCTCTGGCAATTGGTTTGCTGGCCCAAGTAGATGCCAACAAAGATCGTAATACCTTTTTATTTGTACTTTTGGGCATTGCTTATTCTGCCTCTATCGGTGGTTTGGGTACATTGGTTGGCTCGCCGCCTAATACAATTGCCGCCAAAGAGCTTGGTATTGATTTTCGTGAATGGATGAGTTTTGGTTTACCAATGGCAATTGTGCTGATGCCGTTTTTGATTGGTGCGATGTATGCCATCTTACGCCCAAATTTAGGTCAGCGTGTTGAGCTGGGTACTCAAGAAGCCATTCCGATGACTTTGCCACGCATTTTAACAACGATTATCTTTATTGCCACAGCAGCTTGCTGGATTTTTGGTAAGCAGTTGGGTGCTGTTTTAGGCTTTAGTAATCCTGATACGGTCATCGCTTTATTTGCTGCAGTGGCGGTATTGCTGCTTGGTTTGGTCAGCTGGAAGCAAATCTCGGATAATACTGACTGGGGCGTATTAATGCTCTTTGGCGGTGGTATTGCTTTATCAGATGTGATGAAAGATACGGGTGCGTCTGCTGTCTTGGGTGAAAGTATTGCGACATTCTTGGGCAATTCATCAACTTTATTGGTTATTTTTGTGATTGCAGCATTCATCATCTTTTTGACGGAATTTACCAGCAATACCGCATCTGCTGCCTTACTTGTGCCACTGTTTGCACCAATTGGCGTTCAGCTTGGGCTGCCGCCTGAAGTTTTGATTATGGTTATCGGTATTGGTGCATCTTGTGCATTTATGATGCCAGTTGCCACACCGCCGAATGCCATCATTATGGGTTCGGGTCATGTCAAACAAAAAGATATGATGAAAGTTGGCTTTTGGCTAAACTTAGTTGCCATCGTGATTGTAACCGCATGGGCGTATCTATTCTTGGCTTAATGTGATTGTAACAACAAATCCCCAAATGAGATTTTGGGGATTTTAATCTTTTTGATTTTTTGTAAATTCTCATTGACCCTTAAAATCAAACAACCATCACTCAAAGGTGGCTTAAAAAGGTTTTTTGGGGCTTGAATTAGTTTTGGTCAAACTGTGCTTGGCATAATTTGATAAACTCATGACCAAATTTACGAATTTCGCTATCGTCACGCACCGCAATCCAGCTGGTAAATCGCCCAAAATGGTTCACAGGAATGGCAACCAAATCAGGATAATGCTTAGGCTGATATGCCATCTCGGCAATAATACCAACGCCAAGCCCTGATGATACATAAGTGCTGATGACATCTGAATCAAGTGCTGCCAAAACAATGTCAGGATAAAATCCTGCTTTTTCAAAGACCTTATCAATCGTGCCACGACCCGTAAAGCCGCCATGATAAGTGACAATCGGATAACTGGCTAAGGTCGGTAAATCAACACCATCAGGCACATCGGCAAATTCTGCCAGTTCATGTGTTTTTGGAACAATCACCACATGCGACCAATCATAATAGCGATGACAACGAAGCACGGCATTATTAAGTAGCGACTCGGTGGCAATACCAATATCGGCTTGACCACGAATCACCATTTGAGCAATCGTTTCAGGATCAGCCTGCTGTAATACTAAGTTGACTTTATCAAATTTTTCACGAAATTCTTTGACAATTTGGGGTAAGACATAGCGGGCTTGGGTGTGTGTGGTGGCAACAGTCAAAGTGCCTGCTTGAGCATTATTAAAATCAAGGCTTAAATTCTCAATGGTACGAATTTCAGCAAAAATCGCTTCAATGTGTGGCAAAAGTGCCCGACCGATAGGGGTTAGACCTGTTAAACGCTTACCTTGACGCGTAAATACATCTGCTTTTAGCTGATTTTCAAGTGCAGCGATTTGCTTAGATAGGCTGGATTGACTGGTGTGCAAAAGCTCAGCTGCTTGGCTAAGATTATAGCCATTCACCACAGTATGCCAAACAGTCTCAAGCTGTTTGAGCTGAATTTGTAGATGACGCTGGTTGATGACAATGTCGATAGCCATAAAATTCCTTGAGTAAATAAGTTGTCAAGATAAATTGGCTCATCATACCGAATTTTTACCCAAAAAGGTAAAAAAATTTACTAAAAAAACAAGAAAAGTATACAAAATTCAGCTAATTCAGGTAAAATGCAAAGAAAGATATCTCCTATTTTTACGCCATTTTGGCATTATTATTTGATACCATTAAAATTGGATGACATGATTATGAGCAGGATAACTCAATCTTACACAAAACCAAGTGCATGGCAAGCATTTTATCACGCATATTTTAATAAACATTCAGTTGCACTGTTATTTTTAGGATTTTCAGCAGGCATACCCATTTTATTAATTTTCTCAAGTTTGGGGCTTTGGCTTCGTGAAGCAGGCATTGACCGTGCGACAGTGACGATGTTTAGCTGGGCAGCACTGGGCTATTCATTTAAATTCATTTGGGCACCGCTGGTAGATGCACTGCCGCTGCCGATATTAACTCGGCTGCTTGGCAGACGCCGCAGCTGGTTGCTGTTCACCCAAATTTTGGTAATTACTGCTTTGGTTTTGATGGCGATGACCAACCCTCAAAGTGGTGAGGCGATGTTAAGCATCATGGCGGCAGGTGCAGTTTTGCTTGGATTTTCTTCAGCTTCCCAAGATATCGTGATTGATGCGTATCGTATTGAGAGTGCACCTGCTGATATGCAGCCTGCTTTATCGGCAACCTATGTTATGGGTTATCGCATTGGGATGATTGTATCGGGTGCAGGTGCGTTGTATTTGGCAGATTTTTTTGGTTCAATGATGGAGGCTTACTCTTATCTGGCATGGCAAAAAACCTATTTGATTATGGCAGCTGTCATGGGTATTGGTATTTTGACCACGCTGGTGATTTCAGAACCAAAAACAGTGGTTAAGCCCATCACCCAAACCTCAAAAAACGACCTGAGACTTGTTGTTGTCTTTATATTATCTGTATTGGCATTCATCTTGGTATTTCGTGGCATGGGTAGTATCCTACCTGAGACTGATGATGTTTTACTGCAATTTGTCTATGGAACAGTGAGATTTATGCTTAGTATCATCGCTTTTGGTTTGGCAAGTTTTGGATTGGTCCAAGCCAAAATCGCCCCCAAAGAGATGGTTATAAAAACTTGGGTTGATCCTATGGTGGATTTTTTTCATCGTTATGGTCAAAAGGCAGTGCTTTTATTGGTATTGATTGGCTTGTATCGCATCAGTGATATTATTGCTGGTAATATCTCAAACATTTTTTATCAAGATTTGGGCTTTAGTAAAACCCAAATTGCCGATGCTGTCAAAGTTGTGGGTGTGGTTGCTTCGATTGCTGGCGGATTTGTTGGTGGCTGGCTTGCCCAAAAGATAAATATCATCAAAGCGATGAGTCTTGGTGCGATTTTGGCTTGCACAACCAATCTGTTATTTATTTTTTTATTTTATACGCCAACTGTGCCGATGATGTACTTTGCTGTCATTACAGATAATTTGGCAGCAGGTTTGGCCAGTACCGTATTCATTGCGTTTTTATCAGCATTAACCTCCATTCGGTTTACTGCGGTGCAATATGCATTATTTTCATCATTAATGACTTTGTTGCCCAAATTAATTGGTGGCTATTCAGGTAGTATCGTTGATGCAACAAACTACGCATTTTTCTTTGGATTTACCTTTGTGATCGGTATTCCTGTGTTATTATTGATTTATTTGGTTAATAAGCATATTGATATCAACCAACCACAAATTGATGAATGAGCGATGCAAGTATCCAATCGGTTAGCCCTAACAGGTCTAACCATTAAACAAATTCGTGCAATCTTTAAGCAGCTTCAGTCTGATGTATTACCAATGCATTGGCTTGATGGTTGGTTGATGCATGTGCTTGATAAACCCTTTATATTTCTGATGACGGATGAAGATTATCAGCCAACTTTGGAGGAATCATCAAAAATTACCGCAGGTATTATGCAGCTGTCAGCAGGTAAGCCTTTGGCATATCTGACTGGGCAACAAAGCTTTTGGGGGCGTCATTTTTTGGTGAATGCCCATACGCTGATACCCAGAGCTGATACTGAAATTTTGGTTGAGATAATCTTAAATTATGCCAAAGCTCAACAAAAAATCCGCCAAACAGACAACAAAAATTTGGTTAATATTTTGGATTTGGGTACAGGTACAGGTTGCATTGGTATTACGCTGGCACTGGAGTTGGAATTTGCTCAGGTAGTTTTGGTAGATATCTCTTCTGAAGCACTTAAAGTTGCTGAGCAAAATAACCATCGCCTGAATGCACGGTGTCAACTTTTGCAATCACATTGGTTGCAGAAAGTCAGTGGTCAATTTGATATTATCGTCAGTAACCCCCCTTACATCAAAGAAAATGACGAGCATTTGGTAAATCTTAAGCATGAGCCAATCACGGCACTTGTGGCAGCTGAAGATGGTTTGACAGATATTCGCCATATTATTGAAACAGGTAGGGCGTATCTCAAAGATGGCGGATTGATGGCAATTGAGCATGGTTTTGACCAAGCGGAGGCAGTGCGTAACTTGTATTTGTCATCTGGTTATCTTGATGTATATACGATCCAAGATTATGGGGGTAATGACAGAGTAACGCTTGGGAGATATAAAAACTGTGGATAAACTGCGGATCAATAAGGTGTGTTATGGACAGTCATACAGTTGATGGTCATCTTACTGATGATGAAATGATGCGATATGCTCGTCAAATCTTGCTAGATGATTGGGATGTCACATCACAAATTCGCCTAAAAAATAGCCATGCGATTATTGTGGGTATGGGCGGCTTAGGCTGTCCTATCGCACAAATCTTGGTGCGAGCAGGGATTGGCTCAATAGATATCATTGATCATGATGTTGTTGATGTCAGTAATTTGCAGCGACAGATTTTATACACTGCGTTGGATGTCGGTAAATCTAAAGCGATGGCAGCCAAAGATGCACTACAAAAGCAAAACGAATGGGTGAGTATCACCGCCATCACTGATAAAATCACCCAAACCAATACTGATCAATTCATCAAACATACCGATCTTGTGATTGATTGTACGGATAATTTTTTGATTCGTGATATATTAAATCGCACTTGTCATCAGCACAAGCTTGCACTGTTATCAACATCTGCCATCGCTCAGACAGGTCAGATTGCGCTTTATACGACTGATACGGCGTGTTATCAGTGCGTCTTTGGTGATGCGTTAGGCGATGAGATGAACTGTAGTACCTCTGGTGTGTTGGCAAGTACCGTATCTGTGATTGGTGCTTTGGCATCACAGGTTGCACTTAGTTTTTTGGGCAAGCATATCAATCCGATTGCCAATGAATTGCTGATTTGGCAAGGTGAGCAATTTCAATTAAAAAAACTAAACATTTGCCGTGATGAGCATTGTTCGGTTTGTGGCGCATGACCGCCAAAGCAGTTTAAGTATTTTTGTGGTACTCTTGAATTTACGGTCTTTGATGACCATTTCAATTATTTCATAAAAAAACGATGATTATGCCAACATTTTTACCAAAAAATCCAGTATCTACCGCCAAAAAAGCACTGAACCAAAGTGTGCATGTTTTAGGTCGTATTCAAAAAACTGCCAGTGTTGCAGGCTTGTCAGCACTTAGAATGGCTAAGGGTGATAAAATGGATGCGTACCTTTTGCGTGAAGCGTTTGAGCAGATGGGCGTAACTTATATCAAACTTGGGCAGTTTATCGCAAGCACGCCTTCTATTTTCCCTAAAGCGTATGTTTTGGCTTTTCAAGGGTGTTTAGACCAGACAGCGCCAGTACGATTTGAACAAATCCGCCAAGTGTTGATTGATGAACTTGAAACGCCTGAGCGTGGATTGGGTGATATTTTTTCTTATATTGACCCTAAGCCTCTGGCATCTGCCAGTATCGCCCAAGTGCATAAAGCGGTACTTGCTGATGGCAGACAAGTGGCACTAAAAATCCAAAAACCAGGTGTAGATACGGTCATGCAAACCGATTTGGGGGTGCTGCATAGTGTATTTTGGGTGTTAGAAAAAGCAGTGCCTAGCCTAAAAGCGGCAAATCTTGCACCAATTATTGATGAAATGCGTGCCAGAATGTTGGCAGAAACTGACTTTTTGGCGGAGAGCCATCATATTGATAAATTCTTAGCACATCTACATCAAGTGGGTAATACCCAAGTGACTGCCCCCAAGGTACATCATAGATTATCCACCAAAAAGGTGCTGGTCATGGACTTATTAGTCGGTAAGTCATTGGTCGATGAGTCGCTTGTTTGGGATGGTACAGTAGGCAAAGACAGTAAAAAAATCATGAATGATGTTTTGGATACATGGTTTTTATCCTTGATGATGACGGGTGAATTTCATGCTGACTTGCATGCAGGCAATCTGATGCTACTTGATGATGGACGAATTGCTTTTTTAGACTTTGGCTTAATGGGGCAAATTCAACCAAGTAGCCTGCAGGCATGTTTTAATTTGGTACAAAGCCTACAAATGAACGATTATCATGGTATGGCACAAGCGATGGTCAATATTGGTATGACGCACGCACCTAATAAGATGAACATTGATCATCTGGCAAATGACTTACGGCGGATGCTTGGTAAAATCATGCCTGAGTCCACGCCTGCACCAGCCAATAACGACAGCCTAAATGTCATGATGCTAGAAATGGTCGATATTGGTAAGCGTCATGGCATCCATTTCCCTAGAGATTTTGCATTATTAACCAAGCAGCTTTTATATTTTGACCGCTTTATGGTAACTTTGGCACCAGATATGGAGCTGTTTGAAGGCAATCGCTTGGACTTGGTTAAATTGAATTAATCTGTCTGCGTGCATGTGATTGGGCTAGATTTTAAATTTAATACATGGACTTAAAAATTTGGACATTGATCAAACTTTTTTAGTGATTTATGTCCAGTCTTTGTAAGTGCATCACTAAAATTTCTGCCAAATGTTGTGCCAAGTCTGATCTAAGAGCTGTCTTATCGTCATCATTGTCAGTTAAGCTTGAGTAATTGGGATGGCTGCGTGCTTTTTTGATTGGGCTTGGTAATTTATCGCTCTGCCAAGGCAGGTTTTTATCGCTGGCGGTAATATCTAAGAGACTGGCATGCCCACGATGTCTTAGGTGGTGGTGCAGATTTTGGGCACGAGCGGCAAGTAAAGTCATCGTCGGTGCATTAATCATGAGTGTTTGTACGCCCATGGCTTTATCTTTGAGTGTGGTGGAATTGGGCAGCAGTCCACCAATCACACCGCCGATGGCTGTGCCAAGCCCAAGGCTTGCACCCAAAGTCGCCACATCAATGCCTGCACCGATAATCATTCCCGTGACGCTACCGCCTGCTGTGCGTATGCCATACTGAGCCAATAGCTCGCCATCAAACACATCTTGGGTTTGGCTTTTGATATCTGGGCAATCAGAGACGATATTTTGATGATAAAACTGATACAAATTTAATAAGTGATCATGCAAGACAGATTCAGCTTGACGCACTGCATTTTGCATCTGTCTTAATGTCGGTGTCGTATCAGCACCGCTTGCAATTTTTTGGCGATAAGCGGCGACATTGATTAAAAAATCAGCGATCATCTCAGAGCCAATTTCCAGCAGCTCATGCCATGTATCACTGCGTTCTTGCTTGAGCTTTTCGATATTTTGATCGTGGTTGGACAGTAGGCTAAGATTTGACCATAACGCCATTTCATTTTCAAAGTCAAAAGCAACCGTATCAAAGGCATTGACCACATGTAACGCACGCCGTGACAGCATTTCTCGCCAAGCCTGCATATGATGATTGGGGTCATTGATGAAGTTAAAGACTGGCAAAATTGGCGTCCCCGAACCAGCCAAGATGGCAAGCTCATCTTTATATTTACCAAGTACGGGTTCTTTGGCATCAATGATATAAAGTGCAATATCTGCCTCAAGTAAGCTTTTGATGACCTTGGCTTCTTGGCTAAAATCACCCTCTAATCGTGCATCATTATGATGAATTGCTTGTAAAAACACAGATAAGCGTTCCATACCATCTGCACGGCCATCGGTATGATTCTGCAAAAAATCCATCACACCTGTGGCGTCCTCTAATCCTGGTGTGTCATGTAAAGTAATTAGTGGTACATTGTCTTTGCTTAGTATATCAACAGCGACGACATGCCGTGTAGTCGCTGAGGCGTTTTTTACTTCACCAAAATCGCTGTCTCGTAATAAGGTTCTTAGTAGCGATGTTTTGCCGACATTAGTGTGTCCAATGATAGAGATGGTGGTCAGATGAGATGGCGTGGGCATCATAGGTTTTACCAGTCGTGTTGCTGAAGCTTTATGCGTAACTCTTTACGCTTTTTTGCCATTTCGTAGCGTTGTTTGGCAAGAGAATCATCCACAACCAAAGGCGGTACAGGCACAGGCTTACCCGCTTGGTCGACAGCCACCATGCTAAAATAACAACTGTTGGTATGACGTGCTGTGCGAGTTTGGATATTTTCTGCTTCTACGCGTATGCCCACTTCCATCGAAGTGGTGCCGACATGGTTAATACGCGCCAAAAAAGTTACCAGCTCACCAACATAAATCGGCTCTTTAAAAATCACTTGGTCAACCGATAGTGTCACTACATAGCCACCAGCATAACGACTGGCACACGCATAGGCGACTTGGTCAAGCAGCTTTAAGATAGTACCGCCATGCACATTACCTGAAAAGTTCGCCATATCGGGTGTCATCAATACTGTCATGGTCAAATCAGTAGAGGCGATATTTAGGGTGCAAAATCCACTCATAGTAAATCCTAATATTAAGTAATTATAAACAATTTGGTGGCTTGGGTAAGCCTGCAATGCGGTTGACATGCCGAGCAACCAAGCCTGTATTAAACAGTTTTTGTAGCTTTTGATTGCTAATATCAAGGTTGGGCAAGCTTGCCATCAGATGCTTAATTAATGGGCGTGTTGATGGACTGTGGTGATAAGTTTCAAAAAAAACACGCACCTCGCCAATGATTTGATAATGCTCGCTTTCAAGCGTTACCCCAATCGTATCCGCAAGTCTTTGTGCGATTTTGGGTGTCCAATCGGTATGATTTTTTAGGTGACCATCGTCATCTAGGCTGGGTAAATGGTTCATAGTGGTGATAATTATCTACTGAAAATAAAGTTTTGAGTCATAGTCATCCAATGCCAAACTGCCTGATTGTAATGATAATTGAATGACCTTATCTAAGGCGTCAACTGCTTGAAAATTATGGTATGCTTTGGGAAGATCATACAGTGCCAAAGACTGTATCATGCCATATATTCGGCTTTTGGGATTATTTAGTAAAACTAAAACTTTTTCACCCAGCTCAATCTGAATATCATGATCAAATGTCGCCAAAGTTAGTGCCAAAGCAATTGCTTCATAGCTGATTAATTCGCTGTCGGTATTGATATGAATTAAAAATTTCATACATTATCCTTAAAACTGTACCACTGATGTTGTATCATCAATCATCATAGCAAGCTCAGACAGTCCAACCAAAGAAAACGGTGGCAACAGATTATCACCGATTAGCCCATGGCGAGTGGCATTTTGGGCATCACAGACACCTCGAGCTAAAGCGGTACTAACGCAGACGGGCAGGGTGATGCCATGATTATTTGATAATGCTTGCCATTGCTTAGCAACGCTTGGTACATCGGCAGTTTGCCACATCAGTCGATTGGCGGTATAAGCCCCATCGCCATAAAAAAATACCGAAATCTGATTACCCAAGTGTAATTGCTTGGTTGCGTATTCAACTGCAAGTTTGCCTGCATGGCTGTGCGGTGATGAAGTAACAAGTAGTAAAATCATAAATTAAGGTCGCTTTTTAATCAACAAATCATGATAATCGTTTATTATAGCCCAAAAATTGGTGTAAAATAAGCCCAAGTCATTTTTTATTGATATATGATTTTAAGGCGGCTGCATGGTTTCTTTGCATTTTATGCCCAATCAAGCTCAGCTTGACTGCTTATCACTGGCAAGCCCATTTGCATCTCAAATTTATCAAAAACACAGCGATGACGCCCAAGCATTTTTGGGAGAATATGGTTTTGAGCGAAGCTTGTCAAGGTCAGATTTTGATGCATTGGTTCGTCGTTTTGTTGGGCTTGGTAAGACCAATTATCTTGATTTTACCAATGAAGAGATGGTCATGTCAGGACTGCGTAAGCTACGCCAAATGCTGATGCTTAAGTGGATTTGGCAAGATGCCTTGTCGGTGATTTCTTTGGAAGAGTTGACGCATGAGCTGTCTGATTTTGCCGACAGCTGTATCCAGTTTTCAAAGGATTTTGTGTATCACAAGCTGACCAAACGCTATGGCGAGCCTATGATTCGCCAAAAAAATAAAACACTCAAAGATGAACTTGCCATCATCGCTATGGGGAAATTGGGCGCACAAGAGTTGAATTTATCCAGTGATATCGATCTAATTTTTGTGCATATCAATAATGGTGAAACGAACGGCAAAAAAGTCATTGATAATTATAAATTCATGCGTGATCTTGGGCGTGGCATAATTAAGCTTTTGGATGAAAATACCGAACATGGTTTTGTCTTTCGAGTGGATATGCGTCTGCGTCCTTGGGGGGATGGCTCACCGCTGGTGATGCATATGGCGGCATTGGATAAATATTTTAGCCAACATGGGCGGACTTGGGAGCGTTTTGCTTGGTTAAAGGCGCGTGTGGTCAATGACATTAGCGATGAATTTGAACAAACGCTTAACCAATTATCAAGAAATTTTGTGCATCGCTATTATATTGATTATAGTGCGTTTAGTGCATTGCGTGAAATGAAAGCCATGATCATCAATCAGCAAATCCAAAGACAGGATTTGGATAATGTCAAGCTTGGCGTAGGCGGTATTCGTGATATTGAATTTATTGTTCAAGCGTTTGCCCTGATTTATGGCGGTCACCATATTCGTATTGCTGAAAATCCTGCATGTCTTGACTGTTTGACGGTATTAACCGAGCTTGATTATATTGATAATGATGAAAGCAAACAACTGGCAGCGGCGTACCGATTTTTACGCCGTTTAGAACACGCTATCCAAGCACGATATGACCAACAAACCCAGTGCTTGCCAAGTGATTCTGATGAGATGCTTGCCATAGCAAAGACCTTAGGCTATGAGTCGGTTAAGGCATTTCGCTCGGTGCTGGATGCCCATCGTTATAATGTCAGCAGACCGTTTGGACGCATGGTAACAGATAGGCAAGCCCCCAAGCAAGAAAGCTTGGATACTGCTCAGATTCGGTCGTCATTGGATGATGTGTTGGGGGATAATTCAGCAGTCGTGCTCGATGAGTTTATGAGTTCTCGGCTGGTGATGGGGCTTGATGATGTCGCAAAAGATCGGCTTAATCAAGCCTACCCCATTATTTTGCATGCTTTATTGGCACATGCCCAAAAAGATGGTGCAGAGTCGGCAAAAATCGCCTTACCCAGATTGATTGCGTTATTAGAGGCCATTTGTCGTAGGTCAATTTATTTGGTGATGTTGAGCGAAAATCCAGATGCAACGGTGCGTTTAATTCCAACACTATCAGCAAGCTTATGGATCGCCCGAGAGCTTGCACATTATCCTGTACTGCTTGATACATTCCTTCAAAAGCGTTATCTACATCTGCCTGATAAAGCTGAGCTTACCGACATTCTAAGACAAAGCTTGCTTAGAATAGAGCCTTTTGATGATGAGGGCTATTTGACCACCATACGATTATTCAAAAAAACTCAAGTTTTAGCAGTAGCCACCGCCGATGTATTAGGTTTGCGGCACACCATGAAAGTATCTGACAGTTTGACTTATATCGCTGAAGTGGTACTTGAGTCGGCATTGTATCGAGTATTTTATGAGTTGTCTGTCAAGCACGGTTTTCCTTTGTTAAATACTCATGAGCGTGCAAGCATCGCTGATTGTGGCTTTGCAATCATTGGTTATGGAAAATTAGGCGGTCTTGAGATGGGTTATGCATCGGATTTGGATTTGGTGTTTTTGCATCGCATTGACGAAAAAAGCGAAACCGATGGCGAAAAGCCAATCAGTGGCATGAAATTTGCTTCTCGCTTGATCCAAAAACTCATGAACTATCTGGCAACCCAAACCCGTGATGGTCGCGCTTATGAGATTGATACACGCTTACGCCCCTCGGGCAATGCTGGCGTGCCAGTGATTTCTGCCCATGCTTTTAAGATGTATCAAACAGACAAAGCTTGGGCTTGGGAGCATCAAGCTTTGGTTCGGGCAAGAGGGCTGACGGGCGATGTGTTGGTACTACAAGCATTTGACCGTATTCGCAAGCAGGTCTTAACCACGCCCAGACAAGAGACACAGGTACGACAAAATGTCATTGAAATGCGTCAAAAAATGCAACATCATTTGGGTACAAAAACAATGCGGCGTGCGTATGGCGAGACTGAGCAGTTTAATCTAAAACAAGATTTTGGTGGCCTGATAGATATTGAGTTTTTGGCTCAATTTATGGTGCTTGCCTATGCAAATAAGTACCCAAATTTGGCAATTTGGCCAGATAATGTACGCATTTTTGAGGAAGTTGAAAAAACGGGTATTTGGACCGCCAATCGCTGTCAAAAGCTGACACAAGCTTATTTGGACTTGCGTAAAAAAACCCACGAACTTGCCTTGTCTGAACAAAAAAATATCGTCGATGATCAAGCGTGGCATGAGCTACGCCAATTTGTGCGAGAGGTTTGGGAAGATGTCTTAGGCTGATCAATAACATAGCGGTTAATCCAAAAAATTTATGATGAAAAGTGTGTTTTGACATAATAAAAAGCAATCAATTTGGCTAAGAAAACCATTTTATTATTTTTATGGCATCTGATATAATCGCTTGAGATACTAAATGGTAATAATTTTAACAACCGATATGGAGTAATTTATGAGCATGGCAACCCAAGAAGGCAAAATGTGGCTAGATGGTGCCTTGGTAGAGCAGTCAGATGCTAAGGTGCATGTGCTGACTCACAGCTTACATTATGGCTTGGCGGTGTTTGAAGGGGTGCGTGCGTATCAGACGCCAGATGGGCGTACAGCGATTTTCCGTTTACAAGAGCATACAGAGCGTCTATTAAACTCTGCCAAAATTTTTCAATTAGATTGTACTTATGGCTTTGATGAGCTTGTCCAAGCTCAAAAAGATGTTGTGCGTCTAAATAATTTGGCATCAGCATACATTCGCCCATTGATTTGGGTGGGTTCTGAAAAGCTTGGTATCGCTGCCAAAGATAATACCATTCATGCTGCGATTGCTGCATGGCATTGGGGGGCTTATTTGGGCGAAGAAGGTATTAAAAAAGGTATCCGTGTTAAAACCTCAAGCTATACCCATCATCACCCAAATGTCACCATGTGCAAGGCAAAAGCTGCCAGTAATTATCCTGTCTCAATCCTAGCCAACCAAGAGGTGACTCGTAATGGCTACGATGAAGCCATCTTAATGGATCCACAAGGTTTTGTCTGTCAAGGTTCTGGTGAGAACCTATTTTTGGTCAAAAATGGCGAGCTACATACCCCTGACTTGTCAGGCGGTGCACTTGATGGCATTACACGCCGCACAATTATTGAATTTGCCAAAGATTTGGGCATTAAAGTCATTGAGCGTCGTATTACTCGTGATGAGTTTTATTTGGCAGATGAGGTGTTTATGACTGGTACAGCGGCTGAAGTGACACCGATTCGTGAATATGATGATCGCATGATAGGCAATGGCGGTCGTGGTGAATTGACCGAACAACTACAGACTTTGTATTTTGATGTTGTTCAAGGTCGCAGCGATAAGTATCAGCATTGGTTAAGCTATATCGATGAATGATCAGCCATTGCAATCATATCAATCATCTTGAGATTGGTCTTGACAGATTTCTTAATAGTCTTATTAACAGTTAAAAGGCGCTTTGGGTAACTTAAGCGCTTTTTAACTTTAATCAAATTTTAAAATACAAAGGTTAAAATACAAACAGGTTGATGATGAGTCAAAGTGATTTTAATGAAATATTGCTACCTAAACCTGAATATCCTGAAGCATGGGAATGCTGCGGCAGCGAGTGCGGAGATTACTGTGTTTATGAGATTTATCGGCGTGATAAGATAGACTATGATGCACAACAAAAACGCCTTAAGGAATTTTTGGACAAAAAAACAGCTGAATGATTTGCTGTTTTTATTTAATCAATGGTGGGGACGGAGAGACTCGAACTCTCACACCTTGCGGCGCTGGAACCTAAATCCAGTGCGTCTACCAATTTCGCCACGTCCCCAAATTTGGTTATAAGCATTACGCTTTTGTGCGTGCTATTATAGCGGATTTTTATCATTTGACAAGCTTTTTATGCAAATTTTATTTTTTCAGGGATTTGATATATTGTTATGCTTAATTTTGACAAGTCATCGTGGTATTGATGATAGATCTGACATATTCGTCGATTGATTGGTATGGAATTTAGCGGTATAATTATTCTTAAGCCAATTGCAAATCCTGTCGCTCGGTAGTGATGTTCTCTGGGCGATTTTTTGATAATTATTTTTAATACAATATAAATAATTATTTTTAATATAATATTTTTTAATATAATATAAAGGCAGTTATGCGACATTTTTTATTTGATATCATTTTTACTTTTGTCTGCTTGGTGATTGCAGCATGGTGGGGGTATAGCCATGGTGGCATCTCTGAGATGTTTTTGGCACTGGGCATTACAGCAATTTTGGCAATCATGGAGATTTCATTATCATTTGATAATGCCGTGGTGAATGCCTCTATTTTAAAGGGTTGGAATGATTTTTGGAAAAAGATTTTTTTGACCGTAGGTATTTTGATCGCAGTTTTTGGGATGCGATTGATATTTCCAATCGCCATTGTCGCAGTAACTGCCAATTTGGGTATGGGTGAGGTGATTCATCTGGCACTGAATAATCCAGTCCAGTATGCCGAGCATCTTAATGCACATCATGCCGAAATCTCAGCATTTGGAGGAATGTTTTTATTGCTGGTGTTCTTAAATTTTATGTTTGGCGATAAGGATGTGCATTGGTTTAAGTGGCTAGAGTCTCGCTTGGTCAAGTTTAGTAAAGTAGACGCCATGAGTGTGTTTGTTGCGTTGGTTGTTTTGATGATCTCTATGAGCTGGGTAGAAGAAGCAAAGCAAGGTGTCGTCATGGTCGCAGGCATTTGGGGGATTTTGGTCTATTTGGGGGTGAGTGTACTATCGGCACTCCTAGAGGGTGATGGTGACGATAAGGCGGCGGTATATGACGCAAAAGGCCGTGAGATCACAAATACCGCTGGCGTATCATCCACAATCCTAAAGGGTGGTATTGCAGGCTTTTTATATCTTGAGGTGCTTGATGCGTCTTTTAGTTTTGATGGTGTCATTGGTGCTTTTGCCATCACGAATGATGTGATCGTCATTATGATTGGCTTGGCTATCGGTGCGATGTTTGTTCGTTCTATGACGATTTATTTGGTAAACAAAGGGACTTTAAGCGATTTTATTTATTTGGAACATGGTGCACATTATGCCATCGGGGCGCTTGCCATCATTATGTTGCTATCGACACGGTTTCATGTGCCTGAGATTATCACTGGATTGATTGGCGTTGCATTTATTGTGTTGTCAGTATTTAATTCGATTCAATACAATAAAAGACATGCCAACAGTTAAGCCATCAAAAGCCAGTGTTTTACTGGCTTTTTTAATTGGATTTTTAATTAACCAATCATTCAACAGCATCTTCTTGATTTTTTGGCATAGCAGCAATAAAGGCAGGCTGAGTGTTGGCATATTCATAAATTCGGCAAAGTGTTGGATAGGCACTCAGATCCACATTAAAGCGAATGGCGTTGTACATTTGAGGAATTAAAAAACAATCAGCAAAGGTTGGTGTATCACCAAAGCAATATCGGCCCGCTGTTTGGCTTAATGTTGTCTCTAAGGCATCAAAACCCAACTGTATCCAATGTGCGTACCAAGCATTAACACCAGTTGCATCCAAGTGTAGCTTATTTTTTAGATAATTTAATACTCTTAAATTATTGAGTGGATGGATATCGCAAGCGATGTGCTGCACCACACTTAAAATCTCGGCTTTTTTGGCAGGGTCGCTGGGCAGTAGGGCGGGTGTGGGGTGCTTATCCTCAAGAAGTAGCATGATGGCAAATGACTGACCATAGCTACCAGAATCATCCTCCCATGCAGGTACAAGACCTTGGGGGTTGGTTTGGTGATATGCTTTTCAAGCTGTTATTATTACTGATATTGATGAATTTTTCAATCAAAATCAACTCAGTTTTTTATGAGTTACTCAAAACTTGGGCAAATTTGGATGATTATGGCTGATACAAATCGACCACATGACCGACAATAATAATGGCAGGTGCGATAAGATTGGATTGATGCTTTTTTTCAATAATATCTGTCAGTGTACCTGTTAGCACCTGCTGGGTGGGTAGGCTGGCATTTGAGATGATGGCGATGGGTAAATCATTTGGCAGGCCAGCACTGATTAAAGAATCAATAATTTTAGTCAGTGCGTGCAGACCCATATAAAACACCAAAGTCTCATCAGTTTGGTAAGTACTATTTAGACCATTAAACGGCTCATTTGTTTGATAACAACCCGTCAAAAATCGTACAGAAGTTGCGATACCACGGTGTGTGAGTGGTATGCCTGCATAACTGCTTGCCGCCAACGCAGCTGTAATCCCACTGACCACCTGATAGGGTATATGGGCAGCTTGGCAGGCGAGCATCTCTTCACCGCCTCGCCCAAAGACAAATGGATCACCACCTTTTAGGCGTAATACCCGATGCCCCTGTTTGGCATAATCAACTAATAGTTGGTTGATTTCATCTTGAGTTTTGGTGTGATCTTTTCTTTTTTTGCCCACAAAAATCTTTTGGCTATCACGGCGACAAAGCTCTAAAATGTCATTTGATACCAGTGCGTCATAAAGTACGATATCTGCTTGTTGCATGAGCCTGAGTGCCTTAAAAGTCAATAAATCTGGATCGCCTACCCCTGCACCCACAATATAGACCTCACCCAAGCGGGTATCATGATTTTTAAATTGATTAAGCTCATCGCTGAGTGTGCCAATTGTTTCATCTTTTAAGGCACGATCAAAAATTGACTCCCAAAAATATCGGCGTTCAGTGATGGTGGGTAGAGAGTTTTTGATGGTATCTCGAAATTTACCTGCTTTGTCTGCAAGCTCTCCTAAGCGACTGGGCAATGATGATTCAATTTTGGCTCTAATTAAGCGTGCAAGTACAGGCGCTTTGCCATTACTGGATACACCAATCACGATTGGGTTTCTATCTACAATAGCAGGAAAAATATAATCACACAAATCTGGCGTATCGACAATATTAACTGGCACACCATACGCTTTTGATGCACGATGAATGGTCAAATTTACTTCATGGTCATCGGTTGCACCGATCACTAAAGCGGGTGTATGCTGATTAAGATCGATTGGTTCAAAGGATTTTTGAAAAAATACATGATGATGAGACTGTAAAAAATCCAAAAATTCAGCCTCAAAATGTTTCGCAATCACCACAAGCTTTGCTTTAGCCTTTGCCATTAATTGTGCTTTTCGGTAGGCGATATCGCCCCCACCGACAATCAGCACGGTTTTGTTATTTAGGTTAAAAAATAATGGCAAAGTATTCATAATGCTCACTTTATTATTTTAATATTAACTAAATAACGGTAAGTGACTAACAGCCTTACCATCATAACCAGTTGCCAAATCTTGCAAAGTTTTTGTTAGTGTCTCAACATTGGTTTCATCGACCAAAAATGCCGTCGCACCAGATTTGACAAAGTAATTGGCCTGATCAAGGGCAAATTCACCGCCTACAATAATCTCACCTTGAAAACCTTGATGTCTAGTATGGCGAATTAGGCTAAAAATACGACCGTCCATAAAGTTAGCAACCAAAAAAATAAGGCAATCTTGGTGAGCGATGGCAGATTTAATGTCATTGGGCGTTGCGTCAGCTGTCAGTGCTTGGCTTAGATCAAGCGTGGCAGGTTCTGAATTGGTATGGCGATCAACTTTGATTGTACTCATGATTTATCCTGAATATAAAAAATTTATATATTTTATATTATCTTAAATATTTATGAGATAATTAGTGATAGACAGCTGTTTTAAAGGGTGTTATACCAAGTCTTTCAATGACTTGAGCGAAGCTTTCGATATGTCCATGGCTTTCTATACGCTCATTTTTATAGACATTTACAATGGTGGCGATGGTTTGAGCAACTTCGTCAGCAGCGACAGCACGCCCAAGGATTTGCCCCAATTTGGCATGCTCGCCTGAATTGCCGCCCAAGCTAATTTGATACCAATGCTCGCCTTTTTTATCAACACCTAAGATACCAATATCGCCCACATGATGATGTGCACATGCATTCATACAGCCTGACATATTTAAGCGAATGTTGCCTAAGTCATACAGATAGTCTAAGTCATTGAATTGTTTTTCGATGGATTCGGCGATATTGTGGGTGGTGGCATTGGCAAGCGCACAATAATCAAAGCCAGGGCAGACGATCATATCGGTTAAAGTGCCGATATTGGCACGAGCAAGGTCAAGTGCACTTAATTTTTGCCAAAGTATGTATAAATCAGTTATTTTAACATCGCTAAGTACCAAATTTTGCTGATGTGTGGCACGAATCTCGCCCAAGCTGTATTCATCTGCCAAATCTGCCAGTGCAAACATTTGTGCATCGGTAATGTCGCCTGCAGGCACATAGTTACCATCAACAACGCCAGCCTTTAATGAGATGACAACGGCTTTATAGCCATTGATTTTGTGGGCAACAGTGTTATGCTCATACCAATTGTAAAAATCCTTATCAGCCAAAAACTCATCTAACTGTGTTTGTACTGCCAAGCGATCAATCTGCTCATAAGCTGGGGTAGTAAAATAGCTTTCGGCTTTAGCAAAATGTGCCTCACTTAATGTCAAATCACCATCTTTTAAAGTTTGCCATTCATCATTGACTTTTTGGATAAAGGTATCTTTGCCTAAGCTTTCTACCAAAATTTTGATGCGTGCTTTATATTTATTATCTCGGCGACCTTCTAAATTATAAACACGCAAAATGGCATCAAGATAACTCAGCAAATGCCTGCGTGGTAAAAATTCATGAATCAACTTCCCGATAATCGGTGTGCGACCCAAGCCACCGCCAACAATGACCTCAAAACCGATTTCGCCGTCACGCTCCACCAAATGTAGACCGATGTCATGCACCTGTGTGGCAGCACGGTCAGTTCTTGTGCCGATGACGGCAATTTTAAATTTGCGTGGCAAAAAGGCAAATTCAGGATGAAAAGTACTCCATTGGCGGATAATTTCGCAATAAGGGCGTGGGTCGGCAATCTCCTCGGCATGAATGCCAGCATAAGGGTCGGTGGTGGTGTTGCGAATACAGTTACCTGAAGTTTGAATGGTATGCATTTGATTGGCAGCTAATTTTGCCAAAATATCAGGCACTTCTTCAAGTTTTACCCAGTTTAATTGTAAATTGGTGCGTGTGGTAAAATGCCCATAACCTTTATCATAATCACGTGCAATCTCTGCCAAAGTACGCAGCTGATGACTGCTCATTAAGCCATAAGGAATCGCAATACGCAGCATTGGCGCATGACGCTGAATATAAAGACCATTTTGCAGACGCAAAGGTAAAAATTGCTCTTCAGGCAGCTCACCTGATAAAAAGCGTTCAGTTTGGCTGCGAAATTGTGACACTCGCTCATCAACGAGCTTTTGGTCGGCATAGCTGTATTGGTACATTCATATATCCTATTTTGGCTTAGCTGATTTGTTTTGCATTATGTTAAGTGTTTGATACCAAAAATTTAAATTCAAAAATGGAATATGGGTAGTGATTTTGGGGATATTATCGCCATGACCAATCATAAAAAACGCCCCATGTAAAAGCCAAGGCGTTTTTATCATGACTGATGGGTTAATTTGTTCCAAATTCTCGACGCTTTTTGGCAAAAAAACGATCCAATCTGTCCATGGCATCTTCTAAATCAATAAGATTTGGTAAAAATACGACTCGGAAATGATCGGGCTGATCCCAGTTAAATCCTGTACCTTGGATTATCAATACTTTCTCTTCAATGAGTAGATCCATCATAAATTTCATATCATTATCGATAGGGTAGATATCACGGTCAATCTTAGCAAAGCAATAAAATGCACCTTGGGGCATGGTGCAGCTGATGCCTTTGATGGCATTCAGACGCTCAACCGCTAAATTACGCTGCTTATATAAGCGTCCTGTCGGTGCAGTCAAAGCTTGCATTGATTGATAGCCGCCCATGGCTGTTTGGATGGCGTATTGGGCGGGAACATTGGCACACAGACGCATACTTGCCAGCATGGTCAGCCCTTCAATAAAATCGGTGGCATGGTGTTTTTTGCCCGAAACCATAAGCCAGCCTGCGCGATAGCCTGCAATGCGATGCGACTTGGATAGCCCATTATAGGTTAGAACCAAACAATCATTTGTGATTGTACACATGGGGGTATGCGTGACGCCATCATATAAAATGCGGTCATAAATTTCATCTGCCATAATCACCAAATCATATTTTTTGGCAAGTGCAGCAATGCTTTTTAGGATTTCATCAGTATAGACCGCACCTGTTGGATTATTGGGGTTAATGATAACAATACCCTTGGTGCGTGATGTGATTTTGCTTTCAATGTCTTTTAAGTCTGGTTGCCAATGATCATCTTCAAGACAGCGATAATGTACCGCTTTACCGCCTGCTAAATTTGCCGCTGCCGTCCACAAAGGATAATCAGGCATCGGAATTAAAATCTCATCATCGTCATCAAGTAGCGCTTGCATGGTCATGACAATCAATTCACTGACACCATTACCGATATAAACATCATTGACATCTATCGCAGATAACAGCCCCTTGCCTTGATAATATTGCAATATCGCTTTTCTGGCGGAAAAAATTCCTTGAGAATCAGAATATCCAGATGCTTCAGGCAAATTAAGCGCCACATCACGAACAATTTCTTCAGGAGCTAATAGCCCAAAAGGGGCAGGATTACCGATGTTGAGCTTAATAATCCGCTGGCCTTCAGCTTCCATACGGTTGGCGGTTTGTAGTAACTCACCACGAATATCGTAGCAAACATTGGCAAGTTTATTGGATTTTTTTAAGGGCTTGGTTTGGGGCATGATGGCGTATTCCGATGATAAAATAATGGGCGTTTGATTAACAGATGATTTGATGAGGGTTGATTTTGGCCAAATTTCATTAACGGTTTTTTGTTTGGTTGTCTGTAAGGTCAAATGATCACCACTTATAAGATAACTTTCACTGACACCTAAAGCTACCGCTAATATGGGTAATTTACTCATGACAATGCCATTTTTACCGCATTCCCAATTGGCGATCGCACCACGACTGACAGGCACGCCAAGCTCACTCATCTTAGATGCCAAGGCTTCAGCTGATAGCCCCAAAGCTTTTCGCCGTAATTTTAGTCGCAAACCTTGTTTTATGATGGTATTTTGTGGGTCATTCATGGTAATATATCCTGTATTGCAATTGATGATTTTATGCCATAAAATCATCAATTGCAAGTTATACTTTACAAATTTGATTAATGAATTAAGATTTTGATATGCAAGTAAATCTTGCATACTGATGAAATTTGAAGGAGTGAGTGATGAATCCGCTTGACAAAGCAGTGATAAATACGATGAGTGAGGCAGATTGGCAAAATCGCTTGGATGATTTGTCGTATTATGTCCTAAGACAAAAAGGCACCGAGCAAGCTTTCACAGGGCTTTATACCGATACCGAAGTGGAGGGTATTTATCGCTGTAAGGGTTGTCATACGCCACTATTTGATAGCAGTGCCAAATTTCATTCAGGTTGCGGCTGGCCAAGTTTTGATAAGGTTATCGGCGATAATGTCGTTGATGAAACGCTGGATTTATCGCATGGGATGCGTCGCATCGAAGTCACTTGCCATCATTGTGGTGGGCATTTGGGTCATGTTTTTCCAGATAATTATGTCACCGATACGGGGCTTAGATATTGTATTAATTCAGCAGCGGTTGTACTTGATAAAACCTAAAGCGATTTTAATCTATATGTTGAGTAAAAATTTTTAGTCAAAATATGGATTAAAATATAGATTTTTTGTATTTTTTTATATATAATAAGCAAAATCTACGATGAGCGAGTGATTATGAATCCACATAACTTTATCTTGGCAGAGACGCAGGGTGAGTTATTTGTTTTAATCATTCGCTTTTTTGTGGAAAAAATCAGACAGTAATGATAATTTTTTAGCGGTCAATCGCTAAAAAATTTTATCTAAAATTTGGTAAATTGCAAATTGCTTAATAATTAATTTATAATATTTTATCATATAAAAGTTTAATACTAATAAAAAATTCGGGTGAAATTCATGACAGCTCAAATAGCAAAAAAAGCCATTTTAGCCCTCGCTGACGGTACAATTTTTCACGGCATCAGCATTGGTGCAATGGGCAGTAGCGTTGGCGAAGTGGTATTTAACACCGCCATGACAGGCTATCAAGAAATCCTAACCGACCCAAGTTACGCCAAACAGCTGGTTACCTTAACCTACCCACACATTGGCAACACAGGCACCAACAGCGAAGATGGCGAGTCTGGCAGTGAACATCGCATTTGGGCATCAGGGCTGATTATCCGTGATGCCACCATCATCAGTTCAAGTTTTCGCAACGATGAATCACTCACCGACTTTTTACAACGCCATGACACCGTTGCCATTGCCGAAATTGACACCCGAAAGCTGACCCGAATTTTGCGTGATAAAGGGGCTCAGCACGGTTGTATTTATGCCATAGACAGCGACACGGACATCACAGCTGACGATGAAAACAAAGCGGTGCAACTTGCCAAAGAGTTTGCAGGCTTGACGGGGCTTGATTTGGCAAAAGAGTGCTGCCACCCACAAGGATTTGAATGGACACAAGGCACTTGGGAACTTGCTGACAACCCTGCCACCACCGCCAAATATGGCAAAACAGACAGCCCAACAGGCGGGTATTTTAAACAGCTTGGCAAACACATTAGTAAAAAATTTCATGTGGTTGCCTATGATTTTGGCACAAAAACCAACATTCTACGCATGCTGGTGGATAGGGGTTGTCATGTGACGGTTGTCCCTGCCCAAACACCAATTAGCGAGGTTTTGGCAAAAAACCCTGATGGTATTTTTCTCTCCAACGGCCCTGCTGACCCTGCCGCCTGCACCTATGCCATTGACAATATCAAGCACATCATTGAGCAAACGGAGATTCCAACTTTTGGTATCTGTTTGGGGCATCAATTATTGGGCCTGGCCAGTGGGGCAAAAACCATCAAAATGAAATCGGGGCATCATGGGGCAAACCACCCTGTGCAAAATTTGGCAGATGGTACGGTGATGATCACATCACAAAATCATGGCTTTGCCATTGATGAAGCGACCTTACCTGCCAATGTTAAAGCCACGCATCGCTCACTGTTTGATGGCACAAATCAAGGCATTGAGTTGACCGATAAACCTGCATTTGGCTTTCAAGGACACCCAGAAGCCAGCCCCGGTCCACATGATTGTTCGGTGTTGTTTGATAGATTCATTATGGAAATGCAAAAGGCGAAAGTGTGAATTTGGGCAGTGACATTTTGAACGGTAAATTGGGTGAATTTGCTTTATGGAACGCACCATCTAAAATAACTTGCTCTTTTGGAAAGCTGTTATGAATTTTAATAATCGTGAATACCGTGATAAATGCCGTGCTTTAACATTAAAGCTGATGAGTGATAATAAAGTTCGTAAACGCCAAGAGATTTATCAAGGTGTCATTCAATTGGGGGAATTTTCTGATGAAATTTTAACTTTGCGTTTTAATAGTGGTCAGCCAAAAGTAGAAAATGCCATCGCTTGGTCAATCAGTTCTCGAACCAAAGCAGGCATCTTAAATCGCATCAGTAAAGCCACCTATCAAATCACACCCATTGGTTTAAAAATGGCGACACTGTGGCAAAATAAAACACACATTAGCGAAAAACTGTATGATGAAGCTGATTTACCTGATTGGAAAAGTTATTTAAAAAGCAGAGCAGAAATTAAACGCAAGAAAAAACTGTCAGATAAGACCAGCATTGAAACTGATGATAATGATGACATGGATTTTGAAACCCAAGCCAAAAATGCCATTAAAAATCTTGAAACAGAAATTTCAGTTGAACTGTTAAATAAATTACAAAAAGGCACGCCTTTATTTTTTGAAAAATCGGTATTAAAGTTATTGCTTGCCATGGGATATGGCGGTAAAGAAAACTTGTTTGAACATACTGGCAAATCACACGATGGTGGCATTGATGGGGTCATCAAACAAGACCCATTAGGCATTCAAAATATCTACATTCAAGCCAAAAGATATGCCAGTGATAACATGATTGGTTCAAAGAATTACAATCCTTTTCAGGGGCATTACAGGGCAATGGCGTGGAACGGGGTGTGTTTATCACCACATCATCATTCACCAAATCCGCCCAAGGATTTTCTCAAAAATTATTGGGCAGAATTGTCCTGATTGGTGGACAAGAGCTGGTTGGTTTAATGATTAAATATAAAGTGGGCATTCAAGTCAAAGAAGTGCTTGAAATTTGTGAAATTGATGAAGATTTTTTTGAATGAATATGCCCATCATGTTTGCTGACAAATTCAACCTAACTCTTGAACAAAATCGGTTTTTGGCGAAAAAAACATCGTTGAAGTCATTCACAGCATGTCACGCTTGGAAAATGTCAATACCACTTTTCCCCAGAGCAAAACCATTATTGATGGCATGAGTGTGAGTGGCATTTCAACCCATGACATGCAAGTGCTGTTAAATCTAAAAAATGCGTGGCAATTTATTTTATCATCGGACAGTCAATTTGACTTGGCATTTGCGTGCAAAGTCAATGGTTTTGTGGCATACAATGAAAGTTTGGCGTGGGGCGAGCTAAGAACTGGCAATGTTTGCATTAGTGGCGTGAGTTTTGTGCCAGACATTCTGCTTAAAACAAGGTTGAACAAGCGTTAAATGAATTGCATAGCAATGATTTGTGCCAATTACGAACTTATCATGGCAGGTTGTGGCATGTTAAATATCAATGAAAATCAACTTGAAACATGGCATATTTATATTTTTAATTTCAATGGAAAAAACATCAATGACAATGATTTTAAGCATTTTAATCCTATTTTTTATCATCAGACTGTTATTTTTAGCCGTCTCCATTAAACATGAAAAAGCCTTGATTGCCAAAGGGGCAATACAATACGGAAAAACCAATTCTACGGTGCTTGCGGTGGTTCATACGCTTTATTATTTGGCATGCTTTATCTCGGTATGGCTTTCTGACACTGCTTTTAATGGCATATCCTTGGTTGGCACGCTGATGGTAGGTGCTTCATTTGTGATATTGGCGTTGATTATCAAGCAGTTGGGGGAGATTTGGACGGTTAAAATCTATATTTTGCCAGAACATCAAATTAATCGTTCGTGGTTATTTAAAACATTTCGCCACCCCAATTATTTTTTAAACATCATACCTGAACTGATTGGCATCGCCTTATTGTGTCAAGCGTGGTATGTTTTATTGATTGGCTTGCCCATTTATTTGCTGGTCTTATTTAAGCGTATCCGTCAAGAAGAACAAGCGATGGCAACACTTTTTTAACCCATTTTATCAATCAAAAAAATTATCAATAATTTATCAACAAAGAGAACCGCCATGCCAAAGCGTACCGACATTAAATCCATTCTTATCATTGGGGCAGGTCCCATTGTCATCGGGCAAGCCTGTGAATTTGACTATTCAGGCGCCCAAGCCTGCAAAGCCTTAAAAGAAGAGGGCTATCGGGTGATTTTGGTAAACTCAAATCCTGCCACCATCATGACTGACCCGTCCATGGCTGATGCCACTTATATTGAACCGATTACCTGGCAGACGGTAGAGCAAATCATTGCCAAAGAGCGTCCTGATGCCATTTTGCCAACCATGGGTGGACAAACGGCACTTAACTGTGCGCTTGACCTTGACAAACATGGCGTGCTTGCCAAATATGGCTGTGAGCTGATTGGGGCGACCAAAGAAGCCATTGAAAAAGCCGAAGACCGTGAACTGTTTGATAAAGCCATGAAAAAAATCGGTCTGGAATGCCCCAAAGCAGAAATTGCACAGAGCATGGATGATGCTTTTGCCATTCAAGCTAAGGTTGGTTTTCCGTGCATTATCCGCCCATCATTCACCATGGGGGGTTCTGGGGGTGGCATTGCTTATAACCGTGAGGAGTTTATTGAGATTTGTGAGCGTGGGTTTGACTTATCACCCACCCACCAGCTGCTCATTGATGAGAGTTTAATCGGTTGGAAAGAGTATGAAATGGAGGTGGTGCGTGATAAAAAAGACAACTGCATCATCGTCTGTTCCATTGAAAACTTTGACCCCATGGGTGTACATACAGGCGATTCCATCACCGTCGCCCCTGCCCAAACCTTAACCGACAAAGAATACCAAATCATGCGTAATGCGTCCATCGCTGTGTTGCGTGAGATTGGTGTGGAGACAGGTGGTTCAAATGTCCAATTCGGCATCAATCCAAAAACAGGGCGTATGGTGGTGATTGAGATGAACCCACGAGTTAGCCGTTCATCAGCATTGGCATCTAAGGCGACAGGCTTTCCCATTGCCAAAATCGCTGCCAAACTTGCCGTCGGCTATACCCTAGATGAGCTAAAAAATGACATCACAGGGGGCAAAACTCCAGCGAGTTTTGAGCCTGCCATTGACTATGTGGTTACCAAAATGCCACGCTTTAACTTTGAAAAATTCCCCCAAGCTGAGAGCGTGCTAACCACTCAAATGAAATCGGTTGGCGAGGTGATGGCAATCGGGCGTAATTTTCAAGAATCCATGCAAAAGGCACTGCGTGGTCTGGAAATAGGGGTGGCAGGATTTGATGAGCAATTAGACTTTGAACAAAATGATGACAGCATCATCAGCACCTTAAAACTCAAACTCAAAACCCCCACCCCAGAACGCATTTTTTATATCGCTGATGCACTGCGTTTTGGCTTATCGGTTGATGATGTTTTTGCTGACACCAACATTGACCCATGGTTTTTGGTGCAGATTGAGGACATTGTTCATACAGAAAATCAGCTAAAAACCCTTGGCATGGGCGACTTAACCCCCAATTTGCTACGCCGTCTTAAACGAAAAGGACTCTCTGATGCACGCATTGCCAAATTGATGGGCGTGTCTGAAAAACAATTTCGCAAAACCCGTTGGAACATGGGCATTTATCCTGTGTATAAACGGGTGGATACTTGTGCCGCTGAATTTGAAACATCAACCGCTTATATGTACTCAACATATGATGAAGAGTGCGAGGCCAACCCATCAAATAAAGACAAAATCATGGTCATCGGTGGCGGCCCGAACCGTATCGGACAAGGCATTGAGTTTGATTACTGCTGCGTCCACGCCGCCCTTGCCATGCGTGAAGATGGCTATGAAACCATCATGGTGAACTGTAACCCTGAGACCGTTTCAACCGACTATGACACATCAGACCGTTTGTATTTTGAGCCAATCACCCTAGAAGATGTGCTTGAAATCGTACGCACCGAACAGCCCAAGGGTGTGATTGTGCAATATGGCGGACAAACGCCACTAAAACTTGCCCGTAGCCTAGAACAAGCAGGCGTTCCCATCATTGGCACAAGTCCTGATGCCATTGACCGAGCCGAAGACCGTGAACGCTTTTTGCAGATGATTAACAAGCTAAACCTAAGACAGCCCAATAACAGCATTGTCAAATCATCAGAAGAAGGCATTCGTGAGGCGGCGAAAGTGGGCTACCCCTTAGTTGTACGCCCATCATATGTTTTGGGTGGTCGTGCCATGGAAATTGTCTATAACGAAGATGAACTTAAACGCTACTTGCGTGATGCGGTGCAAGCGTCTCATGAAGCGCCTGTCCTGCTTGACCATTTCTTAGATGATGCCATTGAGGTGGATGTGGATTGCGTATCGGACGGCAAAGAGGTGGTGATTGGTGGCATCATGCAGCACATTGAACAAGCAGGCGTGCACTCGGGCGATTCTGCTTGCTCCATTCCGCCTTACTCATTAAGTGATGACATTCAAGATGACATGCGTCGCCAAACCGTCGCCATGGCAAAAGAGCTTGGTGTGGTCGGCTTGATGAATGTACAATTTGCCATCAAAGGCGAAACAGTCTATGTCTTAGAAGTCAATCCAAGAGCGTCTCGTACCGTGCCATTTGTCTCCAAATGTATCGGCGTGTCTTTGGCAAAAGTCGCCGCTCGCTGTATGGCAGGACAGACTTTGGCAGAGCAAAACTTCACCCAAGAGATTGTACCAAGTCATTATTCAGTCAAAGAAGCGGTATTTCCTTTTGCCAAATTTCCAGGCGTTGACCCCATTCTTGGCCCTGAGATGAAATCTACAGGTGAGGTGATGGGTGTGGGGCAGACCTTTGGTGAGGCGTATTATAAGGCAACACTGGGCAGTGGTGATAGATTGACAGGGCTGCCACAAGAGGGGGAGACCAAAACGGTCTTTATCTCGGTGCGTGATAGCGACAAAGCGGGCGTGGTAGATGTGGCAAAACGCTTGGCAGGCTTTGGTTTTAACATCGTTGCCACAGGCGGTACACATGATATGCTGGTAGGTGCTGGCGTAGCGTGTAAGCGTGTTAATAAAGTCAGTGAAGGTCGCCCTCACATCGTGGATATGATGAAAAATGGCCAAATTCACCTTGCCATTAATACCACAGAGGGCAAGCAGGCATTAAAAGACTCGTTCCCAATTCGCCGTGAAGCCTTGCAAAATAAAATACTGGTTGCAAATACACTCAACGCAGGGCGTGCGGTGTGTGAAGCCTATGAGACGACTTTGCCGTTTGATGTTTATAAGCTGCAAGATTTGTATGCTTCATAAAAGTATTGGGATAAATTTGCTCACGCATTTGTGTTGAGCAAATTTATGTTACTTGATGCAACTTAATATTTGTACTTTGGAGTATTTACCAAATTAAGCTTGCATTTTTTCTAAAACTCAGTACAATATATTAATAAATCTGATTTAACAAAATCTTGCCAGATATCGTATTTGGCAAGTTTTTTTACATTTTTAATATTTTTATTTAAATGATTTTTTGGGTTAATGTTTGATGAATTAACTTAAATTGATTTAAATCATAAACATTGAAAGGAAAATTATGCAACGCTATCCAATGACGCCAGAAGGGCACAAAGCGCTTGAAGATGAGCTAAAACAGCTAAAAACCGTTGAGCGTCCACGCATTACCACCGCAATCGCCGAAGCTCGTGAACACGGTGATTTAAAAGAAAATGCCGAATACCACGCCGCCCGTGAGCAACAAGGGTTTTGTGAAGCTCGCATTCGTGACATCGAAGCCAAACTTAGTGGGGCTCAAATCATCGACCCTGCTAAACTGCCCAAAGAGGGACGAGTGGTATTTGGGGTGACTGTTGTGCTTGAAAACATGGATGATGGTGCTAAGCGTCGCTATAAAATTGTCGGTGATGATGAAGCAGACTTTAAAGTCGGTAAAATCTCGGTCAATTCACCGATTGCGCGTGGTCTTATCGGTAAATCTGAAGGTGATGAAGCCAAAATCCAAACGCCCAGTGGACTGGCTGAGTTTGAGATTTTGGAAGTGATTTATGCATAATCATTAGAGATTTTTATGAAACATTTACACATGCTTTTGGCGATTATTGTGCTGTTTATTTTTATATTACAAGCATTACCAATGTTTATGGGCAAAACACCAAAAGCATCCAATACCCTCAAAATCTTAAATCATGTATTTTATACAGCGGTTATTTTGACTGGATTGGGATTATTTTGGCAGATTTATCAGGTTGCAGGTACTCAGCATTGGGCACTTGCCAAGTTGGTTTTACTGATTGTTGCTGCGTCCGCCACCATTAAGGCACAGCGTCATTATACCAATACCCCATCCCAAGCCAAAGCAGGACTGATGATTGCTTCGGTGGCTTATGTGGGTATTATTGTATTGGCGATTACTAAGCCAACGCTATTTTGATTGAGTCATCTGAATTTACAGTTAAAACGGCTAAAGGTTTTTAGTCGTTTTTTGATAATTATTGATTTATAATATTAATTTAAAATATTATAAATTATATTATGCTGTTATTTTTATTTTGGCAAAAAACTTTGACAAAAAAATACAAAAGCTCAATTATTGTGGGTTTTGCGTTAACTGCTCCCATGTTACAATAGGGTATTTGTCATTCAAATTTGGACAAAATCATTTGCCAAATCTGCTTAATAAATCATTCGGTACTGGAGTATGACTGTGACGATAGCAATCAATTCACAAAATCAAAAACCCATCAAGCGATTGGGCTTGATTTTTGGTGTGATCACCACTTGCATTTTGGCAGGATGTGCCAGTAAGCCAACCTATAATAGCACCTCAGGTTCGGGCAGTCATCGTACTTCAGGTTCAGGTGGTTTGGCAATAGGTTCACAGGTTATCACGGACAGTCAGGGCGTACCAAATCGCTATCAGGTGAAGCAGGGCGATACTGTCAGTAAGATTGCTCAGCGTTATGGATTAAATTGGCGTGAGATTGGACACATTAATAATCTAAATAGCAGTTATACGATTTATACAGGTCAATGGCTGACTTTATGGTCAGGTGATCTCAAGGTGCGTGAGCGTAGTATCAGCTCTGGTGTGAATACAGCTCACACACCTTCGCCTGTGGCGGTTCAGTCAAGCAGACCACCAGTACAGCAGCATCCTGCCGTACAAAAACCCACGCCACCTGTTGTTGTGGTAAAAAAACCCACACCGACTCCGCCTGTGGTTCAGCAGCCAGCACCAGTTGCCCCACCAGTGACAGAAGCACCATTTGCCACGGGTAGCTCAGGGGTGATGCAATTTCGCTATCCTGTTGGTGCGACCAATCCAGTGGTTCGACGCTTTGGTACGGCGACAGTGGCCGGCTCAACTGTTACCAGTAATGGCATGTGGTTTTCTGGACGAGATGGCGATTTAATTAACGCCAGTAATGCAGGCACAGTCATTCAAGCTGATCACAATATGGACGGGGCGAGTATTGTGATTCAGCATACCAATGGATTTGTTTCAAGCTATATCCATATTAAGGACGCTCAAGTTAAAACAGGCGATACGGTGCGTACCGGTCAGCGTATTGCAAGCATGAAAAATCAGCCAAGCGGTGCGGCACTATTTGAATTTAGAATTTCTAGAAATGGCGTGTATGTTGATCCATTGACAGTACTTAAATAGCTTTATATATAAGCTAGCCAGATTTTATATCTTAGTTAGCTTTGCTTAAATTCCCAAGATGATTTTATTTGCCTTAATAACCTGAGTAAAAAATACCGAAGTATAAATCTTCGGTATTTTTATTTTTATTCATTCATAAATTTTAATATAAGCACTTGAGCGTAATTCTTGCAACCAATCTTCTTGAGCCTGTGGTGCGCTGCGCAAGAATAGATATTCGTGTGCAGCGTTGCGTCGATATTGCTCGGTAATATCATGTTGTTTAATATCGTTGACTTTTAGGATATGCCAACCAAATTGAGAGCGAAATGGTGTTGAAAAATCACCTTTTGCTGTATTTTTCATCATGGTTTCAAATTCTGGCACCATATCGCCTTCATTAACCCAGCCTAAACTGCCATGTTGTGAAGCTGAACCTGTGTCATCTGAATAAGTTGCCGCCAAGGTCCCAAAATCGGCACCTTGTTGTAATTGTTGATAAATGGCATTGATTTTTTGTTCAGCGATATCACTGCTTTGATTGCTATCAATACGAGCCAAAATATGGCTGGTTTGCCATTTAGGTACGATGACTTGATTTTGTTGTTGCTTATTAACCACTTTGACGATATCAATACCATTTACGGTAACGATCGGCGTTGATGTTTGTCCAATAGTTAGCTTATCTACTTTGGCAGCAATGGCTGGCGGTAGAGCGGTGGCATTAATCAGCCCAGTATCAGCACCTTGAAGATCGGGCGTATAATCACCACGAGCATTTTGCATGGCTTGATCCAAATTCATGCCAGCATCTAAAGAAGATTTAACACGCTCAGCAACTAAGGCGGCCTGCTGGCGGTTTTGCTCGCTGGCAGTATTATCAAGATAAGGCACACGAATATGTAAAAGGCGGTACTGAACTTGATTTAAGCGTGCTGATTCAGGACTGCTTAAAAAAGCATCAATCTGATCGTCGGTAATACGTACACGGCTTTGAATCTGATTTTGCCATAATGCTTGTATGGCGGCATCTTGAATTAAGTTTGCACGCAACGCAGCATAACTGCCTGCACGCTCGGCATCAAGTTTGGATTGAAACTCTGATAAACTATTCACGCCTTGGGATTGGGCAATTTGTAATAACTGCTGATCAATCACCTCATCATTTGGAACGACACCAGCACGATTAATGATGGCAAGCTGAAGTTTTTCATTGATTAGCTCATCTAAAGCCAGCGTTTGTGCTTGATCTTGAGTGACATTGCCGCCGTTTTTTTGGATTTCAGTTGCGACCAGCTCAGTGGCTTGATTGAGCTCACTTTTTAAAATAATTTCATCATTGACAACAGCGACAATACCGTCATGACTATTTCCGCTGATTGATGCTTGTGACACAAGGCTTGTGCAGCTGATGACAGCAGCGGTTAAAGTTTTGATGATAAATTTACCTTGCATTGGATAATCCTTAATTGTGAATAATAAAATATCAACTTAAATGCGTAGAGTTTAGCACTTGTCTGCTTGAGCGTCAAACCAAACGGCATAGTATTTGCTGATATGGTGGTATGAATTTTAGGCTCTATTTGAGGCTACGGCTGGCATGCATTTAGTAATCATGTCTCCAAGCATTTTGAACCTGATCATAGCCTAGTACCTTTTCGCTCAAAAGTCGATTCAAACGACCGCCGCCACCGATACCGTTTAGGCGAACTTCTGCCATTACTGCAGTATCAGGTGATAAATGTGGATTGAAAGCATCACGATAGCGTCTTGCATAGATTGACAAACCATAACAGCAATCTTCATAATTTAGCCCCATCAAAGAATCCATGACATAATCTAAGTTGTAGTCGTATTGTAGTTGACCCATCATACGCCAGCGATTATTGATTGGAAAAATGGCGGAGGCAGTATATGCTGATAATGCTGATTGATTAAAAGCACGATTTTCTTTTCTTTTGACAATACCTAGGTTAAATAACTTACGATCACTTGGACGATAGCGAATTTGTGCCACAATACTGCTCAAATCATAATTTGTTCTAAATGAACCTGATGCATCAAACCATAAATTGTCTTTTGGCTGTAGGCTGGCTTGCCATGCCAAACCAGAGCTTCTGCTGCTATAGCTTTCGCTGTCATTGATACCAACACGGATATGACTCAATAAAATCTGTTCTGCGATCCCGCCTTCAAAGCGTGTCCTGCCCATTTTATCTATATAACGGTAGCTGACTGCAGGCGTGACGGCGTGTAAATCTTGAATGCGATCATGACCCAAAAACCAGTTATTGTTCAAAAGCTGCTCATAGCTAAGCTGTGCAATTTTTGTCTCAAAATTTGGTACATTGTGTTGATCTTTAAAAGGCGTGTAAGTATAGTGTAATCTTGGTGTCAGTACTTGATAGCCACCTGTATCTTGATGCATGCCAAATGGTGCACCCGCTTTTTCAAAAAATAGCCCAGCATCCAAGCTGACCGTCGGTGCAAATACCGAATGGCGACCATTTTTCTTAGCGATATTTTGGTCGGCTAAGCTGTCTTCGTCATAGCTGGTATATAGATGTGTCAGGCTAAGTTTTGGCGTCAAATAACCCCAAGAGCGAAGCAGTGGATAACTGGCTGTGAATTGGTTAAATATTCTACCACCGCTTTTTTCTGGTTCAGAGTTATCTTTAATGGATTTTTTGAAATAGGCAGAATTATGAATACCACCCAGTTCAAGACCGCTGGGTGTACCCATCCATATGCGAGGCAAACGATAGTTGACCGATAGCTGTGGTAGGCGTGCATATGGTCTATCTTTGTCTGTAATTGGCCGACCATCTAAGCCAAAACCGTCTAAACGCTGAAAATCTTCAAATCTTAAATCAGCTGAGACATTTTCATCCAAGAAGCTTGTGCCGATGCGTCTTGGTAGATTTAGCTTAGCACTCTCAACACCCAAGGCATTAAAGTCTGATAAATAATTGGCATCAGAAACAGATTGATATTGTGCGTAAGTGGTAATTTTATCAAACTGCTTGGGTTGCCATGTATGATCAAATTGTATTCGGCTACGGTCTTTATCATGATATTGCTGATCTTTTGGAAGGTACGAAGCAGTCAACACCCCTGATCCATAATCTTGGGTCAGATAACGAAATTCGCCAGTCAGCATAGGATTGCGGTTAGTAAATACAGTTGGCGTAATGGTTGCATCATAATTTGGTGCCAAATTCAGATAATAAGGCGTACTAATTTCAAAACTGTCCGATGCACCAAATCCCATTGATGGTAATAAAAATCCAGAAGAGCGACGAGCATCGATCGGAAAGTTAAAATAGGGCAGGTAAAAGACAGGTACTTTTTTGATACGCAAGGTGGTATTTTTGGCGATAGCACGACCTGTATCGGTATTGATATCAATGCTATCAGTATCTAAGTACCATTTGCGTTCTGTGGGTGGACAGGTGGTGAACATGACATGTTGAAGCCGATATTCGCTACTGCTTATTTTATCCATTTGACTGGCATAACCGTGAGCATTGATGGTAGTGCTTGCAAAAGCAACATCTTGTGCGGTCGCTGTCTGACCATCTGTATGGTATACTAAGTTTTCAGCCATGCCAATAATGCCAGCACTGTGATCACTTGCACCGCCATCACTAAATTGTACTTGACCTGACGCAGTGGCTTGCCCTGTTTGGGTGTCTAAAGTAAGCTTATCAGCGGTTACACGCCGACCGTTTTGTTCCATAATGACATTGCCAGACAGTTCGGCATAAGTTTGAGCGTCATAATATCCATAATCAGCTTGAGCAAAAATACCATCTTCTGTAATCGGATTACCATTTTCATCCAGTTTTGGGGTGGTAGGGCGGTTTGTGTGTGTTGCTTGGTGGATTGGCTGCATCCACATACCCTGACAACGATGAGCGTCTGGATCGGACTTAATATGGTAGTTTTCGGCTAATTTGGCTAAGCTTTTACTGGCAGAGGGTGTATCATGCTTATCCGTCAGCCTGGCAGTGTTTAAACTTGGATTGTCTGACTTACTAGCAAAGGCGTCAAGCTGACTCATCTGATGATTGCCTTGATTTGCTTGACTGCTTGTCTGCTCGGCTGCCTGCTGTGTGATAACTTCAAAATCAAAGCCATCAAAGGCATTGGCAGTATCATCATGACTTTGTAGATGGGCGTCTAAGGCTAAGACAGTATTGGGTTTGGTATTTGGTGTATCAGGCAAATTTTTTGAGCTGTCAGCACCAACGACTGTCAGTGAACGGCTGGTATTGAGTTCTGCATAAGTTGGTATGACAAATGGCAAACTGGCGATACCAAATAGTGCGTAACGAATAGCGGTAGTCAAATATGTCTTTGAGCGATGGTGATGAGCGGTGTGCATTAAACTTGCACAAAGAATACGAGAGCGAATCACAGCCAAACCTTACGAATACAGATAAATTTTTGCTATTTTACACCATTCTGAGCGTTTGGTGCGATTATTTTATCGGTTTTATGGATGAAATTTTAATCTAGGTATGATGAGATACTTGGTAGCGCAATCAATGTTTGACGACGCTTTTTAGACAAAAGTTTGTCAAATGCTTGATTATTTTGTATAACGATACTGGTTTAAACCACCAAAATCCGCTAAACTGTCATTTTGATATCACCAACAGTTGAGAAAATTTATGAGCGATGTACGCCACACTCAGATGATGGAATTTTTAAATGCAAATTTGGCGACCGACTTTCGTGTAGAAAGCTTATCGGGAGATGCCAGTTTTCGTCGTTACCACCGCATTTATTTACCCATGCGTGGCGAGGTGGGCGGTCATGAGATGACATATCTTTTGATGGATGCACCACCTGATAAAGAAAGTATTCAAGATTTTATCCATGTGGCAGGTATCATGAGCGAAACGGTAAATGTACCTGATATTATGGCGTGTGATGAAGCGATGGGATTTTTGCTTTTACAGGATTTTGGTACGGTGGAGTTTGCCCATGCCATTGCCAAAGACACTGATAACAAAGATGGCTATTACACCAAGGCGTTACAGACATTGGCTCAGCTACAGACGATTAAGGGAGCTGATTTGCCTAAGTATAGTAATGAAAAATTAGCCCAAGAAATGGACTTATTTAGCGAGTGGTTTTTACCTTATTTGGGAATTGGGCTAACTCAGAAAGATGCTCAAAAATGGGAAAGTTTAAAACAAACACTCATCATGCAGATTAATAAGCAGCCTCAAGTGATTGTACATCGTGATTACCACAGTCGTAATTTGATGATGGATAAGGACAGTGATCATCTTGGTGTGATTGATTTTCAAGATGCGGTGATTGGTGCGTATACTTATGATTTGGTCAGTCTAGTGCGAGATGCATATATTGATTATAATGAGGTGTGGGCCCAAAAGCGTATGCATGAATTTTATCAATTGATTAAACCCAGCGTTGATTTGGGAACTTTTATTTCACAAACCAATATAATGGGCATACAGCGTCATTTGAAAGTTTTGGGGATTTTTATTCGCTTGTCAGAGCGTGATGGCAAGCACCGCTATCTTAAAAACATCCCCAAGGTAATGAGCGACTTGGTGGCTGAGCTGTCTTGGCTGTCTGAGCGTAGTCATGATGCGATTTATGGTGAATTTATGGCATGGCTTAAAAATAGGGTACTACCTGCTTATAGCACCAAATTTGGGTACTTATCGGAGCGGTTATGATTCAGCAAGCGATGATTTTGGCAGCAGGTAAAGGCACCCGTATGCGTCCATTGACGCTCACAAAGCCTAAACCTCTGATTCCAATTGCTGGTAAGCCGCTGATTGTATGGCATATCGAGCGTTTGGCGACGGCAGGTGTACACCGCATTGTCATCAATACCAGCTATCTATCTGAGGTGTTACTCACAGAACTTAAGACACTCAATTTATCTAAAAAATTTGGCATTGAGATTTTACTTTCTATTGAACAAGGTGAGCCACTTGAGACTGCAGGCGGTATTAGATTTGCTTTGGATCAAGGTTTGTTGTGTGATTTGCCATTTATTTTGATTAATGGTGATATTTGGACGGAATTTGAGTTTGATCGGCTGGTTCATCATCAGCTTAATAAGCATTTGGCACATCTAATCTTGGTGGATAATCCCAAGCATCATCCTGAGGGTGATTTTGGGCTAATCAAAGAAAAAGTATGCTTAAAAAGTGATGATCATACCGCATTAACCTTTGCAGGGATGAGCGTCATGTCGCCTAAAATCGTGGCATCACTGAACCAAGGGCAAATTGCACCACTGGCACCCTATTTAAAATCTGCCATCAATCAGCAGTTGGTGAGTGGCGAGCATATGACAGATCACTGGATGGATGTTGGCACGCTTGATAGGCTTGCCAGGACCGAAGCCTATGTCCAAAATAAATATGCCAATGCTAAAAAATAACCCATTAAATATCAATAACTTA